>NZ_JBOFBG010000034.1:0-79963 GCF_051594305.1 Paenibacillus sp. IHBB 3054 | reverse complement strand
AGTTTCCAGGGGGAATTCTCTGAAAAAAATTTTCATCCGGAAAAAGAAATACTCTTCTAAAATACTTAAATGAGGAGGGATAAGAGTGAAAGAAGCGGAATGTTTGAAACAACGCATTGAACAAGCCCGGTATAAGCTGAATAAGTTGGAAAATCAATATACTCTGGGCCATCCCGCCGTGCTCCATCAATCGATGGTGCTCGACGAACTTATAAATGAATACAACAGGAGTTCTGACACGCATTCAGCCATGAAATCGTTCCATAGCAACAATGAACCTGTAAACGAGGAGCTTTGGCCTACCCACTCCTTGCGTCTCCGGTTTGTCTGAACACAGAAGGATTGAAAGTTAAAAGTTATAAAAACTTGCGTGGTTGCGGCAAATCGTTTGCACAATCTTCGAAGTATCATCTGGTGCCGCAACTGCATCCTCTCTCCCCGCGCTAAACTTTAAGAATATATCGGATCATCTCCCTCTTCACTCTCTATTTAATCCCCCTACTGATATAAATCCTCACATAAAAACCAAAAAAATCCTTAATCTCAGCATAAACAGGGTCGAATTACGCATTTTTACATAAAAATGTGTTTTTTATTATGCTATTTTGTGAAAATACCTGACATGGACACAGTTTTTTCACAGCTCGAGGTAAAACGTTAAAGGGATAAAGGGATTTTTTGAAGAAATAAGTCGAAAACAAAGGAAACATTCAAAGAGAGTATTGTCGGCCCATATTTTATGGAAGGCGGGGAGTCCTATGGCACTAAGAAAGAACAAGGAAGAGAAGATCAAGAACGGGCTGCAGCCTGAGCTTAAGGTTGTGGAGAAGAAGGAGCCGGATCACCCGGCTGTACAGGAAAAGAAGGTAAGCGGGCTATTCTCCGCATTGCGTTCAATGATTCGAACCTTTAGCAATATGGGTATCCGCGGCAAGCTGTTTTTGTCCGTGATTTTATCTGTCGTTGCTATTTTCGTTATTGTATCGGTTGTGATCTACAGCAATGCTAAACAAATTATTGTAGATGATCTGAACAGCTCGCTGACTTATGAGAAGGAGGAAATCAGTGTAAAGGTCAATGATCTGCTTCAGCCCGCTATGAACAGTGTGGAGCTGCTCAATGCCAATGCTTATGTCCGTGACTTCATCGATCGGGCAGACTCCGGGGATACGCTAAAGACGACAAACGGCTATAGTGAACTGATCCGTACACTTAACCTGATTAAGGAGAACAACAAGAACCTGCTGAACGTATATGTGGGATTGGATGCGTTGAACAAAGTAATTACCCAGGATGAGTTTGAACCTCCGGCAGATTTTAATCTGAAGGAACGCGACTGGTACGCGGTGACGGCCAATAATAACCGTGTTACAGTTACTGACCCTTATATTGATGCCGGCTCGGGCAAGATGGTAGTCAGTGTCAGTGCGCCGATTCTGAATGATGCCGGCAAGCTGATTGGAGTGGCGGGAGCGGATATCTCCACGGAGCAAATAACACAGGCGTTGAGTGCTTTTAATTATAAGGGCAGCGGTTTTGCCGTACTGATTGATAAGACCGGTACGTTCATCTATCATCCGGACAGCGATAATATTCTGCTGAAGAAGATGGGCGATCTCGGCGAGGACTGGAAAGCAGTCGGTGAAAAAATGACCCAATGGGGCTCCAATGTCATCCAGACGGATATCGACGGAAAGGCAAGCTATGTATCCTATTCCCCTGCGGTGGAGAACCAGTGGTCGGTAGCGCTGATTGTTCCTGAAAAAAATGCGGAGAAGAAACTGCAGATGTTCAAACTGATCTTCATGCTCTCCATCATCGCTTCTATAGTGGTGATGTCCGTGCTGCTCTATTTTGTCTCCAACAGCATTCTGAAGCAGATTCCGATCCTGATTGCTGCTTTCCAGAAGGCGATGTCCGGTGATTTGTCGGTACGGGCCAAGGTTACAGCCAAAGGAGAAATCGGGGTGTTAGCGCACGGCTTCAACGATATGATCTCTTCGCAGCAGGCGCTGATTCAGGACATTATGAGCAGCTCGCAGAGCATTTCGGGTGCTGTAGACAATACGGAGAAAAATGTATCTGCGCTGGACGGAAGCATCTCCGAGATCTCGGCTATTACGGAGGAATTATCGGCTGGAATGCAGCAGACGGCAGCCTCGATGGAGGAAATGAACGCCAGCACGAATGAGATCGGGCATGCGGTCAGCGGTATTGCCCGCAAAGCCCAGGAGGGCGCTGATGCTGCCAGAGCCATCAATGAGCGGGCCGAACGGCTCAAAGAGGGGGCGTTCCGCTCGCGGAAGCAGGCGGACGAGATGTATGGAGAAAGCGAAGAGAAGCTGCGGAGCGCGATAGAGCAATCGAAATCCATCTCACGGATTGGCGCCTTGACTAGTGCGATTCTGGAGATTGCTGCCCAGACCAACCTGCTGTCGCTGAACGCCTCGATTGAAGCGGCCAGAGCGGGAGAAGCAGGCCGGGGATTCGCTGTTGTGGCGGAGGAGATCCGCAAGCTGGCCGACAACTCGCGAGACACAGTGACTGAGATTCAGGAGGCAACGGAGGCCGTAGTTAGAGCGGTGTCCGGCCTGGTGGAGGGGGCGGAGAGTATGCTGCGCTTTATGGACCAGCAGGTGCTGCAGGACTATAATTCCATGCAGGAGACAGGCCGTCAGTATAGCGAGGATGCCAAATATATCGATGAGCTGGTAACGGACTTCAGCGCCACCTCCGAGCAGCTGCTGGCTTCCATCCAGAGTATGCTCACCGCAATCAGCGAGACCAGCAGTGCCACGAACGAAGGAGCTGAGGGCGCGGGGAGCATCGCTGCCCAAGCCGAGCAGATTATTGGCAAATCCGGGGGCATCGTGGCCGAGATGGAAGAAATCAAACACAGCTCCGCCCAATTGCTGACAACGGTATCCAGATTCAAAGCTTAACTGCCGAACTAGGCCGTATATAAAAGGTATTCATGTGTTGCCCGGAGAGGACAATGCTTGATAAAATGTCCTTGGAAGAGTATGTTACAAGAAGCAAATAGATTAGATAGAGACAGTGAGGCGAGGAATTGATGAGAGAAGGCGAAAACCGGATCGTAGGAATGGAAGATATTGTGCGGGCACACCATGTGCTGCGGGAGGTTATCGTCCGTACACCGCTGCAGCTGGATGCGGTGTTGTCGGCCAAATATGGCTGCAATGTGTATTTGAAACGTGAGGACTTGCAGATTGTCCGTTCTTTCAAGATTCGCGGCGCGTACAATATGATTCGCAGCTTGTCTGCGGAGGATAGAAGCAAGGGAATCGTCTGTGCCAGCGCGGGAAACCATGCGCAGGGCGTGGCGTATTCCTGCAAAGCACTAGGCATTAAGGGCAAGATCTATATGCCAACCACCACCCCCAACCAGAAGATCAAACAGGTCCGGCGGTTCGGCGGTGAATATGTTGAGGTTATTCTGAAGGGGGATACCTTCGACGATGCGTATGATGAAGCCTTGCAGGCTTGTATTGATCACGGGATGACACTGATCCATCCCTTCGATGAACCGCGTATTATCGCCGGCAACGGGACGGTTGCCATGGAGATTATGGAAAGTTTGGACAAGCCGGCGGACTTCATGTTCGTTACCATTGGCGGGGGCGGTCTGGCTGCCGGTGTAGCCACCTACGTGAAGACTGTAAGCCCGAATACCAAGGTGATTGGTGTAGAGCCGACTGGTGCGGCTTCCATGAGGGAAGCCATGAACAACGGGGCTGTAGTGACCCTTGAAGAAATCAATAAGTTTGTGGACGGCGCAGCCGTGAAGCGTGTCGGCGGACTTACCTATGATATCTGCTCCCGGCATCTGGATGACGTTATTAAGGTGCCGGAGGGCAAGGCGTGCACGACAATCCTGGAGCTGTACAACGAAAATGCCATTGTCGTTGAACCGGCAGGCTCGCTGCCCATGGCTGCGCTTGATCAGTACCGTGATCAAATCCGCGGCAAGACGGTGGTCTGCATCGTGAGCGGCGGCAATAATGACATTGACCGGATGCAGGAAATTAAAGAACGGTCATTGATTTATGAAGGTCTGAAGCATTACTTTATGGTCAACTTTCCGCAGCGGGCCGGTGCACTGCGTGAGTTCCTGGCCGAGGTGCTTGGTCCTAACGATGATATTACACGGTTCGAGTATACGAAGAAGAATGACAAAGAGAACGGCCCGGCGCTGGTCGGCATCGAGCTTCTGAACACAGATGACTACGCTCCGCTGATCGAACGGATGCAGCAGAAGGGTCTTGATTATACCGAGATCAACAAGGATCCCAATCTGTTTAATATGCTGATTTAAGCAGGGATACACGGTTTACCGGTTATCTATAGAAAATGCCCGCCCCCGAAACAGCAGGGGCGGGCATTTTTGCATAGTTCAGGAGAGGGGGACTTCTGTCTTCAGATACTGCTGGACACCTTCATCAAGCTTATAGCCGTTCTCCTTCAACAGCTTCATAAGGCCATCCAGCTTCTGGAGAAATTGACTGCTGCCGTTGTGTTTGGCCAGTATGCTGCTATAGGCTTTCTGGGCTTCCAGATCCATCTCCAGATTGTCATAGTGGAAGAGCGGCGTATTATTCTGACCATAGAAAGTATCGCTAACATACATGGAATACAGCGTCTTAACTGCCGCGATCCGGTTGGATTTGGGGTAGGACAGGGTGAACTCTTCCTGGGACAGCGCCCGGGCAACCACATCCGTCCAGGAAATCACAAGGCCGTTGTCCTTGGATGAAGGAAGCTCCGACTCGATGGCCATAATCGTAATATAATCGCGGATGTCATCCGTAACATACATTTTATATCTGCGGTAGGTTGAATAATCGATGATTGGAAAAAAAGTCCCTTCCGCATTCTCCAGCTTGTAGCCGCTCTCTCCGGCGCTCTTCAGCAGGCCGCGCAAGGCAGCATCCTCCGTACTCTCGGCAAGCTTGGCCATGCTGCTGCCCTCTTTGTAGATGGAGGCGAGTTTACGCTGGATTTCGTTGCTGCTGAATTTGCTCTCCCAGGATTGCAGCAGCGATTTTTGCAGATTCTCCAGCCTCAGGGTCATTAATGCCGCCTGATAGGGGGTGACCGAGTAAATGTTGCTGTTCAGGTAGCTGATTCCCTGATGAAGCGTGCTGGGAGATTTCAGCAGCGACAAGGTCGTTTTATAGACCGCCTCGGCATGTTGCTTCTTGGCGGCTTCAGTTACCACTGATTTGGAGGCTCCGGCAGATGCGGCGGCTGATCCTTCCGCCTGCACGGGTGCAGCGAAGCCCGACTGGATTCCCAGTACTGCAGCAATAACCGCGGTTAGTATGATGTGCTTCTTCATGGAAGTTCCTCCTGTTTGGTCGGAAGTAGAATAAGAAATCTATGATCTGAAGAATATAAGTTTTAGTCCAAGCCCTCCGCCCAGACACAGAATCAGGCTCACCCAGGGGGAGATGGAGATGACCGGAAACAAGTTTTCGAGGAATGCCCCGGCAAATACGGCGATGATGACGATAACGACATAGACGCCCAGCCCTTTGAGATCAAAGGGTTTAGGTTTGGGTGCATCGCTTTCGGACAGGGAAGACAGCCATTTCATAAGCAGTTCAATGATAACCACGGACCCTGCGCCTACGAGGAGAATCGTAAACAGGCTGATCTGGCTGAATATGCCTGCTGACCCGGTGATCCATAACAGGATGAGCCCGGCAATCGCGAGTACAGCGAACAGACTCGTCAGAGATGCCCAGGATATCATCAAATAATAGTTCCACTGGCTGCGCACAGGGCGTTCAGGAATGCTGTCTATGATCTCCCGGAAATAATCTCCCGGATGCTCTCCGAATATTTGCTTGGCATCTTTGCCTTTACTCTGTTCCCGCAGTATAAGGTTTGCTGCTTCCAGCAGCAGTTCCTCCGCGCGGACAGCTTCTACCCGGCTGCTCCGCAGCTCCAGAATCATATCTTCCATATAAGAGCGGTTAGAGGGTGTCATCTGCTCGCGCAGAACGTTATTTTGTTTAATCATAGCTTTGACTTTCATAGTATGGATGTAAACCTCCAGTAGTCTTGATCGGGATAGCCTATAACCTAGAGTATACGGTTGGGCGGCTGTTGTGTGCAAGGACATCCATTTTGCCTGTCCCGTGAATAATCCTTTTGGAAGAGTGAACACTGATAATGAAGTTTGAAGTTGCTTCACCAAATACAGCTTATAGGAAGGCGGGCAGCGTTATGGCGCATGAGAAAAAAGAAGAATCAGGCAAATTCATGGGTGACGGCTTCGCGCCTGCGCAGGCTAATGAAGTGGGCGATTGGGGCAATTCCGACGGCTTCAGCCTGTGGGACGCAGCGGGGCAGGACCAGGATAACGGCCTGGAGGATTGGGAAGGCAGAAGGGAAACCCATGATATGTTTTACGACAGCTACGATTGAGTGAGTTTTGCGGGCAGGGGCCTCTTTTGTTCCTTTGGGAGCGGAAGGGGCCTTTTCGATCATTAATGATTTCCGCTGGCTTCTTGTTGACAATAATAACGTAAACCGTATAATAAAGATATAAATCACACTAAATTAATCGGAATTATTATACTTTGGAATTGCTTTACTTTTAGAGGAGGATAAGGCCATGGAACGGAACATTATTATCCGGCATAACCAGGAGGAGCTCACAGCAAGCATACATTATCCATCGCGTGAAAAGGGGGGCAGCGGCCGCTGCAAGGACCGTGTGCCTCTGGCGGTTATTTGCCATGGTTTTGTAGGCAGCCGGATCGGTGTTGACCGGATCTTTGTCAAGGCAGCCCGTGAATTGGCGCAGGACGGATATATGGTGATCCGCTTTGATTATGCGGGATGCGGAGAGAGCACCGGGAATTACGGCAGCGAGGATATGGAATCCATGATTGCCCAGACCCGGGCCGTGCTTGATTACGGGATCGGTTCTGCTGATGTGGATCCGCAGCGCGTTACGCTTATCGGACATAGTCTCGGCGGTGCGGTAGCTCTCTTGACTGGAGTCCGCGACCGGAGGGTGAAGAATCTGGTTCTGTGGTCTGCCGTCGGCTATCCGTTCAATGATATCGTAAAGATTGTAGGAAGGGAAGCTTATGACCGGTCGGTGAAGAGCGGGTCGTCCGATTACGCCGGATATACGTTTACTCCGGTATATTTCAACTCGCTGGCTGCTTTCCAGCCTTTTCAGGAGGCCGGCAAGTTCAGTGGAGATGTGCTCGTTATTCATGGAACCTCCGACGATGTCATTCCGGTTGATTATGCCTTCCTTTACCAGAAGCTGTTCTGGACCCGGCCGGAGGGACGCTGCGACAAGGAGATCATTTTTCAGGGAGACCATACCTTTTCCTCAGGCCCGGCGCAGGAGCAGGTGCTGAAACGGACCCGGGAGTGGATGAACCAGCAGGAGCATCTGCAGCAGGAATGGCAGAACTGGATGATATAGGTGATATGTAGCATTAGCAATAACTGTGATTTAGCGGTAAAATAAAGGGGCACACCATATACTGGGTTATGGAGGTTGGCACCCTATGAAATTACCGGCATTTTTTATTGCGCACGGTTCTCCGCTCCTCGCTCTGGAGGATAATGAGTACACCCGTTTCCTGGAGCGGCTTGGTCAGGATCTGGGGAAGCTCCGCGGTATTGTAGTTTTCTCCGCGCATTGGGATAGCCCTGAGCAGCTGATTACCGTGGACGCACAGCATGAGACGCAGCATGATTTCTATGGATTTCCGGAAGAAATGTATTCGCTGACCTATCCTGCCCCGGGTGATCCCGCACTCAGCAACCGTATTTCCGAGCTCTTCAAGGAGAATAATCTCGCCCATCAGCCTGTTCTGGGGCGCGGCCTTGATCATGGCGTATGGGTGATCCTGAAGAAGATGTTCCCGCAGGCCGATATTCCGGTAGTGGCTTTATCCGTCGATTCTTTGCGCTCTCCCGAGGAACAATATACTATCGGGCGAATGCTGGCTCCGCTGCGGGATGAGGGGATACTGCTGATCGGAAGCGGAGGATTAGTCCACAATCTGCGGCTGCTCAAGCAGGATGATACACCCGAGCAATGGGCGCTCGATTTCGATGCGTGGGTTGCCAAAGGACTTGCGGCATGGGATCTGCCATCTTTGTTCGCGTACGAGAAGCAGGCGCCGCATGTGCGCGATGCGGTTCCGTCTTATGGAAGGGAACATTTTGTTCCGCTCTTCTATATTATGGGCACCGCAGATGAAGGCAAGCGGGCACAACTGATGATTCAGGCGTATCAATACGGAACGCTCAGCCTGAACTGCTGGATGGTAGACTAGCGCAAATTCATACAACAAACATAGGATACAGCCGATAGCGGGCTGTATCCTCTTTATTTTGCGGATGAAGACAAATCTGCTAGCCTGTGATTAAATGGAAGAAACGCGATACGGGTTTTGTACGAAGTGAATTTTGTGCGGAGTGAATTCAAAGAGGTAATGCTACAAAACTTTAAGCACATGCTTTCGAAGCCAGTTTTGTACGGAGTAGAATCTATGAAGTAAAGCTACAAAACTTTTAGGAGGAACAACAAGTTTATGACCATGAACCGCTATTCTTCCCGTCTCATATCCGGCCTTATGCTTACTGCACTGCTGCTCTCCGCCTGCGGAACACCAAGCGCGGAGAATCTGCCTGCCCCGTCCCCATCGCCCACACTGTCTCCGGTGCCAACAGCTTCCATAGAGCCGTCGCCGACAACCGATCCTGCTAACACGGGGCAGTTGTCCGGATTGACCGGGCTTCCGGTGCAAGGTGAGCTGCTGAGGCCTTTGGCTGTAATGATCAATAATGCACCCGCTGCCCGGCCGCAGTCCGGTATCAGCGAAGCGGACATTCTGTACGAAGTGTTGGCCGAAGGCGGAATTACCCGGCTGATCGGGATCTTCCAGAGTCATACCGGAGTCGTCAAAATCGGACCTATCCGCAGTATCCGCCCTTATCTGATCGATATCGGCGAGAGTTATGGGGCGGTCACGGTACATGCCGGAGGCAGTCCCGCTGCATATGCGATTCTGCAAGGTCAGAAGAAGGAGGATATGGATGAGATCGGCCGGGCCGGTGCCTATTTCTGGCGGGACAAGGAGCGCAAAGCTCCGCATAACCTCTACAGCAATGCAGCCAAGCTGCGGGAGGGCGCCGGAAAGCTGGGGTATGCCGAGAAAGCACAGGTTCCCGGGTATCCATTCACCGATCCGGATTTCTTGCCGACTGAAGGTGAGGCTGCTGTGGAGTTAAATGTAAGCTTTCTGCTGACGAGTTATAACGTAGGTTATAAATATAATCCCGAGACGCGAACCTACCTGCGCTGGGTGAACGGGAAGCCGCATTTGGATCTGAATAATGCCAGTCCTGTGGAAGCGGCGAATGTCATGGTGATTGGATCGGACCATAAGGTGCTGGATGATGTCGGCAGACTGCAGATTGATGTGGAGCTGGGCGGCGAAGCGCTGCTGTTTCAGCGCGGGCAGGTGATCAAAGGCAAATGGTCTCGCAAGCCGGACGATGTGATCCGGTTTGTGAAGAGTGACGGGACAGAAGCGCTGATGTATCCAGGCGTCACACATATTCTGATCGTCCCCAATGCGCCGGCTTTCAGCAACCATGTGAACTATACAGCGGTCCCAAGTACAACGTGATTCCAAGCCTCGAAAATAGCTGTTCAGAGAATTATTTTCGTTATTACTGGGAATTGTTAATATAGTGTAAAAAAGTTCGTTCTTTTTACTTCTATCCCTTCTATTGATATGATAAGATAACAAGGGTTGTCATTCATTTTCATGCTGTTTACATATGAGTGGCTTCAAGTTTTCACGGCAATTTTATGTAAAGGGGTTTAAACTAATGAAGTTTAAAAAGAAGGACATTTTCTTTGAGACGCTGGAAAATATGGCTGACACCATTGTCCAGGCTGCGGATTACTTCGCTCAGAATATTACAACTCTCCAGGAGAATGTCGAAAACTTCGCTGCGGTGATGAAGAAGTACGAATCCCAATGCGATACTTACACGCACACCGTTATTAAAGAATTGAACAAGACCTTCATCACGCCGCTGGAACGCGACGACATTATGGACTTAATTACCAGTATGGACGATGTCATTGACGGCCTGGAAGCTTCGGCCTCGCGTTTCTATATGTATAACCTGCTGGACCCTGATGAATATATCGTTCAATTCGCGGAAATTCTGCGCCAATCTGCCTATGAAATCCAAAAAGCCGTTCATTTGCTGTCCCAGAAGAAACTCCTGGCGATTCGTGAGTATACCATTCGTCTGAATGATCTGGAGAATCAAGGGGATGAAGTGCTTCGCATTTGCACCAAAGCCTTATTCGAGACCGTAAAAGACCCGATTGAGCTGATCAAGCGCAAAGAGCTGTATGAGCGGTTGGAGACGACCACGGATAAATGTGAAGACGTAGCCAACATGCTGGAATCGATCATCATGCGCAACTCATAAGGGGCTCTGAAATATGGAAACATCATTATTTATGCTAGGTTTTGTTATATTTCTCGCGCTTGCGTTCGATTTCATCAACGGCTTCCATGATACAGCCAACGCAATCGCCACCTCCGTCTCCACACGGGCGCTAAAGCCGCGTACCGCTATCATAATGGCGGCGTCGATGAACTTTGTAGGGGCTCTGATGTTTACAGGAGTAGCCAAGAAGATCGGCGGCAGCATTACCGACCCTACCTTGCTAGATAACGGGATTGATATTGTTATAGCTACCCTGATTGCCGCGATTATCTGGAATCTGGTTACCTGGTGGCTGGGGATTCCTTCTTCTTCTTCACATGCACTTATCGGGGCATTGGCCGGTGCTGTATATGTAGGGGCCGGTACGGACCACATCAAATGGAGCGGTTTCATTGAGATTGTGGAAGGATTGATTTTCTCCCCGCTCATTGCCTTTGTCATTGGTTATATTGTTATGACGATACTGAAATGGATCTTCGCCAAACGCAGTCCGCACACGGTGAATAAAGGCTTCCGCTCGATGCAGATCATTACAGCGGCGCTGCAATCCTTTACGCACGGCACGAATGATGCCCAGAAGGCGATGGGGATTATCACCTTTGCGCTCGTGACCTCGGGACGTCTGGAGACTATGGAAGTTCCGCTGTGGGTTAAGATTGCTGCAGCTACGTCGATGGCACTTGGAACGTCGATTGGCGGCTGGAAGATCATTAAGACGATGGGAACCAAAATTTTCAAAATCGAGCCGATCAACGGCTTTGCAGCGGATATATCCGCGGCTTCTGTTATTTTCTCGGCCACGCTGATGCATTTGCCGGTAAGTTCAACGCATGCCATTACATCCTCTATTCTTGGTGTAGGCTCTGCCAAACGCTTCTCCGCTGTGAAATGGGGAGTTGCCGGACGGATTATCGTTACCTGGTTTATTACAATTCCGATCAGTGCAGTGCTGGCGGGAGTTATCTTCACAATTTTCTTCTAGAGCACGGGTATGAAGATGTCACGGAAGCCACGGATGGCTGCGGACATCTTTTTTTGTTGTCTTTTTAGATGAATGGAATAGGATCAGAGCAGAGACACCGAAAGGTGTCTTTTTATATTTCAAGAGAGGAATGTCACAAAAAGTAACGCAATCCCGATAAAATGCATTAATCAGAGGTAAAAGAAAAGGAAATATATCACGTTTAAAAAAGAAAATGACATGAAAAATTTGTGATTCGCGTAGTATTATGTAGGATTTCGTAGTCTTTAAAGTAAGGTGTGTTTTAAGTGTTACCATAGCTGACAGAGAGCGGTTCGAAGATTGTTCAAGAACTTAAAAAGCGTGGCAAAGGAGGCCTGTCGTTGATCGACTTTCATCAAGTAGACAAACATTACGGACATTTTCATGTACTGAAAGCAATCGACCTGCATGTTCAGGAAGGGGAAGTGGTTGTCGTGGTCGGTCCTTCCGGCTCCGGTAAAAGCACGATGCTGCGCTGCATTAACCGGCTGGAGACGATTACGAGCGGCGGATTGACCGTGGACGGGATAACTGTAAATGAACGCAAGACGGATATCAATAAGCTGCGCAAAGAAATTGGAATGGTGTTTCAGCATTTCAACCTGTATCCGCATAAAAAGGTGATCGACAATATTACACTGGCACCAATCAAGGTGCTTGGGCTTTCCAAGGCGGAAGCGGAGAAGACAGCGATGTATTACCTGGAAAAGGTAGGGATTGCCGATAAAGCTCTGGCCTATCCGTCCCAGTTGTCAGGCGGCCAGCAGCAACGCGTGGCGATTGCCCGGGGACTGGCGATGAAGCCGAAAATAATGCTTTTTGACGAACCAACATCCGCGCTGGATCCGGAAATGGTTGGTGAGGTGCTGGACGTGATGCGGACGCTGGCCCGTGAAGGCATGACGATGGTTGTAGTCACCCATGAGATGGGGTTTGCCCGCGAGGTTGCGGACCGGGTTATTTTCATGGATCAGGGACAAATCGTAGAGGAAGCGGAGCCGGAGCAGTTCTTCGCCAGCCCGCAGGAAGAGCGGACACGCACATTTCTCAGCCGTGTATTAAGTCATTAACCAAATAGACAGCAATAAGGGGAGGAAGAGAAATGAAAATGTCCAAAAGCTTCAAACGGTTAAGTGTGCTGATGATCGCTGCCGCCCTGTTCGTAATTGCCGGATGTGGTAACAACAACGGGGACAGCAACAATGCTGCCGGCGGCAACAATGCTTCAGGGGGATCTACGGATTCCAAAGCTATTGCCAAGATTAAGGAACGCGGCAAGCTGCTGGTAGGTGTGAAATACGATACGAGACTGTTCGGACTGAAAGATCCGGGATCGGGCAACGTGGAGGGCTTCGACATCGACATTTCCAAGGCCATTGCCAAACATATCCTCGGTGACGAGAACGCAATTGAACTGAAGGAAGTGACCTCCAAGACACGGATTCCAATGCTGAACAATGGTGAGATCGATATGGTTGTTGCTACCATGACCATCACCGAAGAGCGCAAGAAGGAAGTTGACTTCTCCGACGTTTATTTCCAAGCCGGACAATCGCTGCTAGTAAAGAAGGGCAGTGCGATCACCGGTCTTGAGGATGTAACGAAGGATACTAAGATACTCGGCTCCAAGGGTGCAACCTCGATCAAAAACATTAAAGAGAAGGTTCCGGGTGTAACTGTACTGGAATTTGATAACTACCAGGATGCGTTCAGTGCCCTGAAGGCGGGTCAAGGGGACGCGCTAACAACAGATGATGCCATCCTGTATGGTATGGCTTCGCAGGATCCAAACTTCGAGGTTGTAGGCGAACCGTTCACCGACGAGCCTTACGGCATTGCTGTGCAGAAGGGCAACGCCGATGTAGTTCAAGCCATTAATGATACCTTGACCGAACTGAAATCAAGCGGTGACTATAATGCCATTTATACTAAATGGATCGGTAAAGCTCCGGCAAAATAAGGAGGGTCAGGCATCTTTGACATCATGCTCTACATTCACCATTGGTCCTTGCATGAACGGTAGCCGTCCTTTAAAGGGCGGCTCTGCCGTTTCTGCTTGTAAGATCAAACGGATGACGAATGGGGCAAGTGAGCAAGCATCTTTAGGCAAGGGTAGGTGAGATCCATGGATTTTACGATATTAACCGATTATTTCGGCCAGTATATGGAGGGCTTTAAGGGCACTTTACTCTCCAGCGTACTCGCTCTCCTCGGCAGCTTTCTGGTAGGTACAGTAATCGCCGTCTTCCGCATTACACCGGTGAAGGGGCTGCGCTGGTTCGGAACGGGCTACGTCGAGTTTATCCGTAATATTCCGCTATTGCTCGTGGTGTATATTTTCTATTACGGTCCTTCTGCACTGGGATTCACACTTGATGGCTTCAAGGCAGGAACCATCGGCCTGGCCGTATATACCTCAGCCTTTATCGCCGAGGCGATCCGCGCCGGAATCATGGCTGTTCCCAAAGGACAAATGGAGGCCGCACGTTCGTCCGGACTCAGCTACATACAGACTATGCTGCATGTCATTCTCCCGCAGGCGATTAAGCTGGTCATCCCGCCGCTTGGCAACCAGTTTATTAACCTGATTAAAAACTCCTCGGTGCTGACCATCGTCGCCGGTCTTGATTTGATGTATTTTGCGGATAGCATCTCAACTGAAACATACCGCACATTCGATACCTACATCTTCGTAGCGCTGTTCTATCTCGTATTGACTCTTCCGCTCAGCTACGGCGTGCGGGTATGGGAGCGCCGTCTGCAGCGCAATTACTAGAATAGGATATTTTATGGGGTGAATTATTAGTTGTTTACAGTCCGTGAAGCGGCTGTAAGGTTTGGTTTATCGGTTTAGGGTTAAGGTTTTACAGTCCGCGAAGCGGCTGTAAGGTTTGCGGTTTAAGGTTTAAAGTTTTTACAGTCCGTGAAGCGGCTGTAAGGTTTGCGGTTTTAGGTTCGTAAGGATGAGAGAAGGCCGGGATAACAGGCCTTCGATCAATGGCTCGCGATCTTAGCTTTGCTTGGCGAAGCTTTGAATTCCAGTTGATAAGAAGGAATGAATGGAGAGAGGGTTTGGCGCTGTGGGGGGCGGAAGCGATAGCGCCCGCCTGGAAGCCTAAGCTATACCGGATAAATAATGATGAAGATAAGCAGGCATAGAGAAGGTGAAAGTAACGGAGGGGAATTTTGGAACTGGAGGAGCGTTAGCGTCCGCCTTTATGTTTGGATTTCTACCGCAGCCAGCGGTTCAAATCAGGAAATCCAAACATAACAGCGGCCGGAGGTCCAAACATTCACCGCAGTTACCCGTCACCGGCTCGAACCAAGCCCGCATCTTTAGAATCCATGTATCCAGCATAGCCCCAGCCTCCAGCCAGCTACCGCATCACGTTCCCCACTCCAAACCCTACGGACAATCATCCGTCCGTATATCAACATTTCAACACTTCCCATGCAAAGCACCTAAGGAGGGTTACTATTTTGGATTTTACCGGCGCATACTCCATTGATAATTTGAAGTTTCTGCTGGATGGGCTGTATATTACGCTTATCGTGGCTTTTGTATCAATTATCCTGAGCTTTGTCATTGGCTGTATTATGGGAGTGATCCGTTATTCGGAAGTGCCGGTATTGTCGCCGGTAATGTTCGTACTGGTGGAGCTGATCCGTAATCTGCCGTTGCTGCTGATTATTTTCTTCATCCGCTTTGCGCTGCCGGAGGTGGGGATCAAGCTGGGATTGATCACGGCGGCTATTGCCGCATTAACGATATTTGAAGCTGCCATGATTGCAGAGATTGTACGCGGCGGATTAACCTCGATTGACAAGGGGCAAATTGAAGCGGCGCGCTCCTCCGGACTCAGTAATTTCCAGACCTTATGGCATATAGTGCTGCCTCAAGGATTACGGCGCATGGTTCCGCCTCTGGTAAGCCAATTCATCTCACTGCTAAAAGATACCTCGCTCGCAGTCGTGATCTCCTTGCCGGAGCTGATGCATAACGCCGGGATTGTCATCGGGCACGGTTACAGCTACGCAATTCCTACGTTGCTGCTCGTAGCACTGATTTATTTTGTAGTCAATTTCCTGCTGTCGATCCTCTCGCGAAGATTGGAGAATAAAGTGGTCTGACGGACAGGAATCGTGTACTTTAGCGTAGGAAAGCAGAGGCGGTTATGGTAGTATAATTGTCAACATCTTTGGCAGGAGCAGTGGGCGATGGGACATTTCATACTGAAATCCAAATATGCGCAGATTATCATAGTAGCCGCTGGGACGGCATTGGCCGGTGAATTCAAAATAAATCCGTTTGATGGCGACATCTTCCGGATTGCAATGGGCAGCAGTGCGTTTCTGCTGTTTTTGCTTTTAATGAGGCGGCTGCCTTACATTAGTACAGGTATTGCCACAGGCATTGTGGTGCTGCTGTTTCGTACCGGATTGGATGCTGCGGGAGGCGGCGGGCTGAGCTTTGTGCAGAGTTTAACCAGCCATTTCTCGGCAATGGTCTATTATATCGTCTTTGCAATATTGATGCATTTGCTTAAGAGCCGGCTGGGTACCTTCCATCCGCTTGTGCTCGGCGGTGTCGCGTCGCTTATTGATCTGGTGTCGAATGAAATGGAGCTGCTGACCCGGCTGCTTGTGCTGGATTCGACCTCTTTCCGGCTGAATGAATGGACTTATCTGATGGTTATTGCTGTCATACGCACGTATTTTACGACCGGAGTGTACAGCAGCATTTCCGTCAGCCAGCTGCGAATCGCGCAAAGAGAACAGAAGCAGCGAATGGAGCAAATGCTCGGATTCGGCTCGGGCCTCTACGGTGAAGTATTTTATCTGAAAAAGTCTATCGGAACACTGGAGAGTGTTACCTTGAGCAGCTATGACCTATATCGGAATCTTAAGGCCGGTGAGGAGCATCAGTTATACAGCCGCCAGGTGCTGGATATTACCCAGCAGATTCATGAGGTGAAGAAGGATACCCAGCGGATTTTGGCCGGTCTGGTGAAGCTGGTGGAGCGCGAGGTTACCGGGGACATGCGTCTATCCGGCATCCTGAGTTTTACCGTGAAGAGCAACGCCAAGTACGCTGAAATGCTGGGTAAGAATATCAGCTTCAGTACCCATATTCCCCAGGACTCCGATTATACCACCGCAAGCTACATTCCACTGCTTACCCTGCTGAACAACCTCACCGCCAATGCGGTTGAGGTTATAAAAGGAATAGGGAACGTATCCCTAGATATCTATGAGAAAGACGAGTCTACGATCCTCACCGTAACTGACAGCGGCGGCGGAATTAAGGAACGTGATCGTGAGCTGCTGTTCGAGCCCGGGTTCACAACGAAATTTGATGAAGAAGGCATTGCTGCTACGGGAATCGGACTTTCGCATGTGCGGGATATTGTTGATACATTTGAGGGCGAGATTACGGTTCATAAGGCCTCCCATACCGGAGGGGCGATGTTTCAGATTATTTTGCCGACGGCAAAGCTGCGGAAGGAGGAATAAAGGATGCCCCTTTCTTTCTGTATAGTGGATGACGATGCGGCCGCCAGAAGAATGCTGCAGCATATCATTGAGGATAGCGGGCTTGGCGAAGTGGCGGGTACGGCGGAATGCGGGCAGGACGGGGTGCGGCTGATCTTAAGTGAATGTCCGGACATCGTGCTGATGGATCTGCTCATGCCGGATCAGGATGGGATCGAGACAATTATCTCTCTGCAAGCCCAGGGCTGCCGCTCCAAATTCGTGATGATCTCGCAGATTGAAAACAGTGACATGGTAGGCCGCGCTTACCGCAGCGGAATCGAGTTCTTCATCCGCAAACCGATCAATAAGATCGAAGTGGAGGCCGTGCTGTATAAGGTGAACGAGCGTTATGCGATTAACCGCTACCTGGATGAGATCAAATCTAGCCTCGGCAAGCTGGAGAGACTGCAGTTCGGACTGCCGCAGGTGCAGATCAGCAAACGTTCCGTACGGGAGATCATTCAGCCGATTTTGATGAATATGGGCATGGTGTCCGAAAGCGGAAGCCGCGATATTATCACGATGATGGAGCTGGCCGCAACGCACAGCAACCGCGGAAGTCTGCCACCGCTTAAGGAGCTCTACCAAATGGCTGCAGCCAGCTATAAAACCGTTCCCGCCGAAGCAGCGAAAGAGGTTAAAGCGATTGAACAGCGACTGCGCCGAGCGTTGTCTGCCGGACTGACGAATCTGGCCTCCATTGGACTGACAGATTACGGGAATCCCAAGTTTGAATATTACGCGCCGCTTTATTTTGATTTTGAGGAGGTGCGGCTGAAGATGAGGGAGATCGAGCAGGGCCGGGATTCCGGCAAGGTTAAGGTGAATATCAAGAAATTTCTGCAAGTGCTGCATCTGGAACTGCTGGACGGCATAGGCCGCTAAGGTGCAACTTTAGATGTAGGGATTATGGGACCTCCGGAACTGCTGAACAGCAGGCTGGTGGTTATTTTTTTGCGCAGATATGTAAGCAGGTTAGGCTTCACACCAACATTTGGGCTGGGGATGCCTCATGCGGTACAATGGTAACATGAAGTTGCTGCAAGGCGTAAGTAGGAACAAACGGAGGATTCATTTATGATACGTACATTAGTGATAACACATCAGGGTGAAATGCAGACTGGGCTGGCACTGCAAAATATAGTGATCGCTGATTATGCCTGGATATGGGCGGATTTTGCTATGCCTACGGCGGAGGAGTCCCTGTTGCTGGACACCTATTTTCATTTTCATCCCTTGGCAATTGAGGATTGTATGCATATCTTGCAGCGGCCGAAGCTGGATTATTACGAGGATGTGCAGTTTTTTGTGCTGCATGCGCTCAATGAGCGCACGCTGGAGGCTGAAGAGGTCGACCTGTTTCTGAGCAAAAACTTTCTCGTGTCCTATCACCATCAGGAGAAGTCGGAGATGGATGAGGCCTGGGCTTCGGTGCAATCGGAGATTCACAGCCGCAAAGGCTGGTCGGGCGGTCCAATTGCGGCAGCCTACACCGTAATGGACAAGCTGGTCGATAAGTATTTTCCTAGCCTGTACAGCCTTGAAGATGAACTGGCCGATCTGGAAAGCAGCGGCGGCAGCGAGTCAGTGGAAGAGCTTATGAGCCAGGTCTTCAATGTGCGCGGACGGCTGCTTAAGCTGCGCCGGACGATTGTGCCGATGCGCGACCTGATGTACCGGATCGTCAATTCGCAGCATGTGCAGAGCAATGGAGAGGAACGGATTTATTTTGGCGATATCTATGATCATCTGTTGAAGCTGACCGATATGATCGAGGTGGACCGGGAAATGACCGCTGATCTGCGCGACAGCTATATTTCGCTTAACTCCAACCGGATGAATTCCATCATGAAGACCCTCACGGTAATCACTACTGTATTCATGCCGCTGACCCTGATTGCCGGGATATACGGGATGAACTTCCAGGTGATGCCGGAGCTCCACTGGACGTACGGTTATCCCTTGGTACTGCTGCTAATGCTGCTGCTCGGAGTGGGGATGTTCAGATGGTTCCGGCGGAGCGGATGGTTTAAGTAAAGGAAGCGTAAACGCCACCGCTTAAGTGCGGCGGCGTTTACTGGAGGCAGGAGCCGTTTTTTTACGGTTCTTGGGCGGGGAATGGCGTCGCTGCGTCGCGGGGCGTCTTTTTTTACGCCGTTTGGGGCTGTACAGAGCGGCATCCTCTTCCGCTGCGAGCGCACCTGCCCCGCTTTTTTTGCCTTTTCCGAAGCTTCCCATTACGAGCTTAACCATAGGGGCCATTTGCTGAAAACCCTGCATCACCTTCTGCACCTTGCCCATGGAGTTTACGATGCCGTCAATTCCGCCCAGCCGGTCGACGATACCTTTGATCTGCTCCATATTCGCGAGATTTCCGAGTCCGCCGAGACTGCCCAGCAATCCGCCTGCTTTGGCGGTGGTGGCTTCAGCGGCAGGCAGGGCAAGCGCTGTTTCGGCAGCTTCCGCTCCAAGGGCAGGAAGCAATCCGGTTTCCACGGGAACAGGCGGCGCATATGAGGTGATACCGGGATAGGGGGAAGACGTGTACGGCCCGGCCAGCGAACGCCCATCCCGGCGGGAATGATTATAGTAATGATGAGGCATAACATCACATTCCTTCGTTAGTGGTTTGCTATACTGTATGTCATGGGCGAACATAAGGTATAGACGAATGCCCGGGTTACCGGGATAGCAGCGGAAAAGGGCGAATGCCTACAAGGAGGGACGGGAAGTGAAGAAACCGTGTCTATGCTTGATTTTCGGTGCTTATGTAGTACTATAATTAAGGCGGTAATCCTATAAGAATTTTGAAGGAAGACTGTCGAGTACATAAATTGTGTGCGCCTGGGGTGGACGTTTGTCCATGATTTTCGTTCTTTACAGCGTGAAACCGTTAATGCTTGAAAAAACTGCTCCAGTACAATATAGTAGAGGCAAGATAGTCATATTAAATTATGTATTTAATGTCAGTTTTGTACGGTGCTTATTCAATGATGCTAATGCTGACCAAACTTTTAGGGGATGATCTACGATGCAGCTTAAGAAGCTAAACGATAAAAGTATTGACCAATTATTTGAGGCTATTTTAACATTGAAAAATATGGAAGAATGTTATGTTTTCTTTGATGATCTTTGCACAGTAAACGAAATCCAATCGCTCTCACAGCGTCTGGAAGTTGCGCGGATGCTGGGCAAAGGCTCTACTTATAATCAGATTGAAGCAGAGACTGGCGCAAGCACGGCGACCATTTCCCGTGTGAAACGCTGCCTGAATTACGGCAATGACGGGTATAAGCTTACACTGGAACGTCTGGGACGATAATTGATGAAGCCGGGCGTACTCATTATTAGTCACGGCTCACGGGACAAGACATGGGTTTCTATTGTTGAAGAAGCCGTCGGCCATTTATCACTGGAGAAGGAGCTGCCTGTGGCGGTTTCTTTTTTGGAGCTGGTAGAGGGCTGTCTGATACAGGATGGTATAAATGAATTGGAACATGCAGGGGTCACAGATATTATTGTGATCCCCTTGTTTGTGTCTTCGGGAAGTACGCATATTGATGAAATAGAGTATGCGCTCGGCGCCAAGGCTGCCCCTGAACGTGAAACGGATCTTGAACGCTTTACGGTTAATGCACGTATCCATTTCGGCTACCCCGTCGATGATGATCCGGATATTGCGGTCATGATCTGGGACAAGGTCCGTGAGCTGTCCGCTAACCCGCAGCGGGAGACGATTCTGCTCGTGGGACACGGCAGCAAACATGACGGCTTCCGCCAGCGCTGGGAGCAGGGCATTTCCTCACTGGCGGAACGTGTGCGCACTGTGAGCGGAGTGGCGGCGGCCGATTACGGCCTGCTGAACCCGGACAGTATCAGAAGCCGGACGGAATATTGGCAGGAGCAGGGCTATGATGTACTGGTGGCTCCGCTCTTTTTAAGTGAAGGCTATTTCACCAAGGTAGTCATTCCGGAGAGACTTCAGGGATTAAAGTATGCTTATTCGGGACGGACACTGCTGCCTCATCCGCTGCTGCCGCACTGGATTGAAGAGCAGGTAAATACGATGCTGGTTAAGCTGCGGGCGCAGGCATAAATATCATCGGACTGATGTAGCCGCTAAAGCCGCTAACTTTGAAAAGATCGCGTTTCCATTGTGTTTTTTTCGGTGGCTGCCGCATACATATATTTATACTTTTCTGCTGCTGCTGCTGATTTGATGTCATTGCAATAAGTAAAATATATTCTTCCTCAGGCTCTGGCATTGCTTGTGGGGTGCAGAATTGGGTATAATCAGTAAGGTTATCTATTATAAAAACAGGTGGCGTTCCGGTAATGAAAACTGCGAGACTGATTTATAATCCCACTTCTGGACGGGAAGAAATGAAAAAGCGGCTCGCCGACATTTTGGACCGGCTGGATATTGGCGGCATCGAAACCTCATGTCACGCAACAACCGGTGAGGGCGATGCTACGGCAGCCACAATTGATGCGGTCGAACGCGGAACTTATGATCTGATCATAGCGGCCGGCGGCGACGGCACATTAAATGAGGTAATCAACGGCATGGCGGAGAGACCGAATCTTCCCCCGCTTGGCGTATTGCCGCTGGGTACAACCAATGATTTTGCCCGGGCTATGGGTATTCCGAAGAACTGGGAGGATTCCTGCGATCTGATTCTTCGCCAGGAGTCGCGCCTGATTGACCTCGGCAAAGCCAATGACCGTTACTTCATTAATATAGCCGGCGGCGGCAGCCTGACCGAGCTGACATACGAGGTTCCAAGCAGACTTAAGACGATGATGGGCCAGCTTGCTTATTACCTGAAGGGTATTGAGAAAATGGCCAGTCTCTCTCCGCAGGAGCTATACATCCGTGCCAATGGCCAGGAGCTGATTCATGACGAATTCATGCTGTTCCTGATCGCCAACACCAATTCGGTAGGCGGCTTTGAGAAGCTTGCCCCGGATGCAAGCATTGACGATGGACTGTTCGATGTCATTGCTGTTAAGAAATGCAACCTTGCAGAGTTCATCCGTCTCGTTACTTTGGCGATCCGCGGTGAGCATTTGCAGGATAAGAAGGTTGTTTATTTCCGTACCGATGCCATGGAAGTCACTTCCCCGGGTTATGTCCAGCTCAATCTGGATGGTGAACTCGGCGGCACTTTGCCAGGTAAGTTCCAGATCCTGCCGCAGCATTTGCGGATTTTTGCGCAGAAGCCTTGAGGCAGTTAGATGAAGCGAAGTGCAGGTGGCTGTAAGGCTAGCCTGCACTTTTATTGCAAAAGCGAAGATAATGAAAGAAGTGAACCTATAGATATGAGTAAACACCGCAGTGGACGCAGCGCAAGCCGCCGGGAAGGCACGGCGCCTGTCGCCGGACTGCCAGTGAATAAGAATGACGAGGTTATGCTCGATATCATCGGCATGACCCATGAAGGCGAAGGGGTAGGCCGCGTAGAGGGCTTTACCCTATTTGTGCAGGGCGCTCTCCCCGGTGAGAAGGTCCGGGCGAAGGTGCTAAAAACGAAGAAGCAGTATGGCTACGCCAAGCTTCTGGAGCTCGTGCAGGCCAGCAGCGACCGCATCGCGCCGCCCTGCGCCATCTATGACCAATGCGGCGGCTGTCAGCTGCAGCATATGGATTACACCGCCCAGCTGGCGTGGAAACGCCAGCTGGTGGTGGACAACCTGCAGCGGATCGGGAAGCTGCAGGTGGCGGGTGCGCCGGGCAGAGGCGCAGGTGCTGGGAGCGCTGGCGCAAAGGAAGCCGTTGAACCGGCGGATCTGACTGCCGGGGCAGAAAGTGCGGCAGCTGAGGGCGGGAGTGTGGCCAGTGCAGGTGCTGCGGGTGGCCCGGCTGACGGTATTATCGTCCGGCCAACCTTGGGCATGGACGAGCCTTGGCGTTACCGCAACAAGGCCCAGGTGCCGATCGGCGTCACCGAAGGCGGCCTTGTCGGCGGATTCTATGCCCGCGGCAGCCACCGGATCGTCGACATGGAGACCTGTCTGATCCAGCATGAGCATAACGACAACGTCGTTGCCGCAGTGAAACGCATAGGCAGAGAACTGGGCATCTCCGCCTACAACGAAGAGACCGGACGCGGACTGCTGCGCCACGTCGTTGTCAAGAAAGCCTTCCGCACCGGGCAGATGATGCTGGTACTGGTCACGAACGGCCGCGACATCCCGCATCTGGACGCCTGGCTCGGCAGCATCCGCGAACAGCTGCCGGATGTGGCAAGCATCTGCCAGAACATTAATACGCAGAAGACAAATGTCATTTTCGGAGATGAGACCCGTGTCTTATGGGGCACCGACGTCATCTACGATTACATCGGCGATGTGCAGTTCGCCATCTCCGCCCGTTCGTTCTATCAGGTGAATCCAGCACAGACTGAGGTGCTGTACAGTAAAACCGTAGAATATGCCGGTCTGACAGGCAAGGAGACTGTAATCGATGCCTATTGCGGTATCGGGACAATCTCGTTGTTCCTGGCGCAGCATGCGGCTAAGGTATACGGCGTAGAGATTGTGCGTGAAGCTATTGAGGACGCGCGTGCGAACGCACGGCTTAACAATATGAACAACGTAGTGTTCGAGGTAGGTGCCTCAGAGGACGTGATCCCGAACTGGAAAGAGCAGGGCGTCACGCCGGACGTCATCGTCGTTGATCCGCCGCGTAAAGGCTGCGACCCGCGCCTGTTGGATACGATTCTGGCGATGAAGCCGGAGCGGGTGGTGTATGTGTCTTGTAATCCATCGACACTGGCGAGGGATTTGCGGGTATTGGAGGATGGCGGGTACAGAACAGTGGAGGTAACTCCGGTGGATATGTTCCCGCATACGGTGCATGTTGAAACAGTGATTCTGATGACACGTTGTGGTCAAAACGATAAATAAACCACTGAGACTACAAGATGTTGTGGTTTGAAAACAAAAATGGGCAAAAATTAGGCATTAAAAATGCCCGATTTTTGCCCTGGTTTTTAGGGGGAAATATAGATGACATAGGGTATTTTTGATATAACAGAGGTTAATACATTTATTGTATTTTGAGTTAGTGATGAGGTGATCAAATGGAAATACTTAAAGAAGAAAAAAGAAAACTTAAGACATTTCATAGCGTGTGATATTGAGAAAAACAAAATAATAGCAAGTAAAATCAAGCAGTAATTTCTCTATTTCTTTATAATAATAATTGTTCTGGTACTATGATATAAAAGTGTTAGATGAAAGTTGGAGGTTAATCATGAAAAAATGGTATGATGAGGAGTATGAATGGGAAACTGAGGTAATAGGATTTCTTCGTAGTGAACACACAGAGCGATATTGCCGAAACGGCGAGGAAATTGGAGATAAGTATACCTGTACCTATGGCTGTCCTGTAAATGCGGATGGACAGGGTATTTGCTCCAAAGTAATGATGATAATGTTTCCAATCATGGAGGCTGTCAGAAGTGGTGGAGATTTAGAGAACATCGGTGGTAATAGCAAATATAGCAAGGATATTGTATGTCCAGATGGTTGCGTTATGTTTAAACTGACGGCGAAAAAACTTGGTAATGAGAATTTTTATAAGGGGAAGTTTTTCGATTAGTTTAGATTTTATTATGTTCAGTTTGGAGATAAGTCGAAATGATTAACTAAAAGGAAAATTCCAGTTTATTGGGCTGACTTAGGTATACCTTATTGGCATAATGCGAACATAACAGGCATACTTAACATTTTAAAATTAAAAGCAGAAATCCAGAGGCATCCGAAGTGAAATTTTGAAAATAAATTGCCCATAGGCAATAAAAATTTTAGCGGCTACGTTCTTCGTAATTGAAAATCGCAGCCTTTTTTTTGTTGGGCTATCTTTAAAAAACCACCAGTAATAAGATGTTGATTTATTTAAGCATCGGTTGAATCTAATGCTTCCGCCAAGGCCATACCACGCTTTTGGGAAATCCGAATCACAGCATCTACACATGTTGAGGCGGTAGTGTCAACACTTCGTGTTGACAAATAATGGGGAACACCTAAACCCAGAATTTTGAATGTTCTGTATGGAAAGATGACGTAAGTTTTGATATTGTCTCGACACATGTAAAGAATTGATTATAGTGGACTAAGGGGAGTTCAAATTCCCTCGCCTCCACCATCATGATAAAGGACACCTCAGAGGTGTCCTTTTTGCGTTGAGTGGAATCTCGAGGGGTCGAACCCTGTGTTGTCCGCGCGAATTGGAGTGAAGTGTAGAGAACACGGCGTTTATATCCAACCTCTAATATTGTCGGCGGAGAATAGCTTCGTAAGCAGGTAAGATGGAGATATGAACATTCCCCTCGCCTCCACCTTGGAAAGCCTGGCCTCATGCGGTTAGGGCTTTTGTTACACTCAGAATTATAGACATCAAATTTATTGAGAATTGAAAATCTGTTTGGATGTTGATATTGTGTTTACAATAAACTAGAAAATTAATGGCGGGTTTTATCGAGACACATTTCTTCCCCTTGAAATGACCTATGGAATTCGAGTTCAAGGGAAACGTGGACAAAAAGTGGATAATCACCAGTTTTCTAGAAGGAGATGCATACGATGATTCGAACTTTTGAACCTATAAATGCCTTACATAAGATAGTGGGCTATATTTGGGTCGTAGACTTCGACTTTCTCGCTGATGACAACAGAGAAGATATTATTATGCCGCTGGGGTATATCAATATCGTTTTCAATTATGGGTCTGCCTATAGGCAGGTGGGAGAAGAACAGGAAATGGTGATCCCCAATACGGTTGTGATTGGTCAAATGAAAAGCGTGAAATATGTTCGATACGGACAACAGCTGTATCAAATCGGGATTTCATTAACTCCGTTAGGGTTTATACAATTGTTTCATGTGCCCAGCCTCGAATTGGCAGAGCGAATCGTACAAGGCATCGATGTGGACCCTGATCTAGATGAACTATACCGAATGATGAGGAAATCTAAAGATGTGGAGCAACATATCACAGCAATCAATCATTATTTGCTGCATAAAATGGCGTTGAATAAGAAGGATACTGGCCGCATAGAAAAAATGCTTACTTATGTAGAACGAGAATATGAAAACTTGAAAATTGTGAGTATGGCAAAATTTTTTGGTATTTCAGTAAGTACGTTGGAGCGCTTTTTTAAAAAACAGATCGGACTGACCCCAAAGGCCTATGGAGATATTGTGAAGTTCAGAAAACATGTTGAGGATGAAGGATTGAGGAAGGATATGCAGTATCGTTACTATGATCAGTCCCACCTCATCAAAACATCCAAAAAATTTGCAGGCAAAACCGTCAAAGAGTTAGAGAAACTGCCACATGAATTAACCTTTAGTTATGTATGGCATGGTCAGAAGTGATAAATACCTGATCATAGATGCTGATTTTTTACAATACATGTTTTATCCTTCCTGTTAATCTTGAGACACTAACAAATGAGAGGAAGAGATAACGATGCAGGTTATTATGATCATGGCAAGTTTACTAGTGTTTTTAAATGTAACATTATTGGCGATATTGGTTCCGGGAGGACCGATTGAGAATAGAGATTTCTCAAAATTAAAAGGAGGTGTATTCTGGGGGTTTAATCTGTTTCTTATCTTGCTTGGAATTACGTCGTTTATCGCGTGCTATCTCTTGTTGATATCACATCCACATGCCATTTTAATCACGCAAATCATCGCTGTTTCATACTTTATCGTGTACATTATCGACTTAGCGGGTATCTTTCCAAAATCTCCGACTAAAATGTCTAAGCCACTTGCGCTGTTCGAAGTCATTAACGCATCCATGGCTGTTTTCCTCTTCCTCTTTGTGACGGCGATTGTGCACATCGGTTCGTGAGGGCAGGAACCGTGTACGTTGTCTTTACGGTTTAGCAACGTCCGAAATAGCATTCGACTATTTAGTTGATAGAGGTAGGCTTTGTTTATTCAGATGAGTCATAGGTGCAAGCAGCTGTAATATTTAGCAGACGAGAGTATATCTTCAGATGTGCTTATTCAAGCCCAAATGCTTCAACATATTGAAGATAGCTTTTCTATAACAGAGAAATCTCTATTATTCGGCTGCGGACAATTAGTTGGCTATTTACATACTTAATAACCTGTTACCGTGCTCCTACCAGGGATAGGCTGTCACATCTCCGCCTGAGGTGTGATGAAGGAGACAATCAGGCTGACCCAAAGTATAGCCGGTTACGGGGCGATATTAGGGTGACATCAAAACTGTGACTACACCCGTAGAAGCTTATGTTGCGTTATCTTCGGACAGGGGTTCGATTCCCCTCTCTGCGCTGAACCCCTATCCGCAATCACAAGGGCACCCTAAAGGGTGCCCTTAAATTTCACTCTATAAATGGTGCGGGGAACCGTATCACAAATAGTGGTAAACGGAGGGTTAAGTTGCCCTAGAACTCCATACTGATCATGCTGGCTTGTCTATTTTTTCGGTGGGCTTGGTTTTATTCCTGAAGAATTAAAGACAAAGCAACTCTTTAACGGTCATTTCGTTTCTTTACGGGTACCCATACTTCAACCTGGGCATCGGACGGATTTCCATTTAGCAGAATTTCAGCAATAGGAGCACCTGTATAGATCCATTCATAATCTTCATTTAACAGATCGTTAAATGCCTGATCCTCCAACCTGTCAAAGGCTAAACGCGACAATCCGCCGTTTCCTGTAAGGACTAGATAATCGCTTTCCGGAAACAGAACCTCTTCTGTTTGATCCAATGCAGGCTGCGAGGTTTTGACTCCCGCATAATAGAAGACATTCCCTTTTTCCACAGCTATCGCGGCATAGTCATACGAACCTTCAGCAAGTGGACGAAGGAGCGCCATTTGCCCATTTTCAATGGCTCCAATGAAAAATGTCGTTTTTTGTTTGGTGAATTGAGGAGAATGTGCGTTGCTCGATCCCTCTAAAACCGTTTTATAACCAACCAAACGGAAGCTTTCTTTTCTTTCAACTCTAAAGTTACTCATTTCAATTTCCTCCTGCATATTTTTTTGTTGATACATAAATAACATAGCATTCTATATATGACAACAGTATGGCATACTTAGAGTTGAGGTGACTTTATGAAAATCGATCGTCTGATTGCCATGATCATGATTCTTATGGAGAACGAGGTTATGAATGCCGGAGCACTTGCCAAAAAGCTTGAGGTCAGCAGCAGAACCATCTATAGAGATATCGATACGCTAACGATGGCGGGATTGCCAATTTTTACCACTCAAGGAGTTTCAGGTGGGGTCGGTTTAATGAAGTCATATAAAATCGATAAAAAACTGTTCACGCCCAAGGAAATTCAAACTCTACTAACGAGTCTGGGAAGCTATAGGCAGTTATACGATCATAAAGAAATCGTTCATGTTCTGGAAAAGCTAAGCAATATAGGCCAAGAAGGCAGACAATCGGAAAAAGAAAGCAGACAATCGGAAAAAGAAAGCAGATTTGCTATCGATTTATCCTTAAATCAAGGAAATCATTCCCTGCGTTCTCTTTTAAGCAGCGTAGAAACCGGCATCAATGAAGAGCGATATATGGCTTTTGATTATATCGATAAAGACGGGAATGTTACCTCTAGAAAAATAGAGCCATATCAAGTTGTTTTTAAAGAAAGCAGTTGGTATTTGCAAGCTTTCTGCACCTTAAAAGAGGATTACCGAATATTTAAATTGACCCGGATAAGCAAGCTTTATGTGTTGCCAGAAACGTTTGTGCCCCGCGACTTTTCACCCCTTGCAATGGATGGATCAGATTGGATGAGCCGGGAATGGGTTCCAGTCACGATCCGAATTGCCTTATCTATAAAGGATAAAGTGATTGAAAGATACGGCGAGGAGAACATTACTAGTGTAGAAGGGAATAGCTGTCTGGCTACATTTCCAATTATCAATAATGAATCCGGTTATGATGTACTTTTGAGGTTTGGGGATAAATGCGAAATCATAGAGCCTTCCGGTGTTCGGGAAGCTTTTCAAAACTATATTCGAAGAATATTGGCAAAATACGAAGAACAATAAATCGGTGTCTGGAGGAAGAAAACAAGCCCTTCTCCCTCCTATATATAGTTCGGTTCAATATACAACCGATGGTTTCTAAAAAATTGTGTTTGTGATAGAAGTCGAGTTCGTTACTAAACGTTCACTAACTACTTTTTATTTAATATGTTGACTCTGCTTACTCAATACATGTGGAGTGCTGTTCACTGTTGGTCAGGAAAGACTAATAGTTGAGATGTATTGGCGTATACAGCAACGGAGCGGGAGAAATCCCGCTTCTTTTTTTTTGTCCATAAGTTTAGTTGGGGCGGCTATTGATAGTCGTCCTTTGTTGTATCCCCCACCCAGTGCCTGATGAACAAATTATTGCTTCTGTGCCGATGTTAAGGCTTGTCATACCCGTCTGGAATTTTTGCGAATATCTTCTATACGCACAAAGAAAGCCCCAACCATATCGGCGGGGCAAAATAGGGAGCGTGATGGTTCTATTATTAACATGAACATAGCTAATATACCTGTCTTACTATCGAAATAAAGCTTTAGAAAGTACCCTTTAAAACTGGCTTCCCATCTTCGAAGACAAAATCAATACCTTCAACCGGAAATCGAGAGTACTTTTTTACTTCATATTTAACTCTTTCATTCCAATTTTTAACAATATCGTCTACATGAACGATATTGTCTAATATATCAGCTACAAATTTTTGCATAATAGAATCGTCATATCCTACATACTTAGTTAATGTTAATTCACAGTCAACGAAAATTTTTTGAACATTAATTTTTGATGCCAACAAACTTTTTAATGATTCAATAGCTAGGACTTCTCTGTAAAATGTAGGAGGATGTTTTTTTGTATCGAACTTATTAAAATCATCTGGCTTTCTTATTATAAAAAAAGCTATCACTATTCCTAATATAACTTTTTCAAAAATAAGTACTAGTAGCATCAATTCAAATCCTTTTTTGAATTCTTCACTATTATTACAGTTATCTATTGAATTTTTGATAACGCCATTATACTCATCATAAATTCTGCTTAAAGCAAAAGCATCGGCATCATATTCAAAAGATTTTTGATCTAATGTTGATATAGCTTCATTATTAGTTTTACGGTTTTCAAGCAATTTTATATGACCATGAACAACATGTCCTATTTCATGATATAAAATAAACTTAATAGGTATCATTTCTACAATACCATCATCGAAATCATATGAATTGTGGTGTGCTTTTAAAAAGCCTTTAAAAAAATTATAGTAGTGTATTATAAGACCTTCACTTAATTTTATCTCCGAATTAGAAGTACAAGCTACAAAATGCATATCTTTCAAAAAAGTTAAACTTAAATCAAATTTTTCGTTCTTATTATAGTCATTAAGTGATTTTTTAGTATTTTCCATAATTATATTAAATTCTTCAATGATCAAACTCTTTATTCCTTCAATTTCCTCATCTCGATCTTTCAAACTGGAATACCAGGAATTTTCATCGTATAGATTATTGATGTCTATTTCAAAATTAGTATTCAAAAAAAATATTTCTCCATTAGTATCTTCATTTTTATCACTTGAAACGCCCATATAATAACGCCCCCATCATATTTTTATATCAAGCACTTTTAATAAAAAGTAATGTTTTGGCAAACTCATATTTCTCATTATCCGCCTTCGATCGCGTTTATTCAATGCTTATCCTACTTAAAAACTCTTGTTGAAAGTACATATTGCGCGACGGTTTAATTGAATACTAATCCATGCTTATTCATAATATGACCGATCTTACGTCGTTAAGCAGGCTCAAAATTAAGGAATACAGTGGATTAGCAAACACTTCAAGTGTTTGTTAGAATTTAGGTAGAGTGGCAATACAAGGTGAGGGTTATGTTATGCCAAAAATGGTAATGTGCCAACAATATTATGGATGTTGAATTCGGGAGAGAAATTGACTGCGAAGTAAATATCGGAAAAGCTAGAGATAAATATAAGAACAGTTTCTCGGTATATTGATGAACTATGTGCCAGTGGCTTCCCTATCATATTCGACACAGGGCTGTTGGTATTGAAAATTGTAGTTAATATATTCTTTCTTGCTATGATTGATAGGGCCAATTTAAGCGAATACTGCCACATCGATAGATGTCTATTTTACGCAGCCCTTACATGTGGAGGTTACAGTAAGACTTGAAAGAAAGGATACAGCCGAATAGACTGTACCTTAGTTGGTGGCGTAAGGATTGGAAAGGTTATAGTGAATCTTAATCCTTTCACCTTCAAACACTTCGATTTTGTTGATTAACCGTTGTAGGACTTGTTTCATTACTTGCTCGTCGTCGAAGTCGAGCGTAATGAAACGTCCTACTTCTTTTTTTGAATGCGTGTATCTGTTGGTCGAAATCCTGTTTCGATTCCAACGCCAATATTAGCTCTGCCTTTTTGTTCGCAAGGTCTTCTTGCTGTTGGGTAATACGATTATTCTGTAGCTTAAACTGCTCTGTTGTTATTACCCCGTCAACGTGTAAGCTTAGTAAGCTATCGAAGCGGGCGTTTGTCTCGCTAAGTTGCTTTTCAAGCCGTTTCAATTCCCTCGTTATATGAGAATAGGCTTTCTTTGCCGTTACTCTTGTGTTTGCACCGTTTTTTCATGAGTTCTTGAACGATCGACACAAGCACCGCCGCAGGGAAAGCGTTATTCGGGATGATGGCGGTATTCGCAGAGTTCAAACGGGACATTATCCGGGAACGTACCATAGCGGGCTTACAAGCCGCCAGAGCGCGGGAAGGAACGGCGGTCGCCCTAAGACCGACGCCAAGAAGCTTGATAAGGCGATTAAGCTATACGAAGGAAAGAAGCATAGCGTTTCCGAGATCGAAGAACTAACTAGCGTTACGAAGGGTTCATTATACCGTGAAATAAATAGAAGGAAAAACGTCACAAACACGACAGATTAAGTGACATATAGATAAAGGAATGGCGCCCACATCGTTGTTCCTAACTTCCAATAGATGGCGTCGAGATAACCGTAAGGTATTGATCGGCGTCTTTTCTTTTGTCTATTGTTTTGTAACTTATAATTCAAAACCGAGTGAAGCCCCCCACCGGGGGAATGGGGGTATATTTGCCGTCAAAAAGGCGTCTACAATTTACGCATAATTTCCCGAAATGTCAGGTTCCAATATCGCCCATTTCCCGCTATACTGAAATAACCTTTCGGAGGAAGGTACGCAAGAAGCCCGACGTTCCCCTAAGACATGTCGGGTTATATCATTCGTATTGGGGTAATGGTTTTAAGTATACTTGCACTGAACATTTCGGAAAAGAAGACTTGAACATTCTTATTCTTCACCCGCTTGTAGCATATATAAATGACGGAATGTAATATGAAGTGCGACAGAAGCAAATAGTTGAGGAGAGATTAAATGAAATCACAAATTAAGTGTGTGCTTCTTATGTTTCTGTTAAGTATTTCAATAACTGCGTGTTCCACCAATAAAAGCAGTTTAAACCTAAATAATGACAGTAGCTCAAGTAGTAATAAAATTTCTGACACCAGTGTTCCAACAATTACTTCTTCTGCCCATATTACTCCTTCTGAAAGTAAACCTGAGAACAATAAGAGTTTAGCAATGGAAGCATATAAGATAGTATTGCAAAATAAGATTGAATTTTACAGCATAGAAACTAAGAAAAAGGTATATTTGAATGATTTTTTAACTAATAACGAGATTTATGGAACTACATCTAAAATAAATCACTTTGCCGTGCTTGATATGGATGGTGACAAAATACCTGAAGTTGTTCTTGGATTAACAGTAGATGAGAATCCAAATTTTGTTGAAGTCCTGCATTATATGAATGGTGAAGTCTATGGCTACTTTTTTGGAAACGACCAGTTAAGTGGTCTTAAAACTGACGGAACATTTAGATGGTTAAGCGGCGGGTTAACTTACAACGGATATGGAAAATTAAGATTCCAAACCAATTCCTGTGAAACTGACAAATTAGCTTATCATGAATCAAGTGCTACTGATGAATCATCCACTACATTCGCCACAGCATACTACATCAATAATAAACTAGTTACTAAAGATTCATATAAAGCTTTTGTTAAAGAAGAAGATGCTAAAAGGGATGTAACGTGGTATGAATTTTCTCAAGAGAATATATCAACAGTGACGTCAAAAACAAGATAGTGATATTACGTGATATATAACAATGAAAAAATGAGAAGGGAAGTTGTCTGTATAAAGGACGAGTACAAAGAAGAAGCTCTACAGGCAACACTTCGTGCAATAAGAGCCAATCCTAACAATTTTTCGATTGGTGGTTAGCGGATGTCTAATGAAACCTTACATGATGTCACAAGCGCGACTAGAACGTGGATACAGGCGCTTGGTATTATCTCCGAGACTATCGACCGTACACCGTTTACAACGTGGTTCAAGGACACGACTGCGGCGTATAACGACGAAACTTTCGTGATTGAGAAATTGATAGTAGCCACCGCAGATTATTTCGAAGAAGATTCCGCAAGTTTATTACAAGAGATTGCTAGTTTGTTTCACCACAATAAGGATTGGCTAGCGTATACGAAGGGGTTATCTTGGTCTGCCTTTAACTACTCACGAGCGATTAGTATAATTGCGGGTGCTGCTGTTTCTGACATTATCACTGAGCAAGAAGCATCAGAACTTTGCGACTATTATGGCTCTGCAGCAGAGAGCATGTTCGGAGATTGGCAAACCTTCTTATTCAGCGCAATTTTGGGTAAACAGTTGTTAACTCCTAATGAAGATCGTTTTATTCTTGGTGCAAATGATTACATCGGATTTGAAATGGGTACCAAGCGGATTACAAAATATACTATTACAGGCAATGGCGTTACGATTCTTGAGATCGGACCCAATCTGAACCGCCTTGGATTAAGTAAAGCCAAAACATTAACACTAAGTAAGAAAGAAACATTGGAATTATATAAACCTGACCTCGATAATTTAACCAAGGCCATTCAAGAGTTAAAGCAGCAGCTGAGTGTCTAAGTGAAGGGAATAAAATACACCCCTTTGGCGATTCTTGAACGTATCTCCAACGCATTAAAGCCAAAAGGGCGTTTTATTCGTACAACTTTAATACCGCTTTTGAATCAAGTCATATCATCCCGAAGCGCATCAATAATATTTTCCTTTTTGATCTTGCTAATGGCATACAGCATTGTAACAAACACAATAAAGAGAACGCTGAACACGCTGATTCCGATGCTGGCCCAAGGCAGCACAAAAACGATACCGTCCGCTCCGCCTATGAACATTCCTTTGTAAATCAGCCAAGAGAAAATCACCGCTACGGGAAGCCCGACGAGCAGCGCCCTCATGCCATAAAAGGCACACTCGAAATTCATCATCTTCTGGAAATCGTGTTCCGACATTCCCACCGAGCGAAGCATGGCAAGCTCCCGCCGACGCAGCTTGATGTTCGTGGAAATGGTGTTGAACACATTGGCAATTGCAATCAGCGAAATCATAATGATAAAAGTATAGGCAAACACGTTGGCAATGAAGATATAATTACGGCTCTCATCCATCAGTCTGTTCATATTGTACATATTGTACGCAGCTGTGATCCCCGCGCCCTCGATCATTGTTTCCATTTCATCTGCCGACTGCGTGGGGCTCTCTGACTGAAAGGTCATGCCCTTCATATCCACATGCGTGTCAGGTGTTACATACTGCTCTTTGAGCGAATAGGGAGCCATCACATAGAAAAAGATCGGCGTCGGCTCCGTGGCATCCAGAATCGGGAGTGTATCGGGCGGCGCGGTATCGACAAACGTAATACCGACGTTTTTCCCCTGTTCCGGCTCCGCCCCGTCATCTGTCCTGGGCACGATAGTGAAATTCATGGCAGAGTTTTTGAACACGTCCACATACTCGCCAGCCTCTTCAATCTTGGCAACGGAAATCAGCTTCGCATTCTGCCCGGTATATTCCTCTGCCGGCAGACCCAGCTGCGCAAGAATACTAAGATAGGTGTTTTCATCAAGGAACTGAAATTGCATGGGCAGTTTAACGGTATCGTCCGGTGCATAAGAAGGCGCATATTCCCAGTAATCGTCTGTCATATCGCTTGCTTTGGCAGTGCCTGAATATGTAACAAGTGCCTGATATGAGCTAGCATAGACGCCATCAGCGGTCTTCATCTTGTCATATAGCGGCAGCATTTCGCTGTCGTCCATGTCCCGTGCGGCAAAGGCGATGTCGTAGGTCGTAACCTCTGTCGACTGACCTAACGCCAGCTTCAGATCCGTCACAAAAGCACTGGCTGATATAAACAGCACTACGCTTAAAACAAGCGACAGCACAATGCTGCGATAGCGCTTCTTGTTTCTCTTAAAATTCTTGAGTGCAAGGGTTCCCTCCAAACCGTAAATGTGCTGTGCCAGGTTTGAAGTTTTAACAGCTTTGGATTCAACCTTGACCTCGTTCGTCTGGCGAATACACTCCATCACAGGCGTATTTACAGCTTTTCTTGCTGGGATATAGGCCGAAATCAGAATCGTAACCATGCTGACCGCTGCCGCAGCAATAATTGCGGGAATGGATACCGTCACGGTCAATGGGACATCCGTGTAGAGGATGTTACCAAACGTCTTGGCGACAATGTCGATTACGAGTTTGATGCCGCCCATGCCGACCAGTATACCTATCGGTATGCCGACTGCACCGATGCAAAGTCCCTCAAACAGCACTGAATTTCGTAGCTGCTTTGCCGTGGCTCCCACCGACATGAGGATACCAAACTGCTGTGTACGCTCATTCAGAGAGATGTTGAAGGAGTTGTAAATCAGAAAAATCGAGCCTATCATGATGATGGCGACCACAATGCCGCCAACCGCATACAGAAGCCTGTTGAACATGTTATCGTCCGAAAGGCCCATGAAACGCAGCACATAATCATTTAAAAAATACGCATGGCCTCCGGCTGTTTTGTCGATGTAAGCATGTATCTGGCGCGGGTTTTTCAGTGTGACAAACAGGCTGAAGCTATCTGTGCTATCCCCGGCATCTGTTTTAGTGATTAGGGTATATCCCGGCGCGGAGTTTTCCTCAAAGCGAGGTCTTTGACAAATACCCACAACCTTGTAGGTTTTCTCACCCTGAGGTATAAAGGTTTCGCTCTGGGCATTGTACGGGACATTCTGACCGAGCTTTTCGCCGCCGCTCATGCGGCTTCCCACCGTGAGGGAAACGGTGTCGCCCACCGCGAATTTCACGCCGGCTTCGGTTGCGACTTTCCCCGAAACAAGAATCTCTCCGCTGTTTTCGGGCATCCTGCCGGAAAACAGTGTGACAGGCAGAGCATCCAAGGTTTCCTCACTGTAACCAGCCAGAAAAAGATACGGCTTGCCCGGGGTTTTGCCGCCGTCAAGCGCGGCGTAACCGATATTTTCAAAGGTTGCGGTGCTTGCAACTCCATCGTCGTGGGTTCGTTCCTGTACGAAAGAGGAATCAACATCCAAAAACTCGACATGCCAATCGCCGTATTTTGCAATTGCGCCGTTTGTCATATAGCTCAGCAGGGATACGCCAAAGGTGGCGACCGCCGTAATCATGGCAGCAGACAGAACAACTCCGATAATCGTTACAAGCGTTCGTGTGCGGTTCTTTTTCAGTCCTTGAAGGGCGACCTTGTTGAAAATGTTCATGACCGTGCCACCTGCCTCTCGTCCCGCACTACTTTGCCGTCTGATATGCCGATAATGCGGTCTGCTTGCAGGGCGATATTTTCGTCATGCGTGACGATGAGAAGAGTCTGCCGATATTTTTGATTGCTTAATTTCAGCAGGTTGATAATTTCATGTCCATTTCGGCTGTCCAAACTGCCCGTGGGTTCGTCGGCAAGCATGACCGCCGGGGCATTCATCAAAGCGCGTCCTATGGAAACGCGCTGTTGCTGACCGCCCGAAAGCTGATTGGGTAAATGCATTTTCCGGTCCTTCAGCCCAAGCAGGTCCAACAAGTCATTCAGCCGTTCCTCGTTGACCTTCCGCTTGTCCATCAGTATAGGTAAGGTGATGTTTTCCACCACATTCAGAGTGGGAATGAGGTTGTGAAACTGGTAAATCAGTCCGACCTGCCGCCTGCGGAAGATGGCGAGTTTCTCATTGCTTTGGGCATATACATCCTGCCCGTCCAAATACACCTTTCCGCTTGTCGGCACGTCCACGCCGCCGATGATGTGAAGCAATGTGGATTTGCCGGAGCCGGAGGAGCCGATGATTGCGGTAAACTCCCCCTTTTCGATGGTAAGCGAAACATGGTCAAGCGCGGTAACTTGGTTTTCGCCCTTGCCGTAGACCTTGCATAGATTTTCGATTTTTAAGAACTCCATTATGTGAGTCTCCTTCTCATGGTTTACCCATATAATAGAACCTTCATCTTACATCTCTGTGACTTTCAGGTGAGAGATTCGTCACTTTGGGAAACGAATGGCAAATATCGCACCGCCCTGCGGGTGATTTTTTGCGGTAATCGTCCCTCCCTGCCGTGTAATAATCATCTTGCAGAGAGCCAATCCAATCCCGTATCCTGTAGCGTTTGGGTTTCTCCCGCGATAAAACCTGTCAAACAGGCAGGGTAAATCTTCTTTTTCAAAGCCTGCGCCGCTGTCGTGGATAGCAATCCCGGTAAACAGAGGGTTGTCCGTACAAACAATCTCAATCTTCCCGTGCTCGCCTGCGCTTTCCATGCAATTTTTGAGGATATTTTGAATGGCTTCCGAAAGCCAACCAGAATCGCCCTGAATCAGTACCCCTTTCGGCACGTCCATTTGCAAATCAATATTGTGCAGTTCCATTGAGATTAGGAACGGGCGAAGCGCGGCGCATATCAAGTTGCTTACATCGATCTGCCCGCTTTGGAATACCACAATGCCCGCGTCCAAGCGGGATAATTTCAATAGAGAAGTAATCAGCCAATCCATCCGCACAAGCAATTCCTCTGTTTCCCGTACAAATGCTTTCCGCTCGTTTTCATCAGGGTTATTCGCTAACAATGACAGAATGAGGTTCGCGGATGTGAGCGGAGTTCGGAGCTGGTGGGCTATGTCGGCAAGCGAATCGGCAAGATGTTCTTTTTCTTTTTTCAGTGCGTCGTTTTGCTCCCGAATACGCAGCATCATTTTTGTTATCTCGCTGTGCAGAATGGAAAGTTCGCCCTCGTCCGATTCACCAATATACAGATGGTCAGCATTATGAAGTACAAGATCGATTTGATTTGAAATCCGCGCAATGCTTTTGTACCGGGCTTTGGTAAACGCGAAAAACGCTGTGCCAAAGGCGGCGGCAGAAGCAAGGGCAAGGATTCCCGCCGCCTCATTTATTGCAAATCCCAGCATTACAGCGGCGGCGGCCATTAATGAGAACAAAATGGCAAACTGCCGAAACTCTCTATTCCGAAGCATGCCCGCCCCCCAATCTATACCCTGTCCCGCGAACGGTCAGAATAATTTGCGGACTTGCCGGGTCGTTCTCTATCTTCTCCCGCAAGCGTTTGATGTACACGGTGAGTGTATTGTCATTGACAAACTCGCCCGCCGCGTCCCACAATTCGTCAAGTAGCTTGCCCCTCGTGATAATACTTTTTGGGTTGCTAATAAACACCAGCAACAAGCGGTATTCTAATGCTGAAAGAAAAACCTCGTTGCCGTTTTTTTTCACAACACCGCTTGCCGTATCGACATGAAGCCCGCGAATTTCAAAATCCGCCCCGGAACGCCCGCTTTTTCGCAGGGCGGTTCCAATTCGCGCAATCAGTTCACGCGGACGAAAAGGCTTGGTGATATAGTCGTCCGCGCCCATGTTTAGCCCTGTAACAACACTCGCCTCATCGCCGGAAGCCGTCAGAAAGATAACGGGAACATCATGCGTTTCTTTGATTTCCGTGCAAACCGTAAAGCCATTTCCGTCAGGCAAAGAAATATCAATCAACGCCAAGTCGAATTTATTCCCGGCAAGTGCGGCAAGGGCTTCACTCCGCGTAGGGGCGTGGATGACTGTAAATCCCTCCGAGCGGAGCAAAAGGATAAGATTTTTAGCGATTGCCTTATCGTCCTCAACCAAAAATATCCGTTTCATTTATTTTGACCATCCTTTACTTTAGCGCTTCTATATCGTCCGTCAGCCGGTTTTTCAGCGTCAACCGGAACAAGCCATGTATTTCCCACGCACAACACCTCCATAGCTTTATTATATTTCTTTTGACGGAAACATATAGGCTGAGGTATAAAACAAAAAAATACGGGAGTGTGGAAAGGAGTTCACGCTCCCGCACAGGCTCAAGATATTAGGCGGCGTTAGTGCGAAAGGACAAGTAAAACGGCGATCTATTGGAGAAAATAGTAAGGTGGGGGCGCCCCTTCTTTTATGATATACTTTGGTTTAACATGCTGTATTCATAGAGAGGTTTTTGAGATGACAAATAATTTTTGGCGTGATTTACCACGGCCTTTTTTTATACTGGCGCCCATGGAAGATGTGACGGATGTTGTTTTTCGCCATGTCGTAAGTATTGCTGCCAGACCGGATGTGTTTTTTACGGAGTTTGCGAATACAGAGAGTTATTGTCACCCGGAGGGGAACCATGCTGTGCGCGGGCGGTTGACTTTTACAGAGGATGAACAGCCCATCGTAGCACATATCTGGGGAGACAAGCCGGAATACTTCCGTCAAATGAGCATCGGTATGGCGAAAGAAGGCTTCAAGGGCATCGATATTAATATGGGTTGCCCTGTAGCGAATGTAGCACAGAACGGGAAGGGAAGCGGCCTGATCTGCCGTCCTGAAACCGCAGCGGAGATCATCCAAGCTGCCAAAGCCGGGGGACTGCCTGTCAGTGTGAAAACAAGACTCGGTTTCAGTGACTTAGACGAATGGCGCGGCTGGTTGACCCATATTTTGAAGCAAGACATTGTGAATCTGTCTATTCATCTGCGCACACGAGAGGAAATGAGTAAAGTAGATGCTCATTGGGAGCTGATTCCGGAGATTAAGAAGCTTCGTGATGAGGTAGCACCAGATACACTGCTGACCATTAACGGGGATATCCCTGACCGTCAGACTGGCCTGAGGCTCGCTGAAGAGTACGGTGTGGATGGTATTATGATTGGTCGCGGTATTTTTCAGAATCCCTTTGCTTTTGAGCAGGAGCCGAAGGAACACAGTAGTGAGGAATTGCTTGATTTGCTGCGGCTGCATTTGGATCTCTATGATAAATACTCCGTACAGGAACCACGTTCGTTCAGCCCTCTTCAACGATTCTTTAAAATATATGTCCGCGGATTTCGCGGGGCAAGTGAATTAAGAAACAGCTTAATGAACACCAAGTCAACAAATGAAGTGCGTGCGCTGCTCGATGAGTTTGGAAGCAAGGAGCATGATGAGGCGGAGGAACGTGGAGATTAAGCTGAGATGAATGGAGAGGGGAACAAAACCCAGCCTATTTTCAATATGAAACAGGTAACAAGTCAATAACCATGATATTATGAGTTATGGCTCATCTTGGCGATTATACATGGTGTCAGACATACGTCAGGGCTGAAGTGCGCTTGGCGTTTTTTTGCGTATGCGATTTATGGGAGGTGAGAAATCATAGTGAATCATCGTTGGTCGTATAATCCCAAGCCGGCTAAATTGACGGCAGCGGATAAATCAAGGCTGGAAGCGATAGTCAAGCAAGTGATAGCGGATTCCCCGGATTTAAGCGAAAGGGTTTATCGTTTTGAGGTTAAAGCGGGAAGAATCTATTTATATCGTCTGCATGAACAGTTTGGCTGGGATAACCCGGAGATCCAATTCATTAAACCGTTAATCAAAGGAAAATATGCAGAGTTTCCCATGGCACGCATTACACTATTTGATGAGCGTGGCGACCAGTGCGAGACGGCTTTTCAGCGACACACCGGGCAATGGGTCAGACTGTATGAAAGCAATCTTGCAGAATGTCTGAGTTTTATTGAAGATAATGATTTGTTTAACTAAATGGATTTGTGGAGTTGAAGCATCGGAATGGCTGGAAAGTTGAATGTGCTGGAAATCAAGAAGAAGCTGCATGGATTTTCAAAAGAGGAGCTTGTTGAACTAGTTGCGGAGACCGTCCGGCTCAGCAAGGATGCTCGGGCGTACGTTTCGATCCGGCTCGAAGGCGAGACAGGCTTGCAAGAATGGGTTACTGAAGCTCAAGCGCTGATTGATAAGGAATTCAATCCTGCTCGGGGGTTTCCTAAGCTGCGGCCTGCCACAGTGAAGAAGATTTTTACGGAGGTCAACCGGCTTGGCAAGGGAACCATTTGGCCCTTGGAGATCATGGTTTTCTTTTGCGAGACGGCCTCTGACTACATTCATTATGAAGGAGATATTTTTGAGAATATGGGGGATTTCTTTACCAACACTTTTGAAAAAGTAATCCAGCTCCTGAATAAGGAACAAACACCGGAATTGTTTGAAAAGTATCAGGCTCGCCTCGAGGCGGTTGCAAAAAAGCCGAATTGTCACTGCTGGGGAATTCAAGACTCGTTGGTCGGCTCCTATACCGAGCTCAAATGGGTGGATGCGGATGAATTTCTCGTTGATTTAAACTGGAAAAAGGCTTAAGGGAGGGGGAGAGCTCAGCAGTTTTTCCAAATAGGAGTTGAACTGTGAAATTAAATAGTAATAGATTCACCTTCAGAGGAGTGTGTAACATGATAGGAAGAAATGACCCCTGTCCTTGTGGAAGTGGGAAAAAATATAAGCAATGCTGTTTACTTAAGCAGTCGGAAGATCAGACGCTGCAGGCGAAGGGGCGGCATTTTTTTGATCGTAAATTTAAATTGACCACTGATCTGTATTCCTTTCTTGCTCAAAAGCAAGGCGGGGAATGGAGCTTCGATCATCAAAAGTATAAACCCTTCGATTCTTCATTGGGCCATTTCAGAGAAGGGGCCGGAAACATGTGGGCGTATTTCTTTCGCGTATATGATAACGGTTTGCGCGGAATAGACTGGTTTGTGAAAGAGAGAGGCCAGAGGTATTCCGGGGAAGACCGGAAGATGCTTGAAAATTGGAGAGAAATGAAGGTTTCCTGCTATCAGTTGGTAGACCAATATGAGCAAGGTGCGGTCATTGAGGATATCTGGTCCCAAGAAAGGTATCGTATGCCGTACTGTGAAACGATGATTAAGCTTCCTCCATGGACCGTATCTGTCGGAATGATTGAGCCGTATGTAGAGGATTGGTGTATCCATGGAGTGTTTATGTGGGGCCACCCTGATGTAGCATCCGAGGTAATGACCCGTACAGGGCAGCTGCAAGAAGAAATTGCAAAAGCTTCAGAACAGGAGATGTCCCCTGCGGACATACTGGCCAGCAACTATCCGGAGATGCTTGATTTGTGCAACAGAATTAATAGTAGAAAAGAAAATCCGGTTAGTAATCTGGAGGAAATGAGGGAGCAAGTTTTTGTAACGTACGAATATACTTGCGAGTATCCCGAACTGCTGGAGCAAATGCTGCTAAACATTGGGGATCAATATATTCTAGCGCCGGGCACAGATCCTGCAGAAGGTACAACCGTAATTAGCCGAGCAGACAAGCTGGACGGGATATTGGGCACAATACCAGCGGAGCGTCGGGATAAGCTTGGACTTAACGAGATCCATATCTCGAATGATTTGGGGAATATTGTGATCGGTAAACAGGGGGTAACGGTTTCTGGTTGGCAAAGCGCTGAACTGGAAGCTACGCTGGAACTGTTGGCCTCGAAGCTGTCTACGGCCGTCGGTCTGACTCAGGTTAATGAACGAAAAGAAGTTAAACAGATCCCTAAAGAGCTTGTCCTAAAAGGATACAATATAACAACAGAAAAGAATCTCTCTGATCAAGAAGTTACTGCTTACGGGAATCTCCCCATGTTATTGCAAGGGTTTCGCGATACACAAGAGAAATATCCCGCAGAAAGTGCCGAAATGCTCGTTAGGAGAAGAGAATATGAGCAATTCCGAATAAATCCGGATTTATCCAACTTGAACCTCTTACGTATAGCACTAGGGTTGCCTGAGAGTCCGTTTACTGGGTGATCTAATTTGTGTATGCGCATGAAGTTGCTGTAGTCATATCGAGCTATTGGTATGTTCATTGCTTTTCTAATAGTGAGGAATTGCTTGATTTGCTGCGGCTGCATTTGGATCTCTATGATAAATACTCCGGACAGGCACCACGTTCGTTTAGCCCTCTGCAACGATTCTTTAAAATCTATGTCCGCGGATTCCGCGGGGCAAGTGAATTAAGAAATAACTTAATGAACACTAAGTCCACAAGTGAAGTGCGGGCGTTGCTCGATGAATTTGGAAGCAAGGAGCCTGATGGGGCGGTTGGACGTGAGGATTAAGCTGGCAAGATTGTAGAAATCCGAGTAGAAAATAGAATAGACGCTAAACGAGTGAGGATCGGATGAATGGGGAAGGGGATGAGCCCGGAGCCAACAAGCCTTTCCTCTGTTTTTTATATATATTCTCCACAATGATTTGACTTCTAAAAACACTTTGTTTACACTTTGTTTATACATTCTGGGAGGCGGTTCTATGTTTCAGGTTCGAAAATGGGGTAACAGCTTGGGCATTCGCATTCCGAAATCCCTTGCCCTAAAGGTCGGTATTGAGGAAGGCTCCGAAGTCGATCTTGATGTGGAAGATGGACATCTTATCATCAAGCCGAAGTCGGCTACACTGGACGAAATCCTTTCCCAGGTCACCCCGGAAAATCTCCATAATGAGGTCTCTACAGGCGAACAACAAGGACGGGAAGTATGGTAACGGGCGGGTATGTGCCGGATCGAGGCGACTTGGTATGGTTGCAGTTCAACCCGCAAGCGGGGCATGAACAGGCAGGCAAACGTCCGGCCTTGGTCGTGTCTCCTGCTTCCTATAATGGTAAGGTCGGACTTTCCTTGCTCTGTCCGGTAACTTCTAAACCAAAGGGCTACCCGTTTGAAGTAGTCATTCCGCAGGATCTGCCCATCGAAGGGGTTATCCTTGCCGATCAAGTAAAGAGTCTAGATTGGCAATCCCGACAGGCAGTGTTCATCTGTAAAGTACCACAGATCATACTGTCAGATGTCGTTGCCAAACTCGACTTACTAATTCGCTGACCTACAATTGTAGGCAGCAATAAGAGAAGTGGTGCCCAGTAAATGAATAACATAAACTCTCATCATTGTAATCTCAATATATGGTATCATCTACCTGATGAAGTATGGAGTAAAGTTGCTGCTATCTATAAGTCTATGCCCGGTTGGATGGGGTATAAAGACGGGATTCCATATTGGTTCGGGCAGGAAGATGATGATGTTTTTATTGAAGCATCCGTTGAGCCGGGCGGATTGTCATTTTATGCCCAGATGAATCAGAGCGATTGGGATTCCTGGATAACAAGGTTTAAATCAGAAGCAACAAAGGTATTAGATTTTGACGTTGGTGAACCTGAAGATGGATTTATGTGAAAGGATTGTAACTTCAAATAAACGATGCGAACCTTTTACGTATAGCGCTAGGGTTGCCTGAGAGTCCGTTTGTTGGGTGATGAAATTGGTGTATACGCTTGAATGTTATTCAGGCTCGGAATTGCCATTTCGAGAGAAATAAAGCTGTGCGCGGGCGGCGTTTGGCTTAAACAGAAAATTGAAGTGAAATGATTGAGGATCGGATGATGGGGAAGGGACAAACCCGGAGCCAACAAGCTGTTCCTCATTTTTTTTATATGGAGGGGATCACATGTCCTGGAGCAAATTGAAGCAACAACTGGAGGGCTTTCTCTGTCCTGCGTTACATGGAAGGGTAGAATACCGCGCACCAGGCTACCGTTATCTGCCTGATAAATCAGGGATTTGTTATATCTCGGTAGATAAAAAGAACGTACTCAACATGAGTGATAAAACGAACACTATCAGATGGTATCAAACAGAGCTGGAAATTAAGAATGATCCAGATATCCAAATTCCTATCAGCAGTGACGACATTGAAGCGGTCAGACAAGCTACCAAGGGGCCAGTGCCGGAGGATCGCCTAATAGTAATGGCCCGAAGCAGAAAAAGTACAGAACATGCCAAAGAGCTAATGTCAGCACAGGCTGCATTAAGTAAATCAAATTTTATTGTTGTGGCTAATAAGTTTCTGACTACTCCTATAGAGGAGAGCTTGGAGAGCAGCGATATGGTATTGAATATACTGGCTTTGGTGGATAGGAGGGTTGGGAAGAAGCGGATCTTGAGTATAGCGGAGAAGATGGAGTTAAAGCATCCGGTGGTGCGGTATTTTTATGAGCTGCGGCGGGGGACGTTGTGAAGTTTATGCCAAAAAACGATAATATGCTGGCTATTCTATGGATGCTGAATTCCGGCGGGAAAATAACGGCCAAGCAAATACCCGAGAAGCTGGAAATCAATATCCGCACAGTGTACCGCTATATTGACGCATTATGTGCGAGCGGAGTGCCTATTATATCCGACTCGGGTCATCATGGCGGGTATAGCCTGCTGGGCAATTTCATCAGAGCCCCTCTGTTGTTTGACCTTGACGAGAAGAAGGCCCTTCTGCATGCAGCAACCTTTGCCAAAGAAGCCGGATACCCGATGAGTGAGGCACTGGACAATGCGGCAGCAAAGCTGAAAATGTATTCCAATCAGGAGCAGGAAAATACACTTAGCCGCCATTTAGCCGGATTCGAAGTGATCAACCGCGTGGGGCCTCCTTCGGTTCAGCCGGTGCTCGCAGAATTGGAGCAGGCGGTAGCGGGTGAATTCGTTGTAGAAATAGATTACCGCACAGGCCGTGAAGAGCATCCTAAGACCAGCGCTGGATGACCTCTGTCTGCATTGGTATTTGGGGCATTATCTGAAGGAGCGGACATCCGGTCAAGCTGTCTTCGTCCTTGAGGAGCAGTCCATGCTGAGGTATGTCCCTTACTTCCTCCTATCCTACGGGAAATCGGTTCAAGTCCTTGAACCGCAGAGCTTGAAAGATAAGCTTGCTGCAATCGCATCAGACTTACTGGAATATTATCAGCTTTAATAGCTTCACTGACAGTGGGTGTCAGTGGAGCTATTTTATTAGTGGCTTTAGCCAGTTGAGTACGCGAAGCGTGGGAAACAAAAAACCACCTGCTATGCGGGTGGTGTAGTGATGCTTATAGCAAAAAACCACCTGATGCGAGCGTTATAATAGGAGTGTTCAAGCTACTATGTATAACGAAAGGAGAAGGTGGTTTTTTGTGGCACAAGCCAGAGAAGGCATGGCACACACCAAATGGATGTGTAAATACCATATCGTATTCACCCCAAAGTATAGACGAAAGGTGATCTACAATCAATACAAGGAAAGTATCCGTGATATCCTAAAGTAACTCTGTGGCTATAAAGGGGTAGAGATTATCGAGGGACACCTCATGCCAGATCATATCCACATGCTGGTCAGTATCCCACCGAAAATGAGTGTATCTAGTTTTATGGGATACCTAAAGGGGAAAAGTGCGCTGATGATCTTCGATAAGCATGCAAATTTAAAGTATAAGTATGGGAATCGTCATTTTTGGGCGGAAGGCTATTACGTAAGCACCGTAGGGCTCAACGAGGCAACAATTAAGAAATACATCCAAGAGCAAGAAAGTCACGATATTGCGCTGGATAAGCTGAGTGTGAAAGAGTACGAAAACCCCTTTAAGGGGTAGCCGGTAGTCCAAACACCCCTTCAGGGGTAGGCAAAAGAGGCAAAGGCATAGTAGCTTGAACGAAGTGAAAGCCAGCGCCTTTAGACGCTAGCCGGCACCAGAGGCTTATAGCCTCAGAGCAAACCACCCGTTTGACGGGTGGTTTTGATTATCTTCAGTTGTGTCATATGAAAATTAGGAAGAACTGTTATAATTAAGACAAAAAGAATTGTAAGGGGATTGAAGATAAATGGCACAGATTGAGCCGAAGATTTTTGATGAGTTGAAAAAGGCATTATCTTCTTTTGACGGGAAGTATTTTGTTGAAGAGAAATTAAACCGCTCTAAACTCACGCATGATTTACGGAATTATGATGAAGCGCTTCTCAGTAAATTATTTGAAGTTGCTTTTATCAAGCAACATTTTATCAAAGAAATTGCAGGGGAAAAGCTTTTTCAAATTGAACAGCTTGAGGAGGCAGTACTTTACAACAATTACTGGGACACAAGCTATACCAAGTATGAAAACCGTGTAGGGCTCGCTTCAAAAGGTAAGTTTTTACAGGATAACGAAGACGTTGTGCTAGATTTCCCGTTCAAAGATGGCGTCCTTACTGCCTCTATGACAAAGGAAGATAACAAAGACGGCTATGATGACGCCTTTCTGAATGAGACAATTGAAAAAGATGAAGTCGACAGATTATTTGATAAGAAAATTTTGTCTAACGTAAAACGATTTAACAATGAGGAATACACACATCTAGATACTAAATCAACTTCTTTTAATATGGAGCAAGACAATCTAATAATCAAAGGAAATAATCTTCTAGCTTTACATACTTTGAAAGATAAATACGTAGGACAAATAAAATTGATTTATATTGATGTACCATACTTTTTCAAGAAGAAAATTGCAGAAGATTCGTTCAAGTATAATTCAAATTTTAGAATGAGCACATGGCTTACATTCTTAAAGAATAGATTAGAGATTGCTAAACAGTTGTTAGCGAATAATGGGTCTGTATGGATAAATATCTCTGAAGATGGGATGCACTACCTCAAAGTATTATCTGATAGCATATTTGGCTCAGAAAAATTTGTTGGTACGATTCCTCGAAAGACACGTAACGGAAAATCCGACGTACCATTTAATCTATCTCAAGACTTTGATTGGCTTCTTGTATACACAAATGGTTTTGAGGGTGATGAAATTGTGGGGCGAAAAGTTGAAAGGCAATACCTAACTACTCCCGATTTTCCTAATCGCCCTTGGCGCAAAGCAGATATGACTAGCCAAAGAACGATATATGAGCGCCCAAATTCAAATTTTACAATGGTTAATCCCAAGACGGGTAAAGAATATCCAGTCAACCCTAAACGTTCATGGGCTGTTGCTAAAGATACTTTCCAAGAGTGGTATGAGAAAGGAGGTATTGGATTTCCTGATGACTATGAGGTTATGAGTGGGGATAAGCCATTTAGACGAGTTTTCAAAGATGAGGATGATGCTAAAGAAAAAGCATCTGCAGTATACTCAGACTTCTTATTGAAGTTGTATGATGGAGCAACTGTAAATAAATTAGGTAACGATCAGGTTGATCTGCTTTTTGGACGTGATGCTTTTGATTATGCAAAACCCGAGGAGTTGTTATATGAAATCATAAAAATTACCACGAAAGAGAATGACATCGTGATGGATTTCTTCATGGGGTCAGCGACTACGCCAGCTGTTGCAATGAAAATGAATCGCCGCTTCATTGGTATTGAGCAGATGGACTACATCAATACTGTATCTGTTCCAAGGCTACAAAAGGTTATAGAAGGCGAACAAGGCGGGATTTCAAAAGTCGTTGATTGGCAAGGTGGCGGTTCATTTGTCTATGCTGAACTTTTTCCTAAAAATATGGGCTACCTTCAAGATGTCATCCACTCAAACACCATTGAGGAGCTTAATTCAGTTTATGAACGTATGCTATTAGGGACTGATACAGATGAACCTGCGGATATTTCTTTCCGTGCTGACTTATCGAAGATTGATTGGGCTCAAGGATTTAATGATAATAAACGCTTACTGGTGAAATTACTTGATAAGAATGGGCTTTATTATAATTATTCGGAAATTAATGATAAGAATGTCCGTGCTTTAGTTTCAGACGAAGATTACACCTTTAATAAAGTATTCTATGAAGGTGGTGATTAATATGACAAAAGCGAAGAAAACTTCTGCTAAGGCTCGTCAATTTCCATTAGTTGAGCAGGCAGAGAAAGCAGAACATAACTTGTTGAGCCAACATCAAGGGTATGTAATTCCAGCTTATATCAATCAAAATTTAGTCCATAGGCTACGTGATTACCAAGATGAAGCTATGCGTAATTATCACTATACACAAACACAAATTAACCCAAATCCGCAACACGTTCTCTTTAACATGGCGACTGGTTCAGGTAAAACAGACTTGATGGCAGCTCTCATTCTCTATCTATATCAAGAACATAAGTATCAGAATTTCTTATTTACGGTAAACACAAATTCCGTTCTTATGAAAACGAAGAATAATTTGGTGAATGAAAATAGTGAAAAGTATCTTTTTCAAGAAAAGATTGAGATTGACGGACAACGTATCTTTATTCGACACGTTGAGCGTTTTCCCCGTGTTCGCCAAGAAAATACCATTTATATCAAACTCTCATCTGTTCAAAAGGTGTCAGATGATTTGTTTGTCTTGAAAGAGAACACAATGGGATTATCTGATTATGAAAATCATCCTGTGGTTATTTTGGCTGATGAAGCTCATCACTATTCCGCAACCACAAAATCAGAAAAAGAAGCCGAGAATACTTGGGAATCTGCTATCAATAAGATTCTAAGGGCTAGGGATGATAAGGAACACATGAATCTCTTGTTAGAGTTCACGGCAACAGTGGATTTTGACAAGGAATCAATTTATAACAAGTATCGTGATAAAGTCGTTTATCGCTATCCATTAAACAAATTTATGTTTGATGGTTATTCAAAGCAGATTAAGCGTATTGAAACATCAGCGAGTGATGAGGATAAAATGCTAAACGTGGTTTTACTATCACAATTTCGAAAATATCGTGCTTATGCTGAGGGTATCACGGGATCCTTTAAGCCCGTGATTATGTTCAAATCGCCAATAATTGCAATCTCACTTGAAGCAACAAAGGTATTTAATGAAGTCATTGCCACCCTAAAGGTGAGTGATTTAGTGGCATTCATTAAACGTCAGCAAGTATTGGATAGTAATGAAAGCTCTGCGCTTGAATTAGTTTATAACTACTACCTGCAAAATGAAGATAATTTAGCAAAGATTGTTCGTGAGATTAAACAAGATTTTGACCCGCGAAATGTTTTGAATGCCAATGATACCAGTGGAAATATGCTTGAAAAAGGGCAGTATGAAGCTTTGAACACGCTTGAAAGTCCAAACAACCTCTATCGTGTGGTCTTTGCTGTGGCAAAACTGACAGAGGGGTGGGATGTACTCAATCTGTATGATATTGTTCGTATCGAAAAGGAAGCAGGTACGAACAAGAACGCTACAATGGTTGAAGCTCAACTGATTGGACGTGGTGCAAGGTATTATCCATTTGAAATTGCTGGTGAGAAAAGCTATCAACGGAGATATGACAATGATTCCTCGAATAATCAATTATTTTTGGAAACTCTCCACTACCATACATTGAATGAACCTCAGTACTTGAAACAACTTGTAGGCTCATTAAAAGAAATAGATTTACCAACGGGACAAGACAAGAAAAACCCGCCTATCGAAATTAAAGTTAAACCTTCCTTTAAGAAAACAGCTACCTATAAAACAGGGAAAATTTATTATAACGAAGCGGAAGATGTATCGGATGAATGGTTTGATTCTATTGAAAAATATGGAATTAATCATAAGTCAGATATTTCTCGAAATTTGAACTATGGTAGTCGGGAAGTCTCCTATAAAGCTACTGTTGAAAATATTGAAACAAAAACTATTGGTATAGAAAATTTTGATGTTCGTTTCATTAAGAAAGCCATCCAACGCTTGGAGTTTTACCAGTTTGATAATTTGAAAAGGTATCTTCCTCTCCTGACTTCTATGAAAGAATTTATTTACGGAGAAAAATGGTTAAATGCAGGGAAGTTGAAGCTTTTCTTGACTGTTCCGAAAGAGTATAAAGCATCAGATATTTCAGTGGATGAGATTTTGAAAGTAACTATCGACATATTGAAAGAGTATGAAGTGAAATTCAAGTCAGGTTACGTCAAGCAACGGGGAACCAATAGATTTATTGGCTATCCAATTCGTGAGTATCTGACAAATTACAATAAACGTGTTCCAGATTATGACACAGCAATCCTTTTGAATGATGCAACGCAAAAGGTTGCTGCTTATGAAGTGGATGATGAATTTTACGTTTACGAAAAAGCAATCGTCAACAAACTTGAGTATGAACTGATTGAGCGAATTAAAGCCTATGTGAACGAGTTAAAACAAAAGTATAACAAAGCGGTCTATCTATTCCGAATGGATGAAAATATGCACCGTGAGTCAGCTAAGAGTGGGAAAGTGAAACTTTACCAATATGGCACTAGAATTAATCGTGCAGGTGAAAAAGTAGATATACATTTACAAGGTTTTCAACCTGACTTTATTTTGTTTCTTGAGAACAGTCAGTTTTATTTTCAAATTTTCATTGAGCCTAAAGGAATGAGTGGGGATAGATTTGTCAGTGAACTATGGAAGCAAGACTTGCTATTGTATATGAGTGACCACCAAGCAGAGATGGAATTTGAAGATGATTCAAAGAATGTCCGAATTAGTGGATTGAAATTTTACACAAAGGGTGATGGTCAAAGATCTATGACTCAGCTTGCGGAAATTACTCAAGTACAGGAAGTAACCGATTTCTCTCCAGTTCAAGAAATATTAGAGTTATCTAATGGAATGGAGCTAGGTGGTGAGTAAGATGGCAAGAGAAAAGGAAACCTTAGAACCATCCTTTGATAAAAGATTGGAGTTGATTTATAAACTTGCTTCAGAACGGATTAATGAAAAGTTTGAGAAATGGAAAAAATTTGATCTATTAATAATGTGTTATTATAGATTTTCATCCCTCTAACAGAAACTTGCATAGTAAGGTACTCAAATGTAAAGAACAAAAAACAATCTGTATGGAATACGTGCACGGATATAGTTCCAAGATATTCAGTCTAAAAAGATGAACATAGAGAAGATCGCTAATAATATTTTATATTTTAGCCACTCAATATGAGTGGTTTTTTTGTGTTGACGTGCCCAGAGGCACGCATTATCTAGTTGGTGAAAGTCCAACCAAAGGAGGGGCCAAGCTACCTTTGTAGCAAGGATGCTTGCACATGGCGAAATCTGTGTGTAAAAGCGAATCGACAAAAGTACTGGTCAGAGACCGAGCGAGCAACAATCCAGGCCGCAACATCAAGTGAATCCTGCCGCGTCGACGAAGGTCAAGGAAACTGTACAGAACTTGGAACAACAGTGAAGAACCCTCCGGCGTACAGGGAACGGCATGGTTTGAAAGATAATGCAGTGAACTGGGGAGACCCTCCCTCACACGGAATTTTTTTGGAAACCCGTAAAGAGACGTTCTATAAGTCCAGTAGATGAAGTGCACCGTCTGTGGGAAGGGAGTCCGAGGGGCTCATAGTATCGAGGAACCTAAGGACAACATAACCCGTGGAGACAAGTTGGAGGTAGATATTTGGGAAGAGTTTTCTAACGATTTGAACAAACTAAAATTGGCTTCTCAGTTAATAAAATCAAACATAGAGATATATGAAACTGTAAGTAAAATGAAAAGAATGGTAAGTAAAAAAGGCAATAGATAATCAAAAAAACAAACAATTATTTTTGGTGAAAGAGAAACTAGAAAATGCTATCTCTGCTATGTCTGATGAAGACTATAGAGAATATATAAATACATTTGACGAAGATGCAAGTTTGGAAGTTAAAGATGGACTAGTTAAAATAAGAAAATACAATAAAAAATTAATTGATGATTTGAAAATGAGAGCAGGTTATTGTTGTCAAATATGCAGGTCAAGCAGTATGAATGATTATGGGGTTTCTATCGTTGAGGGACACCACATTGAGTCATTCTCACTAACTCAAAACAACAAGCCGGAGAATATAATGATCTTGTGTCCAGATCATCATCGACTTATTCATCAAGCGAAAGGTATCTTCAATAAATCTAATTTAACCATTGAATATGCAAGTGGAAAAGTTGATACTATCGCAATCCCTTTACACTTACAAAGAGCAGATACCTCAAAGAGTAATATTGTAACTTGAACACCTAACTTCTGGTACCTTTAAATAGTCGTAAAAGAGGAAATCTGTTGAGTTTAATCCGTGCAGATACTGCAAAATGTTGATATTATAGGCTTTTTACTTGATACAAGTATAGGCTTGAGTTCAGCGGTGCCTCTGATAGCCACAGAAATCAGACGGTAAATCACTTTTCGTAACTTGTTCAAACAAGCCGGAGGAGGGTTTTTTTTGAGAAGGAATTTTACCGAATTGATATTGTCTTGCTGAAGAAAAGCTTCAACAAGCAAAAAACGTATACAGATAGAATAAAATTAAAAGTTAAAAATATGTGAGATGCTATTCACTTTAGATTAGATATCATTAATTGAGAAATTTGCAATATCCTTCTTCATCCATCCCCCAACAACTCCACAACCGAAACTTCCAACGCCTTCGCAATTGCCACCACCTCATAATCCTGCACAAGTCTATATTGACCTTCCAATCGTGATAAACTGGTCGGGCTAATGTCCAATCCAAAGGTCTGTAACCGGGCAAGAAAATCCTTCTGCTTCATTTTCTTGGCTTTTCGAATTGCTACTATTCGGGTCCCGATGATGTTTTTGTCACCTGGGGGTTCTTTTCGATGTCTCATTTCCGTGTCACCTCACAATTTAACTGAATTGTATGCGAGGCAAGAGTTGTTTTAATGCGGATATCGAATTAAAATAAAATAAACCGATAAACGCATTAAAATTTTTATACATCGTCTACAACTATAGCTTTGCCAGAAAGGTGAGGATGCAATGCACAATCTAATGCACAAGTATGAGGAGGAGAAGCGCAAGCTGAATGAACTCGGCCAGCAATTACTGGAGCAAGGAATTCCGTTAAGCACCAATGAGACAATTCAAGCTCAGAGTCGTAGAGTGGATGAACTTATTAATCGAATGTATCAAGAGAAAAACGTATATTCAGAGAATTTGCTTTTAAACTTCTGTCCTGGGGGAGATGCGGTGAGTTTTCCGGCATGGTTTATACAGACGATTCAGGGACGATTGAATGAAGTGACTGCACAAATAGAGTATCAGTCGGAGCCTAGACAAGCTTTTGAAGAAGAGAACGAGGCGTTTCAGGCGTTGTTCGACTCCATAGATATTGAACGTATGCCGCAATTTGAGGATTGGGAGAATAAACTTCAATTGAAGCAGGCCGTTCTTAATGAACGTCTATATCTACAAGGACTGAAGGATGGAATGCAGCTTGCACATGCCTTTACTGCTCCTTCTGTTCTGTCAGAATAAGATACGATAAAAAACATAAGCTGACTCATGTTTGGGCTGTTCACGCGACAGTCCTTTTCTTATGCTCATTAATGGAAGGGAATCCCTCCCATATTGTCGAATTACCATACATATTGTAAATCCAGAGGATATGGGGTTGGGTTATGTTTGAAGCACTAAGGGCACTCTTCCGAAAATCAGATTCTAAGCCTTCACAGGCTGTACATAAGGCACATGCTCCAAAAGCTAAGCCGAAGGTGGCTCCCATCCGAATTGGAGAGATAGGCGAACATAAAATCAACATCCAACTCGATCAACTCCCTAAGGAGTGTAAAGCGCTAAACGATCTATTGCTCCCTAATCCGAAATCTAGAACTGGTTACGCCCAGATTGATCATGTTGTTATTTCTCCGTATTGCTTATTTGTAATTGAGACGAAAAACTACAATGGAGAAATTAAAGGTGGACGAACGGACCAACAATGGACAGTCAGCAATCGTTTCAAAATGTATAATCCGCTGAAGCAAAACTATGGACATATAAAGGCCATCGAGAGTCTGATAAAAGGTGTAGCCGCAGTGAAATTCATCTCTATGGTTTCATTCACGATGAGATGTCGGTTCAGTATTGATTCTGAGCTTCGGAAAATCCATTCGGATGAACTGGTTGTCTATGATGTGGAACTAAGTGAATTTATCTCTAGAAAGCTGATCAGCTTGAAAACGGGAACACCTGAACCTCTTATTTCTGCGGAGCAGGCCCAAACGATATACGATCATTTGGTTCAGGCTAATATCACCGATTCCGAGATTCGTAAGCTTCATGTACAAAAAATAAAGGGAGGTCTACTATGAAAAGTATGTGGCTTGTTCGAGCGGGGGAAAAGGCATATCTTATTAATGAATTTAAAGAAAAGCAAGCTGTGGCGATAGGTTGGGCTCATTTGGGAGATATCGGTGTGGTAAATACACTACAAGAGATGAAGAGGCTGTTGAAGGTAAGGTATCCTGGATATAAAGAGGGTAAGATTAATATTACTGCTGGCCAGATTTTTCGTTTTGTAAGTGAATTTAAAATAGATGATCAGGTAATCACGTATAATCCTGAAGAGCGCCTCTATTACATAGGAAGAATCAATTCAAAATATGAATATAAGCCTGATTATATTACGGATAAGCCCCATATTCGCAGAATAGATTGGGAGGGAACTGTATCCAGAGATGTTTTGACGGCAAGCGCCCGGAATACTCTCGGTTCCATAATGACTATTATATCTATCCCGAATGATGTTCAGAAGGAATTGCTCAAGCAAATGGTAACCGGACAGACAGAAGGTAATCAACCAAGTCAACCCATAGAGTCTGTGCAAGCTGAGACAGAGGAAGAAGCTGAAGAATTAGCGCTGATCAAGGAAGACGTCATTGAGAAGTCTAATGAATTTATAAAGGATAAGATTGCTAAGTTAGACTGGGAGCAAATGCAAGAATTTGTTGCGGGCATCCTAAGAGGAATGGGCTACAAGACGCGAATATCACCCAAAGGACCAGATCGAGGAAGAGATATTTTTGCATCCCCAGATGGTCTAGGGCTTGAAGAACCCAGGATTATAGTGGAAGTAAAGCACCGTTCAGGCAGTATGGGATCTAATCAAATACGTAGTTTTACTGGAGGATTAAGAGTAGGAGATCGGGGGATTTATGTGTCTACTGGTGGATTCACCAAGGAAGCGAAATATGAAGCGGAAAGATCTAATATTCCTTTATCGTTAATAGACTTGGATCTGCTCGCGGAATTAGTAACGCAATACTATGATCAATTTGATTCGGAGACACGGACATTAATACCGTTAAGAAAAATATATTGGCCGTTATAAGTTTGAATGTTTTCTTTATAGACGTTCTTAAGAGGAAAGCAAGGCCTTTCTCTGATTAAGACGTAATTCAAGGCATACGTTAATTTTATATTGGGGCTGTTCATGCGACAGTCTTTTTTCTTGTGTGTTTTTTGGAAGGTAATCCTTCCCATATTGTCGAATAACCATACATATTGTAAATCTAGTAGATCCACAGGCTTTGCAGCAGGTACAAACTTCAAAGCCGAAAGTGGCCTCCACAAGAATTGGTAAGCTAGGTGAACATAAAATTAATATCCAACTGGAAGTGATCTGCTGCTCCCTAATCCCAAGTCGCAGACAGGGTACGCCCAGATCGATGATTTTGTAATATCTCCGGCAGAAAACCCAGAACCGTTATTTTCTCAAGTACAGGTTGAATCTATATATGACCAACTGAGCCAAGCTAATATTAAAGACCCAGCGATCCGCAAGCTTCATATAGAGAAAATTACATCGACTACTAAAAATCGTTAACAATCTTGGAGGACAACATGCCATTACCGGAAATAATCACACAGATATTCAAGCGTAAACAAAAATCCTATAAGATGATCCTAATCTTATCCTTAATTGAAGAACTGAGAGTAACCAAACAGGAGCGCGTGTCGTTCGATCGAGTGAAGGATCGGTTTCTTAACTATTTCATTGCTGAACAAGAAAGAGGAAACCGGGTAGATAAGCCACCAGGGCGGGAGCTATGGAGGGATGCTCCAAAAAGTCAGCTGAAAGATATCGTTAACAGTCCTGTTAATGCCCTTTCGCATATTTTATTTGTGAATTCGGAAGATAACACGATAGGTTTTCATAGCCAGCTTCGAAGCCAGCTAGGGGAAGAGGAGCTTTCGCAATTAGAGAGTCTGGCCTATGACGAACTTGGGTCTTATAACGCCGCTTTGCAGCATTTCTCTTTGCAAGGTTATCTGGAGAAGATTATGGCGGAGTATACATCTGCCAAAAAGGAACCTTTCGCGGGTCATGCACTTGGTACATTGTTTCGTCAGACACTTCCTTCCGAGCTCAAAGCATTACCTTTCATAGATGAGCAATACAAGGTTCAAGGTTCCGTTGGACAAGGAAATTGGGCAACCGTTCCTTGGCTAGCAATCCTGGATAAACGGATCACAGAAACGACTCAGCATGGGGAATATGTAGTGTATCTGTTTGCTGAGGATATGAGTGCTGTCTATCTTACGTTTAACCAAGGAGTGACGGTACCTATTCAAGAGAAGGGACGTAGAGAAGGCTATGCTTATCTACGAAACCAAACACATGAGATTCGAGAGCTCCTTTCTCTTACCCATATGAATAAGGATGAGAATATTCGTCTCATGAATAGCGGACTTGGTCAAGATTATCAGGTATCGACTGTTGCTTACATTAAGTACGAAAGAGGAAGCGTTCCGAACGATGAACAACTGATTCGAGATCTGGAAAATGTTATAGAAGATTATCGTCTATATGTGGACACTGTGACAACTACAGGTAATGAAGCCAATGACGAGGAAGTGGAAATATTGCCACAAGAAGCGGAGCCTCTGAAGGACGAGCAAGTAACAGGTATCCTCCACCAAATCCAATCCCACATCCGCAGCCAAGGCTTCTTTTTCCCTGAGCACCTCATCGAGAACTTCTACCTCTCGTTAAAAGCCAAGCCTTTTGTCATCTTGGCGGGCATATCTGGCACGGGGAAGACTAAGCTAGTGAAGCTCTTTGCAGAGGCCCTTGGAGCAACGAGGGATAATGGTCAGTTTACCTTGATCCCAGTCCGGCCGGATTGGAGTGATCCTGCGGATCTGCTGGGGTACAAGGACCTCTCGGGCAGGTTCCAGCCGGGTCCGATTACGAAGGTGTTCGTGGATGCGCGGAAGCTGGAGAATCAGCATAAGCCTTATTTTATCTGCCTGGATGAGATGAATTTGGCCCGGGTCGAGCATTATTTCAGTGATCTGTTAAGTGTGCTGGAAACACAGGAGTGGCGGGAGGGAAGAATCACTACGCAGGACCTTATCTCGCCTACCTTGCTGGATACGCTTGAGGATCAAGAGACATATGGTGGCCTTGGCATCCCGGAGAATGTGTTCTTGATCGGGACGGTGAACATGGACGAGACCACACATCCTTTTAGCAAAAAAGTACTCGACCGTGCCAACACGCTAGAGTTCAATTACATCAATCTAGAGCAGTATCCGGATTTGGGTGAGCAGATAGAGGCTAGTGATAGCCCTGATGCTGCCGAACTGAATCATCTATTTCTGCGCTCCGATTATTTGCAGCTAGTTGATGCCTATGATGTCAATAAAGAGCTCGTTGTCCGGACGACAGAAAGATTGGTTAAGATCAATGCCTTGCTTGAGGATATTCATGCTCATGTGGGCTTTCGGGTGCGGGATGCGATTTGCTTCTATATGATTTATAACGATCGGTACAAGCTGATGAGTGAGGAAGAAGCTTTTGACTGGCAGCTGCTGCAAAAGATACTGCCGCGCATCCAAGGGAGCCACTCCTCGGTTCGACGAGTCCTGCTGAACTTGATTAAGGGTGCTATTGGTAGTGGTGCTGGCGTGACGGTAAATATTGAAGAACTCAAAGAGGATGCTACTCCACTCTATATGAAATGGGCTGCTGGCCAAACTCCGCCTACGGCCAAACATCCGCAAAGTGCTCGTAAATTGGCTTTTATGCTCAGGAGGCTGGAGGAAGATGGATTTACCTCATTCTGGCTCTCTTAATGGGGCGGCCGAGTTGCTCCGTGTAGAAACGGAGCTTTTTACGCTTTTTCTTCAAGGACGGCCTTATCATCCTACGGTAGAGACATTGCAGCTTCATCGTTCTTCTAGTCAGGAGTGGGTGAGTGCACAGCTTGGGCTAGATTGCTCTGAACGGCTGGGTAATGTGCAGATCAAAGTCTTCTCACCTGAGCTGGGCGGGATGGTGGAGTGGCAGCCGAATGAGTCGGTATTTCCTTGTTTTTATGAGACACAATCGTATGAACTGGTTATCCAGAACAAGTGCGCGGATAGCCTTTCTTTTTATCATGAGAATGTGCTGCTGCGGCAGGCGGTTAAGCCTCTAGGGGACTCTATTCTTGCGGGTGTTCTGAACTTTGGGAATGAGGTTGGTTTGACGGAGTGGGAGGTCCGAAGCGCGGGACAGACTTTACTGCGGGTAGAAATGGAGATTTTCCCCTCCAAGATGGATTACAAGCTGGATTACCAGAATATTTTGAATGAAGTAAACGCGCAGATTTATAATTTGGCATTTGATTTTTTGCGCCGAACCTACCAGCTAACAGGCCTGCGGGAGACGCAGCATCAGAGCCTGACGGAGTTCTTCACCATACTACAGCATGTCTTTAGACAGCTCTTGGATGCCGTCGAGCGGATTAACAAGAATCCTAATTACGCGCTGCTCCAGGATCGCCGACTCGTGGATGCCAATCGGGTCAAAAAAGCAGGAAGAGAGAATATCCGCGAGCTCGCGAAGCATCCCGAACGATTGAGAGAAGATACGAACCATGGATTCTTAACCATCGGCAGCCGGAATTATACAGCTACACATTTAATAGAGACACGTAAACGCCTCGCCTATGATACTAATGAGAATCGGTTCATCCGCTGGATGCTGGAACGTATTCATGGGAAGCTGAAAGAGCTCAAGGGTCGCTGGAAGATGAACAGCCGAACCCCAGATCCATTACTTATCAAAAGGTTAGATGCCATGCTCACGCAGCTAGAGCGGGTGCTCAAAATGGATTTCTTGCGTGAGGCTGGAGTGCTGAAGCAGATGTCCGTTACGCTTGTGCTGCAGATGGCCCCTGGATACCGCGAAGTCTATCGCTGTTATCTGATGCTGCTTAAAGGCCTGTCTATCCAAGGTGATCTGCTCCGCTTATCTATGAAGGATGTTGCTCAGCTCTATGAGTATTGGTGCTTCTTGAAGCTGAATCAGCTTCTGGGGCAGAAGTATAAGCTGGTGAAGCAGGATATTATTAAGGTGAATCGGAACGGTATCTTTGTTACGCTGGATCGCTCGCAGAGCGCCAAGATGGTCTATGAGAATCCAATCAATGGCGAGCAGTTCATCCTGTATTATAATGCGATTCCTGGAACGGACAAGACCCCAACGCTTAATCAGCGCCCGGATAATGTGCTAACCCTGAAGAAGAAGGATGCGGGCACAATCAAAGAGTACAAGTATGTCTTCGATGCCAAGTATCGCTTAAACCCTGCTTACGAGGGGACTTCCTATCATCGGACGTATGGACAGCCGGGGCCTGAAGAGGATGACATTAATACGATGCACCGCTATCGGGACGCGATTGTGTATCAGGAAAAAGGCTCAGGGGAATATGAGCGAAGCATGTTTGGGGCGTATGTGTTGTTTCCCTATCCGGATGAGGAGCGGTACAAAGCCCACCACTTTTACAAAAGCATTGAGCTATTGAATATCGGCGCGTTACCGTTCCTACCGAATTCTACAAGCTTGGTGGAGCAATTCTTAGATGAGATTATTCAGGATAGTCCGGAAAAAGCTTACGAACGCTCCACACGTCCACGGGGGACGAGAGAATACTATGCCAATCAGCTTGCGGGCAAAAATGTGCTTGTCGGTTCTGTTCGCGGACCCGGGCAGGTGGAGGTGGCGTTGCAGAAATCTTTTTATCATATGCCATTAGAAAACCTTTCAGATGTAAAGATACTCACCCAGCTCGAATATGTGGCGATGTGCCAATCCAGAAAGAAATTTCATGATCCTGCAAAAACGGGCATTCACTGGGTCGGCAAAGTGGAAGATTGGAAGGTGCTGCGACGTAAGGAGATCAAGGAAATCCCTTGCCGCCCGGGTACAGAGGAAGATCTGTATGTGCGATTTACGGTTGAGGAGTGGAAGCGGTTGGCTGCTCCTATCGCACTTGGAGGACAAGGGATCTATACGGTGCTCTATACGAGTAAGTACATCCTGGACCGGGCCTTGGAGATTGCCGAGCTCCGTCTGGAAACGGAGGAAGCACTGCGCGAGTGGCGGGAGAAGCGCCGCAAGGGCAGAGTGAAGGTGAAGCTGGATCATGAGCAGTATGTGGATCTAGGGAAGGTTGTGGAGGTTCGGAATATATAAGGGAAGTGAGCGATGCGAAATAGTAAGCAGTATAGAAATAGCAGCGGCACAGAAGGTTATCTGTATCGCTGTTTTTGTTGGCGTACAACGATGGAGATTTAGTGAGATCTATTACAAATATTCCTATTCTATGTATACTTAATGGCAGAGCTCTTAGGGAGTAGCCATATCCACAGAATTCGGTTTATCTCCTGCCGAATTTTGCCTGAATCGAATTGAATCAGGTACTGGTTGTTGTGCCAGATTACTGAGTGACTGTAATATAGCTTTTTATGATGGAGATCAAATACCTATTTCAGGAGTCTGATATGAGCAGAGAAGCGGAAAGTGTTACAAAGTATTTCAGAAGTGCTGTCGCAGCCCAGGCGAATACTGGCTTGGATTTTAAAAACGATACCTTCTTTCTTATTGAGCCTTCTCAATTGTTGGAGGGAAGAATTTATAGTGGGGTGTGCGAGAAGGTCTTTGTTGAAGCTAATAAAGATTCCAATAATGAGGGCCACAAGCTTAAAAAAAGGTCTATAAACGTCATCGTTTGTATGAAGACAGTAAAGACAATATATGAAGCAAACGCCAAAATACAAGAAGATATTGACGAATTGACTGGACTGTTTTTTGTACCTGCTAAATTGAACGATAACGGTTACCTTTCATTTGACTCGGACAATAAAAAGCTGCCATGGTTCCCCAGAGAGTACTTGCAACCGATGATAGAACCTAAATTAGCTATTGGTAGTGCAAGTGATGTTGATTCTTATATAAGCGACCATGTTGATCAAGTACAGTTGATTAGAACATGGGCCGATTATCTCTCATTTGTTAAAGAGTTTTATGAAAAGATAACGAGCAGTGAATTTGAAGATAGCAGCATTACTAATGAAGAAGAGCATACTCAGATTGAACTGGAAAAGAATATGTATCTTTTTATTGATAACACAGTTAATTCTACATTCAATATTATGAGGCTGTATAATCACTTACTTGAAGATCCACAGGCTAAGCCCCTATATGATACCTTTACTTCAACATCAGAAGCGATCTCGGAGCCCTTAATCCCTCATTCAATCTCCAATATGCAGCTTCATGCTGGACAAATGGGCGGAGAGCACCCGCTATCTCCTTCTCAGAGAGAAGCCATTAATCATTATAATCATATGAATAACGGTGAAGTGCTGGCTGTCAACGGGCCCCCGGGAACTGGGAAAACCACGCTATTACAATCTATTGTTGCTGATACATATGTGAAAAGAGCAATTTTAGAAGAAAAGCCACCTCTGATGGTAGCAACATCAACTAATAATCAAGCTGTTACGAACATTATTGCCTCCTTTGGCAATATAAAAAAAATACTTGCTGCTTCGAGCCTTGAAGAACGTTGGATAGAAGGTGTTCATAGCTTTGCTACTTATTTCCCTTCTGGAGCGAAAGTGAATGAGGCGGCGACACAAGGCTATCAATTTACCAATAATAAAGGCGAATACTTTTTATCTGATATCGAGACGGAAACGAATATCAACGCTTCGAAAACCAAAATAATAGAACACTGCGGGAGACTGTTCAATAAAGTTTTTAATACGGTGGAGGATTGCCGCATTGCTCTTCACCAAGAGCTGTTGTTCTTTGAGGAAAGCAAAAGGAAGCTACTTGTACTATGTGAGGAGTCTAAACAATTCCATAATCCTGATATCCCCATCAATCTGCAGTTGGATAAGCTCAAGGAAAAGATAAATGGTTTCGAAGAGCAAATTCATAGATATCAAGATAGAGTTTCTGGGTGGGAAGCGAAATATAGCAAAGTACCTTACTTGGTTAGACTTTTTTCAAGAATGATTAAGAAAAATCTCAAAAGAATTCAAACGGAGTTCAGGCTGTTTATTTCCACGGATGAGCTTACGTTTCTTAATGAATATATGAGCATTGAAGAAATCAAGGAAATATACAGTCTGCAAATTGCTGAACTCCGCAGTTCATCCGTGACCTTAAAAAAAGATGCACTATTCATTGAGGACTGGATCAAGAGGTATGATGATGAATTGAAAATACTGAGAGAGCACGGGGTCATTCTTCATGATCACGAATCTGATATATATAAGATTTCTATGGATACAATCAATGAACTGATCGATAAGAAAATTCGTTACCGTGAGTTTTGGTTAGCGGTTCATTACTTCGAATGCAGGTGGGCAAGCGGCGAAGATGAACTAAGTGAAAAGCAAAAAGGCAGAAATTATGATAATGTACTTATTAAATTTTATAACAGACTCTCCATGATTACTCCTTGCTTAGTAATGACATTCCACACGCTTCCCAAGCAATTCTTGGCATATACAGGTCAGAAGAATATATTCCTCTATAACTTTATTGATTTGTTAATTGTAGATGAAGCTGGACAAGTATCACCGGAAATTGCAGCTGGCGCATTCGCACTCGCAAAGAAAGCGGTTGTCGTTGGGGATGTTTATCAGATTGAGCCTGTATGGAGTATTAACAAGTCGTTGGATAATACATTGGCTTTGACTAGCGGTTTAATCCAATCCGTTGACGGATACAGTAATTTAGAAGAGCTTGGTTTGACCAGCTTCGGATCAAGTGTAATGAAGGTTGCCTCAAAAAGCTGTAAATATGAAAAATATGATGAGAAGGGTTTGTTTCTGTCCGAACATCGACGTTGTTATGATGAAATAATAGATTATTGCAATAAACTGGTGTATAGAGGAAACCTCATTCCTATGAGAGGAAAGGGAGGTAACCGTAAGGATCATCGTCTGCAAGCTTGGCCGCAAATGGGGTTTCATCAAATCGAAACGGATAGATCAAAGAAACAAGGAGCCAGTAGGTATAACCATACGGAGGCAGCTGAAATCGCTGAATGGCTGCATCAACATTTTGATGTCATCCGTAGTGCATACCCGGAAGATGCGGAGAATAATCTGGTTGGGATAATAACGCCGTTTAAATCTCAAGTAGGATATATAAGAGCAGCATTAAAGAAAAAAATGCCTCAAATATGGAAAAAAATAAGTGTGGGCACTGTACATACATTTCAAGGAGCCGAACGGAATATTATCATACTTTCAACAGTATATGGTGTGAATGATGGGTGCTATTTTATTGATGCAAATAAGAGCCTCATGAACGTAGCTGTATCGCGGGCCAAAGATCATTTCTTTGTATTTGGGGATACTCGCTGCTTGAAAAATAACCAAAGTAGCGCTAGCGGACTGCTTAAGTCGGTTGTGCAAGGATCAGTGAATTCTTTGGGAATAAAGAGCTGAGAATTTATGTTAATATATTTGGTTGTCTTGAGCTTGTATATGCATTTGACGGAAGGTACTCCATTTATTCAAGAGTATATTGACGAAATAATTATGAAAGTAAATCCTGAATTAAAGAATTTTCTTAAAGAAAGTGTGTATTTGAATATTGAATAATTATATGATCTTGGCTTCTGAAGGGGAGAAGCTAGCATCAACTCATTCCAAGGAAGTGATTACATGGATAAACAAGCGGAAAAAATATTGCTGGATACCTTCTGGACTTCAGCCGGTTGGAAGAGTAGTCCGGATGCCTTTTCCGGCGAGAATTTCGACTATGCCAAAAGCAAAGGGGTAATGTTCGATCCTTTAACCATTACCCATGACGAGATTGTCTTACGTTTGCATGAACTGCATCAGAGGATCACCAAAGAGCGGGTAGCTGCCGTGTTCATGCACAGCTTATCGACGAAAAAAGTCTATTGGCGGAGTGCCCTTTCAAGCTGGGCCCTGACTTCCGGTCTACCTGTGCATACCTATGAGCAGCGGAGTTCAGTCCGGCCCAATTACAGCAGCTGCGGGGATTGTGATTTTCACAGATTAATGTCAGACCTGGAATATGTAAATTATGATTTGAATGTTCTGAATTTCGAACGGGTCAAATGGGGAGGTATTCGTCTGAATACACTTCTATACTGCTGGCTGGATCTTGAATTATTCAGTAAAGAAGAAGGTTTCGAGAGTACCGCCGAGGATGCTGCCATACTCTCCAGAATGCTCGAAGCGGTTCAGGATTGTGCGGACCATGAGAGTGCACGGATGCTGGAGAAGCGTTGGAAGGAAGTGATTCCTTCCAGCAAGAATGAACGGGATGTGATGATGGAGATATGGGGATATGCCGGATTGTTGGTACCGCGTGATACACCCCGAAAGCGCAGAGGCGGGAGTCATGATTATAACTCTGTAGCGGAATGGCAGGGGAATGACGGCTATTCTCAGGAAGCGCTGGAGTTTTATTTCGGTGCATTTTTGTAAATGCATTATACCTTTTAACTATAACCAGATATTACTTTTAAGTGTTATGTAGATCATATTCCTCCATGCTAGAATCTAACCATTAGAGAAAGACATGTGGTTATATAGAGGAGGATTTTACATGTGCAATAGATTTCAAATCGTAGGCAGCCTGTTGCGTCCGTCGAATTTATTAGAATATAAACATCAGATTGAGCATCGGGATGATATCAGTTATCCCTTTTACCAAGATTTCCAAGGGTATGAGCAGTGTGAAGCTGAGGCGATTCAGGCTGTAGTTGATAAAGAAATTAATAATGGGTTGTCCATTCTTACGGATGGAGAACATTCTAAATCCATGTGGCATTTGGATTTTGTCTGGGGCTTCCAAAGCATTAGCCGCTATATAGCGGATCATGGATATTTTTTCAGAGATACAGATGGGGCTTCAAAATATGAGACTAGAAAAGATATTGGTTTGCGCATCACAGGTGAATTAGGTGGAAAGAACCATCATTTTATTGATGTATTTAAGAAACTTCAAGCCCTTGCGGGCGACCGTGAAACCAAGCTGTGCATACCTTCTCCATCCCATATTTTTGGTGAGTTATCGTGGTCGGATAACATTGGCGGCACAGAAGCGGTTTATAAGGACAGACATGAGCTTAAAGACGGTCTGGTTAAGGCTTATAAGGAATTTGTTGCGGATTTTGCTGCTGCTGGAGGACAAATTCTTCAATTCGACGATTGCTTATGGGAGCTATTTGCAGATGATAACCCGAACTCTCCATATACCGGCGAGAATATCAATCAAGAGGAAGTACAGGCTCTAGCTACAGAATTTATTGACATTAACAATACAGTCATTGATTATGGTCATAGCTTAGGCCTCAAAATGTGGACTCATAACTGCCGTGGTAACTATGATTCCCGTAATATGGGCGGCGGATCGTATGCAAAAATTGCTAATCTGTTCTTGAAGCAGCTGAAATACGACCGCTTTTTCCTGGAATGGGATGATGACCGTGCAGGCTCCCTTGAGGCGCTTGCGGTGTTCAAAGATAAGCCTGAAACGGAAATTGTACTTGGATTGTTGTCTTCTAAGACCAATACGCTTGACGATGAGGCCCGTGTAGTTCAAATGCTTGATGAAGCCTCGAAAATTATTGATAAGGATAGATTATTACTTTCTCATCAATGCGGGTTTGCGTCCTGTGATGGCGGCAATGAATTAACGGAAGATGAACAGTGGGCGAAGATCAAACAAGGACAACAGATTGCACAGCAATATTGGGGTAATTAATATTTAACTTAGTTAATGAGGGGAGCAGGTCCCCTTCCTTAAGACTGTCGAAGATATTGTCGGCAGTCTTTTTTATATTGGATTATCGGAATCCCGAAGGGATACTGTGTAAAAGGAAGCATGCTCCTATGGAGCACAATGTCGCATTAATCCGGCTGCAATGTCGCAAAAGTACATGGATACGGAGTGTGTTGATCGATTATACTCGCTTTATATAATATGATAATGAAAATCATTATCATACAAAAGGGGGAGTCAGCATGAACAGAGCAACAAAGAGGCAGGCAACCGGCAGCAAGATAAACGCCGCCCAAAAACTAGGACCATTAATGGTATGGATGCTGGCACTGGTACTTGTGCTGACGGCTTGCGGCACTGGAGGGGGAACCAATGCAGGCACAGCCGCACAGCCGTCTGCTGCAGCTTCAACCGAGCCGTCTCCAGCGTCAGAAACTCAGGCTCAGACATCGCCGGAGGCGCCGTCTGCTGCAGCCTTCCCGGTTACCATCCAGCACATGAAGGGTGAATATACGCTGACCGAGAAGCCGAAGGTGATTGCTGCGCTTGATGTGAAATTTGTCGATCAATTGATAGCGATTGGTGAGCACCCGGCAGGCAGCGTTGTGGCTGGAGGGAAGGACGCCAAGTTTCCAGAATATTTAGGCGACCAACTGGGTGAGGTGAAGGTCCTCGGTACACGCGATGAGCCCAATCTTGAGGCTATTGTGGCGTTGAATCCGGATCTTATATTGATGACCGACTTTCAGGAGCAGGTGTATGACAGCGTCAGTAAAATTGCGCCTACAATAGTACTCGACTTCTACGAGGATTGGCGGGATACGTTGGCTACCATCGGTACGATAACAGGCAAGCAGGCGGAGGCAGAGGTAGTGCGTCAGGCTTACGAGGACAAGATCGTCGGACTGCGGGAGAAACTGTCGGCGAAGCTGGGCGACGAAACGGTAGCGCTGATTCGCCCGAGACCGGAAGGTATTCGGGTACATGGTCCCGAGCATCGGACCGGAAGCATTCTTTATGAGGATTTGGGGTTAAATGTCCCTGCATTCGTTCAGGAGATTAAAGATGACACCTCCGTTGAAATTTCGATGGAGAGAGTCGCTGATATCGGAGCAGATCACTATTTCCTGCTGTCGGATGAATTGTTTGCCAAAGAGGCAGAGGCTCTGGCGGGCAGTCCGGTCTGGAAATCCCTTGATGCAGTCAAGAATAACCGTGCATATAACGTGAATTCAACGCTCTGGATCGCTTACTATGGTCCCATTGCTCTCAACATTATCGTAGATCAGGCCTCGGAAGCGCTGCTGGGATCGCATTGAAATGGACAACTATCTGTCGTCTGTCTCCTGGAAGCAAATGGCGGAAGAATACCGGCTGTGGCTAGGTGAGCCGCCTAAAGGCAGCGTCCGTACTATTGCTCTGAGCCAGTTGTATGAAGAAGCTGCATGCCGCGAATATGTAAGCTGGCTTAAGGATTATATCGGCGCGCCGGATATGCAGGTTGCCGCTTCCATGCTGGCCAAGCGGATCGGCTATCTGTGGATCGCGCCGTTGCTGACCGCTATGACCTTTCATAATCGGGAAGTCTCCTTCCCGCTGGACAACAGCTTCCTTTATCATCCGGCTTCCCCGGCTTTTAAAGTGGATACACCTTTTCCTTTCCTGGCGCTGAACGGACTTCGGGCAGTATCGCCACCGGAAGACAGGGAAGTGTGGCGGCAAGAGGTCGTAGAGGAGATTTTTGCGGTAAGACTTGCGCCGCTGCTGCAGACGCTTGCCGCCATTGGCCCCGTCTCTACAGCGGTGCTTTGGGAGAATATTATGGTGCGTATTGCTCCGCTGTATTCTCCTGGAGCAGACGAATCCAGACAAGAAAGGCAGCGGATGCATGCAGATTTTACGTTCCTGACCCGGATGGCCCCCGGGCAACTGTTTGGCGAAAGGCGGAATCCGTTTACCCGTTTTACAGAGAACAATGACCTGGTTCAGGTTGCGAAGAACAAGCGTATCACCTGCTGCTTTTATTACCGGATGTCAGGAGAATATTGCGTAAAGTGTCCGAAAATTGACAATGAGAATGAATCTCAATTAAAATGACAATAGAAACATTGTCAGGAGATGAGAGGAATGCCGCTGCAAGAGCAGGCAAGTTTATGGAGTGATACGACAATCAAGACGCTTGACGTGCGCAGCGGTACTTTGCCGCCCGGCGGTGTTATGAGCGAAACGGGATTGACAGCCAATCTGTTGCTGCTGGCAGGCGGCGGAGAAGGGGGGCTTGTGATGAATGGTGAAGTTTGCCATATCCGGGCCTCTTTTGCTTGTCACGCTGTCAAGGGATCAGCTTTTACTTTGACTGCCGGATCGGAAAACATTCATTATACCGTTATTATTTACAAGGCAACTCCTATGACGGGAGCCGCCCATGTTCTGTTCCCGCAGCGTAATCACCCGCTGCGCACTTCGTTTGTTCACTATCCTGTGCTCCCGGCGGAGCTGCATCAGGCGGCGGACAAGATTGTAGCCAAATGGAGCCGGGGAGAGGGGCTGGAACGTTTCCATGCCAATGCGCTGCTGCAAGGAGTGCTGTATGAGCTTATTATGGAGCATGAACGCGGCCGGGGCGGCGCAGAGCCGGACATGGTGGATGTTGTCGCTGCCTATATAGCGGGGCATTATCGTCAGGAGCTGAAGCTTAAAGAGCTGGCTGCGCTTGCCGGCTGCGGCGCGAGACAGCTGCAGCGGCGGTTCAAACAGGAGAAGCTGCTCGGACCGATGGAATATGTGATCCAGCTGCGGATGGAGAATGCAGAGCGGATGCTGCGTCATACGGACGCTCCCATCGGCGAAATCGCTGAAAGAACAGGCTACCACGACATGTATTACTTCAGCAGAGCGTTCAAGAAATATTATGGAGTTTCCCCACAGCTCTACAGGCGCACTGCCGCTTCCGGGACCGGTGCGCTCTCCGCTTGTTCCGGGCTGCCGGACCGCTTGGCCTGCTCGTACGAGTCGCTGCAGGGACCGGTGATATGCCATATGCGAGGCGAATATTTCGTTACCGCTTCTCCGCGGCGGATCGCCGTACTCGACATTCAATATGCTGACCATTTGCTTGCGCTTGAGATGCTACCGGCAGGAAGTGTAGGATTGGGCAGTGCGGCGTTAAATTTCCCCCCATATATCAGGGACAGGCTTAAGGCAACGGAAATGCTCGGAACCTATGAGTACCCGGACCTGCAGGCTGTGGAACGGCTGCAGCCGGATTTGATTATCTGTACCGAGGTGCATGATCAGCACTATGAACGCTTAAGCCGGATTGCTCCAACTATAATGTTTAAGCGTAATGAGAGCTGGCAGAGAATTCTGAGCCTGTTCGGCGAACTGACGGGCAAGCGGGCGGAGGCGGAACGTATTATTACGGATTACATTCGCCGGACGGCATTACTGTCAGAAGAACTTGCCCCGGTACTGGCGGGTAAGAGCGTGGCTCTGATCCGTCCGCGTGAGTCAGTGGTTCGGGTACATACTGCCTCTCATCGCACAGGCGCCGTGCTGTACCGGGACCTTGGTCTGCCTGCTCCGCTATTTGTCGCAGACACCTCCGACACGGCTTATCATATTTCAGTCGACAGACTACCGGCTGTGCATGCTAATCACTACTTTTTACTTAGCAACGAGATGATGCAGGAGGGAATATCTGTGACAGAGCAAAGCGTCTGGGGCATGCTTGATGCAGACAGGCGGCAGCATATATATCCGGTGGATGCCGCTACATGGATCGGCTGCTATGGACCGACAGGCATCAATTGCATTGTGGATCAGGTGGCCCGCGCCCTGCTGGCCTGAGCGGCAGCCAAGGAACCTCAGCTTAGTGCGGAGCCACTGAATAAATTTGTTATTAATTCACAAGCACCTGTCATTGGCAGGTGTTTTTGAGCTTCTAACATACGAACGTTTGTGCTACAATATCATTTGTGAATATATGGAAAGCGGTGAGTTTATGACAAAAAGGCAATGGGTCACTAAATTTATGCTGATGCACAAATGGGTACTTGTATGCGGGTTCGTAATCACTACATTAATGACGATGATCAATCTGATTTATCCGTTCCTGGGCGGGAAAATCATCAATATCGCTTTTTATGATAAAGACATGAGCGCCTTTTTGAATTTGTGCTTAATCTATGCCGGCATACTCATTTTCAATCAGTTCGTCGTTGCGACGTTAAACAATCTCATTTCCTCGCATTTGATGACGGGTTTTGTCTTTGATATACGGCGGGCTCTTTTCAAAAAAATATTACATAAAAAAGGGAAAGACCTCTCCGGGATGTACAGCGGAGATATGATCAGCCGAATGAACCACGACGCCGCGGATATTATGAATCTCATTTTCTGGAGCGGACTTTGGGGATACTCCAACTTTCTGCATATCCTATTCGCTGTCTGCTTCATGTTTTACTACAATATATTTCTGGGGGCTTTTACGGTCGTGCTGGTTCCCGTCGTGTTTTTTACCTCGAAATATTTCAAGGCAAGAGCGCAGAAGGTCAACAAAGATATTGCAGCGGAACAGGGTAAACTATCCTCTTATTTATTTGAGATTGTGAAAAATTTGCGGGAGATAAAAATCCTTAACGCAAGTAAAAAAGTAAGGAGCGTTTATTTAAGAAAAACGACATCCATCAATAAAATGAACGTGGAAAACGGAAGAATCGAAGTGACGACAGAAAGGCTTAATTCGTTCATCACACTTATCGCACAGCTGTTGATATTTGTGATCTGCGCCTATTTCATCGTTAAAGGCCAAATGCAGCTCGGCGTTTTTGTAGCCGCCATAAGCTATTTCAATATAGCCGTGAACTACTTCAGCTCCATCAACAGCAAAATTGTCGATGTCTGGGGACAGACCGTCTCCTTACAACGTGTCGTGGATATATTAAATGAAGAGGAAGAAGATTATAAAGAAAACCATCCTCCAAAACAAATAAAGGAGGGCAAGATTGAATTTAACAATGTCACCTTTGGATACACCGAAGATAGACCTATTCTGAACGGATTCAATCTCCGCGTGGATGCAGGAAGCACGATTGGCATTGTCGGAAAAAGCGGCGCAGGTAAAACAACGATGGGGAACCTGCTCTACAATCTATATAACGTTGACAGCGGCGAGCTTCTGATCGACGGAATGAATGTCAATGAGTATAACCTGCATAGCTTGCGGAGCCAGGTGGGGATTGTCCATCAGGAGACCATCCTTTACGATAATACCCTGCGTTACAATCTTTCATTTACCAGCAACAAGGATAATGATGACGCATTAATGGAAGCTATTAAGAAAGCCGCTCTTTATGATGTTGTCCTGACATTCCCTGACGGACTGGACACACTGCTTGGGACTGAAGGGCAAGAATTATCCGGCGGGCAGAAGCAGCGTCTGGCTATCGCAAGGATACTAGTCAAGAATCCTAAGATTCTGGTCTTCGACGAAGCCACAGCATTCCTCGACAGCCGGAACGAAGCGCTTATCCGGAACGTGATGAGTGAGATGTCACAAGATCGGACGCTTATTATCATTGCCCACCGTTTTTCCACCATTAAAAGCTGTGATAAAATCGCGGTTTTAGCGGATGGCGTTGTCAAAGGCTTTGATACTCACGACGTACTGATTAGAAACAATAAAACGTATATAGACTTATTCAGCGAACAGTGTTTAGGAGGTGAAGCTGTATGAAACGATTGGACACATTTAAGGCATTAACCCGGGATATAGACGGTATTAACAAGCCGTTGATTGTGCTCGGCTTTTTCAAGCTGTGGAACTTAATTTTCGGGCTTATCCCTCTGTTCTTGTACTCGTTTTTGGTTAATCGCGTTTTAGTAGATAAGAATATGAACGAGCTGTGGCCGGTCATCACCGGTTATCTGGCTGTTTTCCTGTTCGCGACAATCGGCATTGCAGTCAGTAAGCGGTTTTCCAACCGGTTAATACTAAAATATGACCTGAGAATAAAGAATAAATTGCTGAAAAAGTATATCAGCCTTGATAATGATGTATATAGCAAATATAGCATTGGCGACGTTAGAAGCCGGATTGAGAACGATTCTACTGCTGCCGGGAATTTTTTTGCGACCCATATATTGGATTTTATCTACGCTGTCGTTTACGCTGCTGCGCTGGCGGTTATTTTGTTATGCTACGACTGGCGAATTGCGCTCCTCAGTTTTGTTTTTGTTCCGGTCTCTTTATTTACGGTTAATTTTTTGGGAGGTAAAACGAAGACAACCGGAGAGGAACTATGGAAACTGCAAATTAAATATGAATCCTTCCTACACTCGAATTTTCAGAACTGGAAGGATGTTAAGACCAACAACCTTGAAGACGCACAATTGGATGAATTAAACGGACACTACAAGAAAATAAGGCATATTTGGTTCCTAAACCAGCTCTATTTGCATCTGGGGATTACCTATTCATTCTTCACGAAAAACTTCATTACCCAGCTGTTTATCTACTTTATTGGCGGATTATTTGTAATTAAGGGCTATTCGCAAGTCGGTGTGCTGCTCGTTTTTATCAGCTTTTACGGGCAGTTTTTCGGGTACATAGAGAGCATTAGTAATTCCATGATGAATTATAAGAATGATTCAGTGAATATCGGAAAAGTGATCGAGATATTAAATTTAGAAGCAGGCAAGAGACCCTATAAGAAAATTGACGGGACAGATCTAAACGTTGAAAATCTGAGATTTACCTATGAGGGGAACGAATCATTTGCTCTTGACGGTATTTCGTTCTCCGTGAGTAAGGGCGAACATCTGGCCATCGTTGGAGAAAGCGGCAGCGGCAAGTCTACAATCGCTAAACTGCTGACCGGGCAGATTAACCCGCAAGGGGGGACTGTACAGATAGGCGGCATTGATATCTATACGGTGAACAGCGAGAGTGTGTCAGAAAAAGTTAGTATAGTTGTGCAGGAACCCGTTCTTTTCAATATGACGATCAGAGAAAACTTATTGCTGGCAAAGGCCGGCGCAACCGATACGGAATTGATAGAGTGCTGCCGCAGAGCGAGTATTTATGACTTCATTGAAACCTTGCAGAATAAATTGGATACGATAATCGGAGAAAAAGGTGTACAGCTTTCAGGAGGCCAGAGACAGCGCTTATCGATTGCCCGTGCTTTTTTACAGGACAGGGACATCATCATTTTTGACGAAAGTACCAGCGCTCTTGACAACGAAAATGAGAATGACATCATTACAGAACTCAAGAGCCTTTCATCGGGGAAAACCATGATTTCCATTGCTCATCGTTTATCTACTATTCTGGACTGCGACAAGGTAATGGTTCTAAAAGATGGCAGGGTGGTAGCTTTCGATACCCATCAAAACCTATATAACAGAAACGAAACCTATGATTTGCTTTTCCAAAGTCAGTATATGGCAGGTTGATTTAAGGGAAATAGAAGATTAAGGAATGGAGCGGGCGTATGTCCGCTTCATTTTTTTGGTTTAGTTCTCATTCAAATGATAGATTAGTTGCACAACGCCAGAGGAGAATTTTCTTGTATTAACCATTGTCAAATTCAACCTCTGTTTAATATCAATAAACAACGGTTTTCCTTCTCCCAGAATGACTGGGTGAACAGATAATCTAAATTCATCAACAAGCCCTAAATTTATAAAAGTTGTAATAAGACTTGCTCCACCATATAGCCAGATGTCTTTGCCAGGCGTGTTTTTTAATTTATTTACTTCTTCAAGAATATTATCATTTATGAATATTGCTTTATGATCAGTCCCTTTTTGTGTCCTCGAAAACACGTATTTTTCTTTACTATGAATTAATTCCCAAATTTCTTTTTCAGTATCATCTTGTTCAATTCCTGGAGTATATTGTCCCCATAAATCATAGCTTGTTCTTCCATACAAAATAGTGTCAATCTGATTTAAGAAATGAATAAACTCCATCTCAGAATCCATAATGCACCAATCAAGTTCCCCGTTTTTTCCTTCAATAAAACCATCTAAAGTAACTGCTAATTCTAAAATTATTTTCCGGTTCATGATTTGTTACTCCTTTCGTTGATCTACTACCTATTATAGATCTTAAATATGTCACCTTATGTCATATTAATAAAAGAAAGGGGTACATTCATCGAGAGGGTATTTTAATGATTCTTCATGTTGAAAAGAAACTTAGCTCTGAAGTGCTACATATCCATGGGCGGCGGATGATAATGAAGTATTATAGATGAAAATGGGTCACCTGTAGCGAGCTATATATGCTCATACAGGTGACTATTAATTTGTGGTATTATCAGTCAAATATTCTTTATTATCCTATGATATTTGTTTTTTTCTTTATAGGAAAACAAATTTCCGTTAATAAGTTGGCAGCTTCGTTGGCCTCTTCAGGGGAGATATGATAAATATTAAAAGGGGAGCCGTTCAGTTCATAATCATTATCTAATATCCATCGAGCGACTGTTTCATTCACTTCACTAAGTTTGTTATAATTTCCTTCATAGATAAATGAAGCCACGGTTTGTTCTTTTTCTATTTTAATATTTGCTTCTTGCAGATTTTCATAATCCCCTGAAATGCATTTTTGGACTTCAATATCAATCCTTTGATTTTGAACATCCTCTTCGTAAAAAACTGTTAAATTAAAATGCGGATAGCTTAGACGTACATTCTGGCCATGAACGATCATGGAAAGTCTTTTCCATAACAGAGTTTCATCCTGATACTGCTTGATTTGTGCGCGTAAATAAATGACACGTCGTTGTGGTATTTTCTTTGCCGTTACCGTATATTTTGATGACTCTTTCTGAGCGTTTAGGTGTTTAATCATGGAGTTTATTAACAATATTTTATCTTGCTTCTCATTTATTTCCTCCTGCAATTGTGCCGCTTGCATATTCAAAAACTTCATCAGATGAATATCCTCATCATATTCATATAAAATCTTTTTTATTAGATGCAGACTGAATCCCATGGTTTTCAACATGTTTATTTTGTTAGCTACTGCTAGCTGGTGTTCATAATAATACCGATAACCAGTACTTTCATCAATAAAGCCCGGAGAAAGTAAATCAATGTCAGCATAATGCCTAAGCATCTTAGTACTTAACTGCGAAAGAATAGAAAAGTCACTAATTCTAAGCATCGAAATCCTCCCTAACATTGTCTAATTTCTGGTTTTCAATAAATGTAAAGCGAGCAGAAATGCCGAAACGCCCAAGATCAGAAATAACAAGATAGTACCTAATATCGAGTTCCAGTTAATTGAGTTTTGTAAAATTAGATCCCTTATACCATTTATAACATATGTGAAAGGATTTACCGATACTGGGATTTTAAAAGCGGCCGGGATATATTCATAAGACATCAATGAAGTACTCACAAAAAAGATGGGAAGTATGAATGTATTAACAATGGCTAAAAAGGAATTTTCCGTTTTGAAAATCATACTAAGAGCATAGGAGAGGCTTGCTACAAAAAAAACGCACAAGAAAATTAAACAAATAATGAGTAGGCACCCGAGCATTCCAGTTGCTATTTTGACTGACAGGAAAAAAGAAAAAATAAGGAGTATAAAAACTTCGACAAAAGTTAAAATAGCTGCATCAAAAATATGTCCTAATACAATAGAGCTTCTTTTTACAGGAGAGATGAATATTCGATAAAAAATCCCTTCTGATTTCCAGGAGTAATTTGAAATTCCGCTCATACCGGATGATGTAAGTGTTACGAGAATCAGAATTCCAGGAAGCGTATAAGCCGTATAATTATCTCCAACATACGTTTCCGATTGGAATATCGTTGTAAATAATAGCAGCCAAATTAACGGCTGTATGAGTGTCATAATTATAGTTTCCATATTTTTGAATCGCCATTTTACATTTCTTAAGACAATGCTGAAGGTTCTCATTTTACTTCCTCCCCGTATAATCATTTAAAAGCTCATTTCTTATGGGCTTACTAGTGAATTTCAGGAAAATATCGGATAATGAAGGATTTTGAATTTCTATGGCACAAAACCCAATGTTATTCTCGGTTAATAATAAATTTGTTGTAGCAAAGCCTTCAGAGCTGTCATCTACAGAAATATATAATGTCTTTTCCTCGACTCTTATATGTTTGAAAAAGTTCTGAGCATTCAAACGTTCTACAATAGCAGCAATGTTATCAACGGTATTAAGCTCAACTCTAATAACAGGCTCGCTGAAATATTGTCTAAGTTCTTCCATGCTGCCTTGAATTAGAGGTTGCCCGTCTTTCATGATGCAAATTGTGTTGCTTAATAATTGAGCTTCTTCCAAATAATGAGTTGTCAAAAATATAGTCGTGTTAAACTTCTCTTGGATTGTCTTAATCATTTGCCACAAAATCTGTCTTGATTCTATATCCAAGCCAACGGTCGGCTCATCTAAAAATAAAACTTTTGGATGGGATATCATACTCATTGCAATATCGAGCCGTCTTGCCACCCCTCCTGAATATTCGGATACATTGTAATCACAATATTCTGTTAGGTGGAAGGCTTGTATTAGTTCTTCACTGCGAGCGTGTATGGCGGTAGAACCTAGACCGAACAGTCTGCCTTGAAATTCTAAATTCTCCTTAAGTGACATGTGTTTGTCTATGGATGTATGTTGAGCGACGCAGGAGATGCAGTTTCGGATGTTTTGGCTTTCATTCTTTAAATTATGTCCCATAATTGTAACTTCACCGGAAGTTGGTAAGATGAAAGTGGTAAGGATGTTAATCAATGTAGATTTTCCCGCCCCGTTTTGGCCAAGCAGAGAAAATATTTCTCCTTGTGAGACAGTTAAGTTGAAATTGCTTAAAGCCTTTTTTCCATTTTTAAATATCTTACTCAGTTCCTTCACTATAATAACTTCCAATTATTCCACTCCCTTACTTGTTATGTAAAGCGATCATAAACTATCCTATAATAGGAAAGTCAAGGGTCCATTTTCTTTAGTGTATGTTTGGGGAATTTATGTTTTTTCGGGGTTTTTAATGTTGTTAAGCTCACAGACAAGCTGCGGCTTATTCCGATATGATGGTGGCCGAGGAACAACATAGGGTTCGGGAGGGCTAGTATGAAGGGTAAATCGCTTCGAGGCATATGGATCATGTTTGTCGTATTTGTCGTTATCTTTATTTTGAATATGAGTGTGGTATCGGATATTAATGCAACACAGCGGATGTGGCTTGTAATGGATGTGTGGTCGCTGGTCCTTTCGATTGTTCTGCTTTTCCGGCATCGGTTGCCGTCGGCCAAGCAAATTTGTATCTCGTTGATTTTGGGTGGGCTGGTATCCTTGTCCTATCTTCAAGGAAGTGCCTACTCCATTATCAGCAGCTTCCTGATTACCGTGATGGCTGCACTTGCTGTATTCAGTACATTTGCAGTATATCGGGAGAGTCCGGTTCAATTATTGAGATGGAATGGAAAGGGCGGGGTGACGGGCAGTATTATATGGGGGCTGCTCTTCGGGCTGGCTTTGGGTGCTGTAAATGTGGGACTGATGCTCTCCAATAATGAGCTGGATTTTCAGATTTCGCTGTCACGCTTTCTCGTATCGCTGAGTCCGGCAGTTCTTGAAGAGATCGCTATGCGAACCTTGTTTTTTGCCTTTTGCTACAGCCTGCTGCAAGGAAGAATTACTACGAAGGGGCAGCGGTTTACCTGCTGGTTTATGATGGTCATTCCGCATGTGCTGATTCATACGCCAGAGGCCTTTATGAGCCAAGGCGTGATTTCGGGTCTTGTTAGTGTCATACTGTACACGGTTATTTTCGGGCTGCCTTTTGCCTATTTGCAGTGGAAGCGGGATGTGACTTCAGCGATGATTGCGCATGGCGTGGTTGATTTTATCCGGTTCTGCTTGTTCGGCTTGCCATTTTAAATATTTCATCTGACACGACTAGCTCATTGCGATTAGCTCTTTGGATAGAATAAGAAGGACATCCTCTTGTTGGAATCTAGCTGGAATACTCCATACATACAGAAAGACGGATTATAATGGGGGCGTAAATTATGTCGAATATTAAAATGCAGAAATTTGAAAAGGTATTCAATAAATTCACAAGCTCAAAGAAAATCAATGAGGGAATTTTATTAATAGAAAGCACAAACGAGGACTTCTCATTTAGTAAAGGCTATGGCGGGAAGGAATTAAATTCACCTTTGCTTATGGCGAGTATCACAAAGTTATTTACTACTGCTTGTATTTTGATTTTGGTAGAGCAGGGGAAGCTGTCATTAGACGAAAAGATTTCAAAGTATTTTGAAGTTGAAACTTTAAACGGGCTTCATGTTTACAAAGGTAAGGATTACTCTTTTGAATTAACAATATCGGATTTGCTGTTTCAGACAAGTGGACTGCCTGATGTATATGAAGAGGGTAAAGACAGTGTAAAAGAGCGGGTTATTAAAGAGGATTTTTATATCACCTTTAGTGAGATGATCGCCTGGGTTAAGAAACTGAGCCCACATTTTGCGCCACGAGGCAAAGGGAAAGCTTACTACGCAGATATAAACTTTGATATACTTGGTGAAATTATTGAAGCTGAAAGCCAATTAACATTATCAAATGCATATAAAAAGTATATTTTCGAACCGCTTGGGCTTGTAAATACATATCTTCCAGATAGCGAAAACGATGATATACCACAAGTCTATTATATGAATCAGCTCCTTCATCGTCCTAAGTTTGTTATTAGCAGCCGTGCAAGTGGCGGTTGTGTCACTACTGCTTATGAATTAATGATATTTGTAAAGGCTTTCTTTGGAGGAAGGCTGTTTAATAAAACAACTCTCAACAGGATATCAATCTATAACAAGCTGCAGGCTTCCATGGGGCCCATTTACTACGGAGGCGGGTATATGCAAATTCCCTTAAATGGATGGGTC
>NZ_JBOFBG010000033.1:0-80258 GCF_051594305.1 Paenibacillus sp. IHBB 3054 | reverse complement strand
TAACAGAATGAACCACAAAAAAAGCCTGCGATATGCAAGGCTTTTTTTGTGCTGTGTGCTCAAGAGTCATGCAGCAGCTACAGTCTAGTGAAATTAGCAAAGTTAGAGTGGGATATTACCCAGCGAATCATACGATAAAAACGTTATGGTTATTGCAATCCGTATGCATATATAAATTAACGACTTAATACTATACATAATAAATTCCAATAAACCGATTATAAGTTATAATTGCCCATTTTTTCATGGGATAGTAATAAAGTTGAAGGGACGAAGGAATGGTGGATTCGAAATTCAATTACGGAGATACATAAAGCGTATGGGCACCAAGGTTTTGGGGGCTGGCTCATTTTTTTTCAAATCAGCATTTGGCTGGGATTCATGATAGTGATAATTAAATTTTCAAAGGATTTAGTTTTGGATGAATTTTCATCAATAATGAAAGTAACAGAGAAAAGCTGGGTGTTATCGCCAGAATATGTTTTTTCGCATTGGCTTGCATATTTGCAAAATCCTTTTGACATTGTGATGCTGCTCGTCATAATAATTCTGTTCTATTTTAAGAAGAAACAGACCATTCATTGGGTTAGAGGATACCTGATCGTAATATCACTAATTTCGATTGCAAATTGTTGGCTGAGTTATTATTCGGGCAATTATTATATAGGTGAACCTTTAATTATGGTGACGATCGTTTCCGTAATAAAAAATCTAATCTGGACTGCTTACTTTACTTTATCTGAAAGAGTTGAGAATACATTTGATCAATAACTAATCGCAAAGGGAAAGCAAACTAATTAATAGTAGCTTGAGGAACACGTTGGAAGATAGTTCCTTCGTGTTTTTTTGTCTAGGAAGCGTTGGCATTCTCTCTTTTACCTTCTGTACTCAATGAGGACAAAATCCCTCCGGGTTTCCATACAGCTTATGACAAAGTAATGGGTACACATATGAAGGAGAAATCCAGGCAGAATGGGATTCTGGAGAACATTGCCGACATCATTCAGATGGGCACACCCGCTTATCGTAAAGAAAGCCGGAATTTTCTCCAGCCGATTATAGGGGCGATTCTGGAGCAGCGGCGGATCCGAGCTGTATATCACTCGCAGTCGCGCGATGCGACAACGGAACGTGAGATCGATCCCTATTATTTGATTCCGCGTGATCAGCGCTTTTACCTCATTGGGTATTGCCACCTTAAAAAGGCCATCCGAACCTTCAGAATCAGCCGTTTTCTGGACGTGGAGGTAATGGAGGCGAGCTTCGACAAGGGGAACTTCAATATTAAGAAATATTTGAAAAATACATGGTCCATTGACCGCGGCAATAAAAACATAAAGTTCAAGGTGCGGTTCCAGCCGGAGATTGCGCGTTATATTAAGGAAGAGGAACTGTTCGTTCATCCGTGGATGAGCGATGAGCCGGATGGCAGTCTGCTGTTCGAAGTGACTGTGAACAATGAAAAAGAATTCATGAAGTGGATATTGCAATACGGGCCAAATGCGGAAATCCTGGAGCCGACATCGGCCAGAGTAGAGCTCAAGCACCGGCTGGAGCATTGGATGAGTATTTATAGGGAATAGGAGTACAGTATCCTCTTGATCCTGATCTAAACACCGTCATTTTTAGGGCAACAAGAAACCCCGAACCTCAAGGTCCGGGGTTTTGCATATATTTTATTCAGCTAGAGGTACAGGCAATCCCAGACCTTCGGCGATACGCTGACCGAATTCAGGATCGGCTTTGTAAAAGTGGCCGATCTGGCGGATTTTAATCTCGTCGAACTCCACAGGAGTCATGGCGCCGACAATATTGCGGACAAGGCGCGCACGTTCCTCTTCGCTCAGCAGCCGGTAGAGGTCGCCGGCTTGTGTATAATGATCATCGTGATCATAAGGGACACTGTCTGCCTGACCGGAAACAATGTATGGAGCTGGTTTATGCTGCGGAGATTCTGTTGCTCCGCCGAAGCTGTTAGGTTCGTAATAGACAGAGCTGCCGCCATTGCTGCCGGAGTTCATTGCACCGTCACGCTGATTGTTGTTGACCTCGGCAATAGGCCGGTTGATCGGCAATTGGTTATGATTCGCACCTACCCGGTAGCGGTGGGCATCGGCATAGGCGAATAGGCGGCCTTGCAGCATTTTGTCGGGGGATGCTTCAATGCCCGGAACAAAAGAACCAGGAGAGAAGGTAGCCTGCTCTACTTCTGCGAAATAATTCTCCGGATTGCGGTCCAGGACCATACGGCCAACCTCAATTAATGGATAATCCTTCTGCGACCATACCTTGGTCACATCGAATGGGTCGAAACGGTACGTGTCGGCATCCTCTACAGGCATAATCTGCACATGCAGTCTCCATGCCGGGAAATCTCCTTTATCAATTGCGTTGAACAAATCCTCTGTATGATAATCCGGATTCTCCCCGGCAATTTGCGCCGCCAGGTTTACATCAAGATTTCTTACGCCCTGTTCAGTTTTGAAATGGTATTTCACCCAGACAGCCTTGCCTTCGGCATTCACCCATTTGAAGGTGTGGCTGCCGAACCCGTGCATATGACGGAGTGTAGCCGGGATGCCCCGGTCGGACATAAGAATGGTAACCTGATGCAGGGATTCAGGAGATAAAGACCAAAAATCCCAAACAGCATTCGGATTCTTCAAATGAGTCTGCGGGTGACGTTTCTGGGTATGGATGAAATCCGGGAATTTGATCGCATCGCGAATGAAGAAGACCGGTGTATTGTTGCCGACGAGATCATAATTTCCTTCTTCCGTGTAGAACTTTACTGCAAACCCGCGTGGATCGCGGACCGTATCGGAAGAGCCCAGCTCTCCGGCAACGGTGGAAAAGCGAATGAACATTGGCGTGCGTTTGCCGACTTCGGACAGGAATGCTGCTTTGGTGTATTGTGACAAATCTTGAGTGACTTCAAAATATCCATGAGCACCGGCTCCTTTGGCGTGGACAACACGTTCAGGAACACGCTCCCTGTTAAAGTGGGCCAATTTCTCCAGCAGATGAACATCCTGCAGCAAGGTAGGTCCACGGGAGCCTGCGGTCATTGAGTTCTGGTTGTCTCCGACAGGGGCACCCCAGCTTGTTGTAAGTTTGTTATTGCTCTGACTCATGAATACAATCACCTCGTAATAGATTTGATATTAGATTTAGTATAAGTTCTATAATAACAAAAATAACGGGAAAAGCAATTCTTTTTTATAATGATTTTAATTAACAATATGCGGAAATGGGTGGAATCATGATAATGGGAAAAGAGGTACGCAAATAACTCCCATCCGCAGCAGCGGACGGGAGCAGGGGGAGAGGCAGGATAGGCGGCTAAGGCGTCAGAGAAGTAGTATAGCTAATGATTGACGCTGAAAAATACGCAGCTTAGCCTTTGATATACATTCTGCTGTAATATTCATCCAGCATACGTTTGCTCGCGAATTCAACACGGGTGGTCTCGATGCTCTTGCGCATCATTTGTACCCATTTCTCCCGGTTGTCATAGAAGGTAGGGAGCACGCGGTTCAAGAGGGTGTCGTAAAGCGCATCGCTATCATGCTTGTCGAGCACTTCGAAATCGGTGGTCTCGAAGCCATCGCCAATCTGCCAGCCATTCTCGCCGTCGATACAAGCTTCCGGCCACCAGCCATCCAGAATCGAGCAGTTGAGGACGCCGTTCATAGCCGCTTTCATTCCGGAGGTACCGCTGGCTTCCAGCGGTCTGCGCGGATTGTTCAGCCAGATGTCGGAGCCGCGGGTCAGCTGTGCTCCAATGGTCATATCGTAGTTTTCCAGGAAAACGACACTTTTCGGATATTTTTTCATCATTGCCACGAGATTGCTGACGATTTTTTTGCCGTTGTCATCCAGCGGATGGGCTTTGCCGGAGAAGACGATTTGGATTTTGCCGTCCTTCAGGTAAGGCTCAATGATTTCAGGCTGGGAGAAAATCAGGTCGCTGCGTTTGTAAGGAGCGGCGCGGCGGGAGAAGCCGATGAGCAGATTGTCCGCATTCAGGGCGATGCCGGAGCGTTCCTCGATGAACCCGACCAGCTCATTTTTAATTTCTTTATGCGTGGCCCAAAGGTCGCCGTTTTCCTCAAAGGTGCGGGTAATCCGTTCGTCCACCCAGGTAGGGGTATGAATGGCATTGGTAATGCCGATGATCTCCGATCTGCCGGCAACTTCCTTCCACATTTTGTTCGCCGTATCAGCGTGAAGCTGGGCCACTGCATTGGAAATGCGCGACAGCCGCAGACCGGCTACAGTCATATTGAAAGGATCTCCACCGATGCGTTCCATTTGATCGCGGGTTAAGCCATTGAATGCGCCCATATACTCGAGGCGGTCGAGCGGATGCGTTTCATTGCCTTCCTTGATTGGTGTATGAGTAGTGAACACAACCTCTTCACGGGTAGCTTTCCAGGCTTCCTCAAAGGTGCTGCCGCCGGACATTTTTTCACGGATCAGCTCGATGGCGGCCAGTGCCGCATGTCCTTCATTGAAGTGATAGACATCAATCGGAATTTGCAGTGCACGCATCGCTTTAACGCCGCCAATCCCAAGAACGATTTCCTGAGCGATCCGCTCTTCGCCGAACCAGCCGTACAATTGTCCTGTAATCCAGGCATCGCTGTTCTCGGGAATATCCGTGTCCAGCAGGTACAGCGGGTTGTTGCCAAACTGCTCAGTCTTCCACACTTTACAGACAACATCGATTTTTCTTACTTTAACTGTTACTTTAACCCCTGTATCTTCAAGAAAATCATAAACATAGTTGTGATAGGAGTCATACGGATTGCCGTGGGCATCAATCTTTTGATCCGTGTACCCTTGCTTCCACTTCAGCCCGATCGGAATGATAGGAGCGTTGATATCCTTCGCGCCCTTGATGTAATCTCCGGCCAGGATGCCCAGGCCTCCGGCGTACATTTTGAAATCGGAATGCAGGCCATACTCCATGCTGAAATAAGCGACTGACGGTAATTGTTTCTCGTTCACTTGATAAGCCTCCTAATACGAATTAGATTATAATCTGGTATTGCTGTAGGCTCAAACTAAGGTGCAAACGTTTGCTCAAAATGATGAAGTCTCCCCTGGAAGCGATTGCACACCTATTCTAGCACACTTGCAGTCAAAAAGCACAACGAAGTTTTTGTGAAGAACAAACGTAAGGATTAAAGAAAAAACTAAACAGAAAAGTTTGATAAAGACGGCCTCAGGCCATAAGATAAGGAAGGGACAATATCACCCTTTGAGTGATTGCTGCTGCTGAAGCGGGCTATATGGATGTGAGAGTGACAGTTCAGCATGGTCCCGACCGGAAGGATAATCAGGCTCTATACCGAAACCGGACAAATTATAGCCGCAGCGGCTTAAGATAAGTATAGGTTGTAAATCCCGATTGTTCAAAATAACTAATGGTGGTGTAAAGCTTGAGTATAGTCGTGATCGGAAGTTTGAATATGGATATGGTGGTTCGCACCAGCCGGGCCCCCGAAGCCGGGGAGACTTTGTTTGGACAAGGCTTCGCCTTGTCACCGGGAGGAAAAGGCGCCAATCAGGCAGTAGCCGCAGCGCGTCTTGGTGCCGAGGTAGCCATGATCGGAAGTGTCGGCCGAGATGCTTTTGGCAGTGAGCTGCTGGAGATTATGCGGCAGGAGCATATTGATGTCAGGCATATTGCCCAGAGTAACTCGCAGGCTACCGGCGTCGCCTCAATTGTGGTCGATGGAGAAGGGGAGAACCGGATTATTGTTGTGCCGGGAGCGAATATTGAACTTGGCCCAGCAGATATTCAGGCGCTTGAGCATGTAATCAGCGAAGCTGAAATGATCGTGATGCAGCTGGAGACGGATCTTCCAATGTGTGAACAGGCGGTCTCCATTGCGCAGCGCCACGGCATTCCGGTCATTCTGAATCCGGCTCCGGCCAGAGAGCTTAGCCAGGAAATGTTGAGACATGTGACATATCTGACCCCGAACGAAACCGAAGCGGGAATCCTGTCCGGCATTGAAGTAAACAGTACGGAGGCGGCTGAGCAGGCGGCGCGTATTTTGCTGGGAAAAGGGGTGCGGAACGTCATTGTCACTCTGGGTTCCAAGGGGGCGCTGATCGTGAATGAATCCGGTAACGCGCAGCATATTGCCGGATTCCCGGTACAGGCGGTCGATACGGTTGCGGCAGGCGATTCCTTTAACGGGGCGCTGGCTTACCAACTGACCCGCGGTGTGGCCTTGGAAGAAGCAGTGAGGTTCGCCAATGCAGTTGGTGCGCTGGCTGTAGGCAAAGAAGGGGCAATTCCGTCGCTGCCGAAGCTGCCGAAGGTCGAGCAGTTCCTGAAAGAAGCAGCTGAACGGTAAGCCGGGGATAGATATAGATCGGATAGATGAGGAGCTGAAGTAAATGAGTGGCACTGTAACGGTTAAGAATGTGACTCTGGGCGAGGGGATGCCCAAGATTTGCGTATCGCTGATCGGAGCAACATTGACGGAGCTGAAGGAAGAAGCGGAGGCACTGAAAGCTCTGGCACCGGATGTGGTGGAGTGGCGGAGCGATTTTTTTACCGGAGTGGACAATATTGAGGCAGTTACGGAAGTGCTGGAAATGATCCAGGTTATTCTTCCGGACCTCCCGCTGATCTTCACGTTCCGCAGCGCCAGAGAAGGCGGGGAGCGGCAGATTGCCGCGGAGGATTATATCCGGCTGAATAAGGCTGCAGCCGCGAGTGGACTCGTCGATATCATTGATGTGGAGCTGTTCAATGAGGAAGCTGATGTGCAGGCGCTTATCGCTGCCGCGCATGACTGCGGGGTGTTCGTGATTGTGTCGAACCATGATTTCCAGGGAACACCTCCCGAGGAGGAGATTGTGTCCCGGCTGCGCAAGGCTCAGGAGCTGGGCGGAGATCTGCCGAAGATCGCCGTTATGCCATGCAGCGCGGCAGATGTGCTGACACTGCTGGCTGCGACAAACCGGATGCAGGAGCAGTATGCGGACCGTCCGATCATTACGATGTCCATGGCCGGAGAGGGCGTAATCAGCCGCCTAGCCGGGGAAATCTTCGGCTCTGCGCTTACCTTCGGTGCGGCCCATAAGCCATCTGCCCCTGGACAGGTGGCGGTTGCCGAGCTGCGGAAGGTGCTGGAGCTGCTGCACCACAGCCTATAAAACCGTTCATTTATTGTCCGGCAGCAATAGAAACAATTAGATTGGGGTGTTCTAAGCCAGTGAAACGGCGGGAACACCTTTTTTGGATAGTTAATAGTTAAACATATATATGGTTCACACTATAAATCATCTTCAAAGTGCGGCAGGTTTGAATCGGCGCCTGATTATGCCCTACAATGAAGGCAGCCAAGTAGTTAAATCATCCACTTGCGGAACGAAGAAAGGGAGAACTGCCAATGACGGAATCCATCCTGGTCGTGGAGGATGAAGAAAAAATCGCCCGGCTGCTGCAGATTGAGCTGGAATGCGAGGGCTATCGCGTATTTATTGCGGGCAGCGGCCATCAGGCGCTTGAAATCTATCAGGCACAGCAGCCGGACCTCCTTCTGCTTGATGTGATGCTTCCCGGGTTCAGCGGAATTGAGCTGCTGCGCCGTATCCGGGTCAATGATGCGCTTACCCCTGTACTGATGCTGACTGCCAAAAGCTCGGTGGAAGACAAAGTATCCGGTCTTGACCTTGGGGCAAATGACTATATCACCAAGCCCTTTCAAATTGAGGAGCTTCTGGCGCGTGTCCGCGCTGCGCTGCGGCTTGCCTCTACCCGAAACATTGAGGAGACAGGCAGCTGGCTTAAAGCGGATGATCTTGAGCTGAACGAAACCACGCGTGAAGTTGTTCGGGCTGGCAGAACGATTGACCTCACCCCGAGAGAGTTCGATCTGCTGGTGTTCTTGCTGAAGAACAAGCGCCAGGTGCTGAATAGAGAGCAGATTATGACCGCAGTTTGGGGGTACGATTATTACGGTGATACCAATGTCGTAGATGTGTATATCCGTTATGTCCGTAAAAAACTTACCCAAGGGGATCAGAGCGAGCTTATTCATACCGTCCGGGGCATCGGGTATGTCCTGAAGGACTCCCCATGAAGCTGCGGAGCAAAATTTATCTTTATTCCAGCGTGCTGTTTGCTGTACTCCTTGTCATTATGAACCTCGTCATTTACTTTATGTTCAGCCGGTTGTCGACAGATAATCAGCTGGATCAGGCCGCTGCCGAGACTGCCAAAATCGCTGCCGATATGCGAAGAGTTGGAGCCGGTGTGGCTGCCCCGGAGCTGCTCCGGGCGTACGTGCCGATTGAGGGAATGCTCCGGCTGCTGGCTCCGGACGGAAGCGGACCGGCGCCCGTGACTTCGGCGTCGGAACAGGAGATCAGCCGGCTGAAGCCGGTATATTATAAAGACAAGCTTAGTGAGATTATCAAGGTGGATGGCCGTTCCTATGCTTTCGTGACGACTCCGGTCATCTGGTTAGACGGGATCGTGATGAACGTCCAAATGACCAAAAGCCTGGAGAGTACGATGAATACGCTCCGCGTGCTGCGGGTTGTACTGGCGGGGGCAACCGCCTTTGCACTGCTTCCGCTGCTGCTCTCCAGCCGTGTGCTGTCCGGGCTGATTATGCGTCCCATTGTGCAAATGACAGCTACAATGCGGGAGATCAAGAACAGCGGGAAATTTAGCAGACTAACGCTGGAAGACACATCGAGAGATGAGCTGGTTGAAATGGGGCGTACGTTCAACGATATGATCGCTTTGCTGGAGAGTAATTATTTGAAGCAGGAGAAATTCGTGTCCGACGCCTCGCATGAGCTGCGTACCCCGCTGACGGTGATTGAAAGCTACGCCAGCCTGCTCAAAAGGCGGGGACTTACCCATCCTGAATTGTTCAATGAATCCGTTGAAGCCATCCATTCCGAGGCGATTCGGATGAAAGAGCTGACCGAGCAGCTGCTGCTGCTGGCAAAGCACCACGAACAATGGGATCTGTCCATGAAGGTTGTTGATCTGCAAGAGCTGGCCACCGCATCGGCCAAAGTCTTCCGCAATGCATATGGCAGGGAAGTCACTGTCAATGCACAGGGGGAGGTCAAAGGGTACAGCGATGAAGCGAAGCTGCGACAGCTGCTGTTTATATTTTTGGACAATGCCCGCAAATACAGCGATGAAGCCATAACCATCACGCTTGGAGCCTCCGGGCAGGAGAGTCACATTGTCATTACTGACCGGGGCATCGGGATTCCGAGCGGGGAGCTGCCCAGAGTGTTCGACCGCTTCTACAGAGTAGATGAAGCAAGAGGCCGCCAGGGCGGAGGAGCAGGGCTGGGGTTGTCACTCGCTGCGGAAATTGCCGAAGCCATTGGAGCCAAGCTGTCCATGGAGAGTGTGGAAGGCGCCGGAACATCGGTTATGATCCGAATTGCGGCTGAGAGCAGGGGAAGACAATGAAAATAAAGAAACCTGAGAGCAAAAAAATTATATACAAAGCCGTCATCATTATTGCTGCCGTGCTGCTTCTGTCCATTGCTGCGTTTAAAATATTCACAAATGAATCCGCACAGCTGTTGACGAAAGAACAGGCGAAACAGGCTGTGCTGAAAGAGTACTCCGGCAGCGTAGAGAACCTGACCCTGCAATCCGGCAACTATGTAGCGGAGCTGAAAACCGGCCAGGGTCTCTATGAGCTGGAACTGGATGGGTCAACAGGTGAGATTGTTTCCATTGTCCTGCTGGAGCCAGCGGCCTCCGCAGAGATCCGGCCCACACCATTGCCTTCTTCGGCCCCTCCGGCAGGCGGCAGCGCCTTGCCATCCCCTTCACCGACTGCTCCGCGCGCAGTGTCGGAAGACGAGGCAGTCAAGCTGGCGCTGCAGGAGGTGCCGGGAGAACTGGATGATGTGGATACCGAAATTAACGAATCAGGAGCCTTTTATCTGGTGGAAGTGAATACAACGGATGGGCGTGAAGCGGTGGTCCAGGTGGACGCGATCTCGGGAAACATTATGTCCGTGGCTTGGGAAGAACCGGATGAGGATCATCCTTAAGCAGAATTCTCATCAATTTCTAATGTTACTGTCGCCTTTCTCTCATTTGGGCCGTGTATATTGAATACATGAGCAGCACAGATCGAACATGAGGAGGCGGCAATAAATGATGAAGATGAAATTATGGAGCAGTGTAGCGGCGGCAGCCATTCTGTTCGGGGGTGCATACAGCATCAACGAGGTTCAGGGTGCTTCCGCAGGATCAACTGCTTCAGAAAGTCAAAGCAAGACACTGATTGGCGTGGACAAGGCAGAGGCGTATGCGCTGAAGTCAGCACAAGGCCGAGTAGAGAGCATTGATCTGAAGGAGAGAATCAGCGGTTCGTATTACGAGGTTGAGATCCGTTATAACCACCAGGAAATTGACGTTCGGGTTGATGCCTACACAGGTAAAATCTTAAGCGTGCGCAAAGAAACCGATGACGATGATGATGACAACTACGCAGCAGCCACATCACAAAGCGGAACGATGATCAGTGCAGCTAAAGCGGCAGAAGCGGCTTCTGCCTCCGCAAAGGGTACAGTTACTGAAATTGACCTTGATGGGGACAATGGAAGTTTCGTATATGAAGTGGAGATCAGAAACGGCAAAGTGACGACCGAAGTGGGAGTCGATGCCTATACTGCGAAGGTTCTGTATACGGATGTAGATTCTGATGACGATGATGATTGAATCCATGAAAATGCAGAGGAATTAACACTCTATAAAAGCGGGGCAGCCGGATATCGGCTGCCCCGCTTTTATAGATCATACAACTGCTGTATCACTCCGGACAAGCGGAGTGGAAGACTACTGCTTTGTACCTGTATAGACGTGCACAGCATCTCTTAGGAACTCGGCCAGACCCGGATGCCGCTTGTCATAATAGGCGGTAAAGCGTTCGTCATCCACATACATTTGTGCGACGTGGGCGTGAGCTTCTTTAGTATAAGTGTCCCAGTAGAAGGTGAGCCACTGGCGGTGCAGCTCAGCGGCTTGCTGGGCCAGCTCGCTGGCGGAATCGCCTTCCTCCATCGCTTGCTCAAGGGCTGCGAACATGTCTGCTTCAAGCTGCTGGATGGCGGCATACTGCTCTTCGGTCATATTTTTCAGCTTGCGGTTAGACTTCTCTACAGCCTCCTCCCCATATTTGCTGCGGGCTTCCTGTCCGTACGTACGCTCATTATCGTCAATCAGCTTTTGCTTAAAGCCTGCAAATTTCTCTTCATTGCTCATGGTTATTCTCCCTTCACTTTGGGCCAGTGTTTTTTCGACGTTTGCGATTAATTGATCCAATTGCTCTCTCCGCTGAAGCAGCTGGTCATGGTGTTCCCGCAGTGCCCGGGTGCCGTCAAAGGACGGTGCGGTCACGATTTCTTTGATCCCTTCGAGGCTTAAGCCCAGTTCCCGGTAAAAAAGAATCTGCTGCAGCCGGTCGACCTCGGCCTGGCCGTAGATGCGGTATCCCGAGGAGTTGATTCTCGCCGGCTTGAGAATGCCAACCTCATCGTAATAGCGCAATGTCCGCGTACTGATGCCCGCCAAAGCTCCCAGCTTCTGCACCGTGTATTCCATAGTGGCTGTACCTCCCATAACTTGTTTCAGCGTAGTATTATTGGACCCAATTGCACACTTGTAAGCTGTGGTTTGCTGCTTACAAGATCACTCTACACCTTCACGCAACGGCAATGTCAAACACTTTTTTGTGGGGAATATCGCTCAAAAAAACAGCAGCTCCCTATAGTATGTCCACTAAGGAAACTGCTGCTAACCTTGTATTACACATGAAGCCGGATTATTTCTTGCCGACCTGTGCCGTGAAATATTCCCGCAGCTCTGCCAGCTTCCGGGGATCCGCCAGCGCATCTTCACCCGGGAAGTAATGTTCGGCGACCAGTTCCCAGGTGGGAACGATTTTTTGTGAGATCATTGCCTTGATGGCGATCTTGACTGTCTTGCGTTCTCTGGCGTTGGAGAAGGTGTCCTTGTAATGCTGGGACCGCTCAAAATCCAGGTCGTTAAAGACAGCGCGGAAAATCTCCGCGGTCATCTTGGCATCGTCCAGCGCCCGGTGTGCGGAACCGGAAGGCTCAAGCTCGAACAGGGTCATCGCACCTTCGACGCTGATGTCATTGCTGAGGCCGCGGGCACGAAGCACGCCCTTCAAGAGATCAAAATAGGTTGCAGCCATCCAGTAGGAATCATCCATTTTGTGCATCCGGATATCCTGAATGATCCGCTTCATATCCTCACCGCCCCAGGTCAGAAGCAGCACTCCGTCACTGCTCTGATCCAGCCAGGCTCTAAAGGCGGTAATGACCTTGGGGAAACGGTCGGCGACGTCGATATCCTCTTGGGGAATGCCGGTTTTTTTCTTAATGAACGAATTCAGGGTGGAGAAGTATATAGGTTTAATTAAGGCTGAGAACTCATCCTTAACTTGCAATGAAGCGTCTAACCGGACGGCTCCAATCTCAATGACCTCCATAGGATGCTCGCTGGCAAATTTGCGGCCGTTGAATTCGATGTCCAGAATAATATAATCCACAGGTAATGCCTCCGTTTCAGTGACTGGCGCCTTACAAGCTGAAGAATGCGCCGACCCTTCTATTTTAGCAAAAAAAGCGGAGGAATGGGAAATAAGACGGGGAATTGCCGTCCGGGGTGTGCGGCTAAGGCTGTTTTTGTATTGAAGAGTGATGAGGAGCTGCGGTAAACGGGAAGAAGGATAAGGGAGGTGGTTGGAAGAATAAGTAAGTGTGATGGGCATGAATTGGGAAATTGCAATTAATATATTTTTTTGGGTGGTCAATGATGAATACTCACGAACAAGTTAAACAGTGGGAGAACGGAGAAGGGGTTGCTTTATTTCAAGGTTTAGGACTTGCAGAAGATGCGGAAATTTTGGACTACGGTTGTGGCTTCGGACACTACACCTTTGCTGCATCAAGAGCTCTAAATGGCCGGGGGACGGTTTATGCTGTTGATATTATTAAAGAATGTATGAAGGTTGTGGGTAAGGTATCCAGTGAAGAGCATTTAAATAACATTCAAGTTTTGATGGGGAATAAGGACTACACTTTGAATTTTGAGGACAGGTCTTTGGATATGATCATGTATTACGATATTTTACACGGCAACGGAACTCACCGGTTTTCCTTGTACGAGGAAGCGAAGAGAACGTTAAAGCCAGATGGGATTTTATCTATTACAACTATAAAAAAATCATAGATGAAGTTCTTGAGTTTGGTTTTTCTGTGCAGCAAGAGCAGACGAAGATGGGCATTCATTTCGAAAAGTATCATATTTCCTATTATATAGATAAAGGCTGTGTGGAGTTTGAGGCTCTGGAGAGAGCGGAAGTACTTAACTTTAGAAAGAACAGCTGAATGCACTGAACAATTTGTTTCAGGGAGGAAAATCTTAAGTTGGAGCAGTGGGAGGATCAGCAATGCAGGACCAACAGATTTACTGGATCGGCGGCTCGGCATGTGCCGGCAAAAGCACGCTGGCTAAAATGTATGCTGATAAATACGGGCTGGCGCTGTATGCTTGCGATGAGCACTTTCATGAGCATGTGCAGCAGATTTCGCGGGAGCAGCAGCCTGCAATGCACCGGGTGTCCAAGCTGACGATGAACGAGGCTTTTTATACAAGGGAAATAGAGGAGCAACTGAATACATATATCGAATGCTTCGAAGAGGACTTCTCATTTGTACTGCATGATTTGGCACGCATGGGAGAGAAAGCGGTTGTGGTGGAAGGAAACCAGCTGCTGCCCCCGCTCGTAGCTCCACTGATGAAGAATAATCACAGGGCCATCTGGATTGTCCCTACGGAACAGTTCCAATGGGAGCATTACAGCAGGCGGGAGTGGATTCATGACATATTGCAGGAGACTGAGAACCCCGGGATCGCATTCCGCAATTGGATGAAGCGGGATGCCCTGTTTGCCTCGAGAGTGAAGGAGGAGGCTGAAGCACGGAAGCTGAAAGTGCTGGAGGTGGATGGAAGCCTGAGTCTGAAACAGAGCTTTGCCATGCTGGAGCTGTACTTCAGTTCCTGAATTGCAGCAGATGAAACTTAAGGGAAGAGCAAATGCACAGGAGGCAGACGATGAGTGGAAACGGATATAGATTTGTAATTGACGAGGCTACGTTTCAACTGCAGGAGGCCTACTCTTTTGATTGGCTGACGGCAATGGGGCGGGTGTTCCGCGTGTTTGATGAGCAGGATTCCGGAAATATCAGCTTTGGGGTTGAGCAAGACGGATGCAAGTATTTTGTGAAGTTCGCCGGAGCGAAAACGATGCAATTCCATGGTGATCCTGCGGAAGCGGTTGAAAGATTGATTCAGGCGGTTCCTCTCTATGAGGAGCTGCGGCATCCGTCGCTAATCCAGTTGTTAACTCATGGTCCTGTGGAAACGGGATATGCAGTGGTTTTTGAATGGACGGAAGGCGAGTGCCTGCATTCGCATTGGGCTTTTGGCGGAGCGGCAAAGTATAGTGATCCCGAATCGCCTTTTTACCGCTATAGGGCCTTGTCCACGGAGAAACGGCTGGATTCACTGGAGGTCATCTTTGGCTTTCATGAATACATAGAGTCTAAAGGATATGTGGCTGTAGATTTTTATGACGGAAGCATTCTCTATGATTTCACTAAGGACCGTACAGCAATTTGCGATATTGATTTCTATCAGCCTAAGCCCTTCTTCAACGGCATGGGAGAGCAGCTATGGGGCTCCAAACGGTTCAAATCACCGGAAGAGTACCTTCTGGATGCCCCAATCGACGAAATCACCAATGTATATAATATGGGGGCTACTGCTTTTGTACTGCTGGGTGGAGAAAGTGACCGTTCCAGGGATAAATGGGAAGCGGGACCGGAACTGTACAAGGTTGCACTACGGGCCGTACATCCGGAGCGGGATCAGCGTTACCGGAGTATCTCGGAGTTCAAGTCGAAATGGGATAAGGCGAGGAAGGAAGCGAACGATGGATAATAAATCCACGCTGAACAAACAGATCTGCGAACGGGAAGAGAAATATCGAATGAGAGCGGCGAACAAATCCACTGCAAAACAAAAAGTTTTTTCGATAGTAAAGGCAATTATTATCGGAGTTATTTTGGGGTTAGCAGCAAAACTTGTGGATAATCCGAATATAAACCCGATATTTGACAATCTCGGAGGACGTCTTGGTATATGGGTATTTGTTGTTTGTGCTGCATTTTTTCCCAGAAAGAGAAATTGTTTTTTGGGGGTTATGCGCGGTGGTATCTCCTGTTTGTGCTTATGTTATGTGGTATGCACGCGGGAGCGGATTGTTTTCTAATCTTATTTCGGCCCTTCCAATCACAGTATTGCTGTCAGAAGGGTTTGAATTACGTAACGCTTACTTACCCGTTCACCATCATTACTATTTAATTCCATGGCTTATGGGGATATATCTAATAATGATAGTTGTTTTGTTACTTACCATTCCGAAAAACAAAATTCAAATTTTGTCCATTCTGCCTATAGCCCTTATATTGTCTTTTATCATGATCTATTTTAATGTTTTTGGTCGGATATTTGGTGGAATGAACGGTGTATTGTAGGGCCAGATTTCGCCGGGTACGAATAGTGGCAGAAAGAAGGATTACAGTGCTTGAAAAAAAAGGCTTAGGATACAAGGAACTGAACGCAATGGCCAAACAGATCTGTGAACTGGAAGAGAAGCTGCTGAACACCGAGGTACGCACTTCGCCGGATGAACTGTCGCGACTGCTGGCAGACGATTTTTTTGAATTTGGAAGCTCCGGGAAGGTATGGCATAAGCATGACTTGATGGGCGAAGAAGGAGCGGGCGAGGTCCGAATGACCCTGAGCGGGTTCGAACTTCATCCGTTATCCGGGGAGGCTGTGCTGGCCACCTACCGGATCATGAACGAAGAGACGGGTGGAGAGACACTGCGCAGTTCAATCTGGAAATTCAGGGATGGACGGTGGCAGATGTTTTTTCATCAAGGAACCCCAGTGAGGGGATAGGGTTAATCAGGCTGTGGGGTTCCCCAACGGAGACCCTCTGTTTATAGGTTATCTATGCCTAGTCCCGGATCACATGTCCCTGCCCAAGGGTGACTTCCACAAACCCGGCCATCTGCCGGGCTTGATAGCGGATCGGCTTGCCGCTGCCCATGATGATGATATTGCGGATGTCGGCGGTGCCTTCCGAAGGCAGGGCAAAGGCCTTGATATTGGCGAATTCCTCGGCTAAAGTCGTGTGGATGGCCCCTATCATGCGGTCCTTTTCGCTTCTGCCCATCAGGTTCATGATGATGGAGCCGCGGCTGTTCAGCTTGGAACGGGCCAGGGCGAAGAACTCGCTGGAGACCAGATGCCGGGGAGTGCCGTCAGCGGTGAAGGCATCCAGAAGAATGAAGTCATAGCGGCGTTCCGGCTCGCCCTCCAGAATGCGCCGTCCGTCCCCGACAATGACATTATCCTGGCTGTAGCCAAAATGCTGCCGGCTCAGCTTCACGACCTCCGCATTCACTTCGGCCACTTTAAAGCGCTTCTCCGCAAAATAACCGGCAAGCGTTCCAATCCCATGTCCAATCAGGAATACATCTTCGAAATAAGGTTCGCCAGCCTCCATTAGATGGATCATTGCCCGCGGATATTCAAAGACCACCCGCCGGGGGTGGTCCAGATCAAGGGCGCCCTGAATGGCGTCTCCCGAAAACTGCAGTACGCGGAATCTGCCTCTCTCGCCATATAATTCTGTCGTTTCGTACACCTGGATTTCGGGGTTGTTCTCTGAGTTCAGGAACTCTGGATGCAAGGTATCATTCTCCTTATACGAGCGAAATGCGTTTATATTCGTTCGGTGTAACACCGACAACCTTCTTGAACAGCTTGTTGAAATAAGCAGGGTCGGGATAGCCGACTTCGGTGCCGATTTCGTGCACCTTCAGATCCGGCGCATTCTTCAGCAGCTGCTTCGCTTTGCGGATGCGGATTTCAATCACATAATCGGTCAGAGTCAGCCCGGTCTCCTGCTTGAACAGCTTGCTTAAATAGCTTGGTGTCAAAAATACCATACCGGCCAGCATGTTCAAATCGGCATGCTGATTATAATGGGCCGCTACCCAGCGTTTGACCGTTTCAACGGCGGTACCGGACATCTCCAGCCGATGCTTGCGGATTTCGTTCAGCGTAGCCGAGAAGGAGGAGGCGAAGAGTTCCTCAATTTCAGCAAAGGACATGCAGGCTTCGATTTGTTCCTCCAGCCGCTGGCTGCAGTCTTTTCGGTAGACCGCTTCAAATTCCTGCAGCTCCTTGCGGGCAGTATCTTCAACCTGCCGGCAGGCGCGCAGGATCAAGTCGGGATAAGCCTGCTGCAGCTCCAGCACAGAGAACAGCTTGTGCAGCCCTTCCAGCACCCCGGCCACATTTAGAATCTGCAGCTCATGGATCAGCGGTTCCCGGAATGGAGGGAAGGGATCACAGACAGCCTGCACCGGTGCCTGGAGCTCTTTAATCGTAACATAATGCAGCGGCAGCGGACTATAAATCCCTGCATCGCAGGCGAGCTTGGCTTCAAGATAGGCTGTTCTAAATTTGCCGGGATCATCGTAGGAGCGGCTGGCCCCCGCATGGAGACGCTGGCCCTTGCTTGCAATGCTGATAATCTCTCCGATTTCGTGTGATTCTTCAGGGGTAAGCGGCTGTGCGGAATAACAGATCCATGCCTGCAGCCCTTTCTGCACTTCCAGCGTATCGAGGAGGAACGCCTTCTCTTGCCGCAGACTGTCTGCAATTCCACAGACTTTTTCCCGGGAGCTTCCTTTAAGGACATAGACCGTGAAATAAGGCTGGGGCAAGGTAAGGCCGCTTAAAAGAACGGCAGAGGGCTCTTCGATATGCAGCAGGGAGTGCAGCAGGCCTGTGCGCTGGCATTCTTCTTTTTCCCGCAACAGCTTCTGCTCCTTCTCCAGACTATACAGCACTTCGAAGAGTTGTTCTTTGTTGATAGGTTTGAGCAGATAATCTACCGCTGAACTGCGGATGGCTTCCCGGGCATAATTAAATTCAACGAATCCGCTCATCAGCAGGCTGCGAATTCCGGGGTGGTTCGCTTTAAGCTGCCGGATCAGCTCCAGCCCGTCGATTTGCGGCATACGGATATCGGTTATAACAACATCAATGTGGAGCGAGGGAAGCGCATCAAGCAAATGTTTGCCGTCCGGATAAATGCCGGCGACAACGAAGGTGCTGCTCTCTTTGCTGATCATTCGTGCCAGACCTTCGCGAATCAGAACTTCATCATCTACAATCGCAATACGCAGCAAGCCGAGTCCCCCTTTTTGGATTGATATTATTCTTCGCTGTGATCGTCCGAAAGATCCTCGATTCTTAAGGTCACACGGGTTCCTGTGCCAAGTTCACTCTGCACGTGTAATCCGAAGGAGCCGCCGTAATGCAGACGGATGCGCTCATTCACATTTCGCAGACCGATTCCGAACATTTCACCGTCTGCCCCGCCCATCAGACTGTTGTTCAAAGCGCGCAGGGTATCCTCATCCATACCTATTCCGTCATCCTCGACGCAAAATACAGTTTTACCGTCCTCCTCCCAAGCCGTAATGTTCAGTGTGCCCGGCCCCTCCTTAGGTTCAAGCCCGTGAAAAACGGCATTCTCGACAATCGGCTGAAAGACCAGCTTGATCACCGGCAGCGGCAGGAATTCCTCCGGCACATGGATATTGAGCCGGAATTTATCCGGAAAGCGGATTTGCAGCAGATGCAAATAATTACGCACATGATCCAGTTCATGACGGATCGTAACGGTTTCTTCACTGCGGACAATGCCGTAACGCATCTGCAGCCCGAGCAGATAGGTGAGCTTCGCGACGCGGGGGTCATCACTGCTCTCCGCCAGCATGCGGATGGATTCCAGCGTATTGTAAATAAAATGCGGGTTAATCTGGTCCTGCAGCGCCCGCATATCTGCCTTTTGTTTGCGTTTCTCCGTAAGGGAGACCTCCTGAAGCAGATCCTTAACCCGGATAATCATCCGGTTGAAGTGGCTGCCGAGCATCCCGATTTCGTCATTATATTTCGGATGCAGCCAGACATCCAGATTGCCGTGCTGCACCTGCTTCATCAGACGGACCATCGACTTCAGCGGTTTGGTCAGTGCATAGGAAATAAAGGTGGCAACGACGAGCGCGAAGGCAATAATCGACAGAGTAGTGAAAATCAGCCGGTTGCGGTTCTTCTCCACCGGAGAGAGGATGCGGTCCAGCGGAATGGAAACAATGGTCGTCCAACCGGTCTTCTGGGATACCCTGTACACTGCAAGAACATCAAGGCCATCCAAAGTGATTTGAAAGTGGCCATTGGGAGCGGTAACTTTCTGCAGCAGCATCTGTGCATGTTCCCGCTGTTTCGGGGTCTCTTGGCCGTCCACATGCTCACCGTCGTACATTAATTCGCCCTTGTCGTCCACGATCAGCGTATTGCCCTGGGTGACGGCGTTTACAGGATCAACGATCCCCTTGAACAGGTTGTTGATGTCAATGTCGAAGACAAGGATTCCGATATTTTTGAGCGTGCTGACCGAAGTAATGGTGCGCAAAACACTGAACACTTCTTTGTGGTCACCGGAGTTTACACGGATCGTATGCCTGCCTTGGACTACCGGAGCTGCACCGGCCCCCTCGGTGAGGCTTTGCCACTGCGCCAGCCGTTCCGCCGGGAACAATTCATTGATGCCGGGAGCCCTGTCAAAAAAAACGGAACCGTATTTGTCCACTAAGTATACGGCAATAATCTGTTCTTTCGTATGGTTCAAATAGCTCAGGAACATCGACATGCTGGTGTTCTTTTCCCAATCGGTATTACGCTGCTCCAGGTAGAACTGAACATCGGTATTGTACAGCGGCAGCGCCGTGTACCGCTTGAGATCGGCAACATACCGGTCTATGGTATCCGAAGCGCTGTCTGCCATCTGCCCGGCACTCTTTGTAGAGCTTGACAGCACCGAGTTGAAGGTGGAGCGTGAAGAAAGATAGCTGACGTAAGTGATTGGCAGGGAAATCAGAAAAATAAAAACGACAATCAGCTTCCGCTCCATCGGCAGGTTGGCCAGGAACAGCCACATGCTGCGAACAATTCTCCGGATGTAAGAGACCACTATGGTTATTCCTTTCCGTACCCCCTATTTGACGGCGCCGCTGGTTACCCCCTCAAAGATATAACGCTGCAGGAAGAAGTAAAGAATGACTGTCGGCAGCAGGATAAGCAGAATGGCTGCACAGATCAAATTCCAATCGGCTGTATTGACCCCCTGAAAACGCATGAGGACGGTGGTAACGACGCCGAGGCTTTGTTTTGGCATATATAGATAGGGGATGTACATGTCATTGTAGATGCTGATCGTCTTCAAAATAATCAGTGTTGCTGTTGCCGGTGAAAGCAGCGGGAAGATGATCGAACGGTAGATTTTGAACAGGGAGGCACCCTCAACCATCGCATTCTCATCGAGATCAACGGGAATGTTGCGGATGAACTGCAAATACAGGATGATCTGAATGACGTCTGCCCCGATATAAAGTACGATTGGAGCACCCAAGGTGTTGTAGAGGCCCATATTTTTGATGATGCCAAAGGTCGCTACCTGAGTAGTAATGCTTGGAATGATGGTCGCCACAAGGTAAGCACCAAATACAATCGGCTTCAACTTGAAAGAGAACCGCCCCAGTACATATGCCACCATTGTCCCAAACAGAATGTTCAGGGTCAATGTAATAATGATAATAATCAGTACGTTGCCGAAGCCGCTGAGCAGTCCGCCGCGCTGAAACACAGTCACGAAGTTATCGAAGTTGAAGAAACTGCGCGGCAGAGCCATGGAACTGCTGCTGTTGAATTCCTCGGTTGATTTGAAGGCGTTGACCACCACGACATAAGGCGGAAAGAGTACGACGAATACGCCGATAAGCAGCGTGAAGTATTTAAAAATGTCTTTTAGGCTAAGTTTGGAATGTTCCATGGCTACTTATCTCCTCCCCGGTTAAGAACCAGTTGCTGCAGCAAGAGCACGACAACGACAATGAAGATCAGGATAACGCTCATCGCTGAGGCTAGGCCGTAGTTATTAAAAGCAAAGGCGGTATCCACTACCCGCTGAACATAAGTCTGGCTGGCACCCGCCGGGCCGCCCTTCGTCAGCACGAACGGCAGATCGAACACTTCCAGCGCGCCGGTTACGGTCAGGAATAAATTCAATTGAATGACGGGCTTCATATTCGGCAGCGTAATTCTCCACAGCGTCTGAAACGAGCCTGCACCATCAATTTTGGCTGCTTCATAAATGTCTTTCGGGATCGCCTGCAGCGAGGCAATGTAAATGACCATGTTGTAGCCCATGAACCGCCAAAAGCCAGTGGAAGCGAGCGAGTAGTTCACCAGTCCTTCAGTACCGAGCCAACTGGTCTGTCCTAGTCCGGTTAGGCCGATGCTGTTCAGGAACATATTGAGTGAACCATTGGTAGTATCAAACACATAGCCGAACATGAAGGCCACGGCCACACCGTTCATGATATAAGGCAGGAAGAGCATAATCCGGAACCCGTTTTTACCCCGCAGCTTGCTGTTCAGCACGACGGCGAAATAAATGGCGACAATATTCTGGACAATCCCCATCGCAAAGTAGGCGAAGTTATGGGTGAACACCTTGAAAATATCAGGATTTCCAAAAACCTCGCGGTAATTGTCCAGACCGACCCAAGGCTTCTCGGGGCTGTACCCGTCCCAGTTGGTAAAGCTGTAATAGACCAGTTTAATGGCCGGATAATAAGTGAATGTCGCCAGCAGGAGCAGTGGAATCAGCAGGAAGGATACAATGATAATGAGCTTTTGTTTGTTATAGGATAATGTTCCGAACATCGCTTAACCTTCTTTCTGAATAGCGCTTTGGTCAATGACGACAAAATGGATTATCCGGAGAAAGCGATAATCCATTTTGCGCCGGGGGATTGCTAGGCTCTAACGTTACTGGTCTTGCTTAAGATTAATAGCCGAGGTCTTTTTTGGCTTTGGCCCAGGATTTGTTCCATTTGTCGAAGACGGATTGCGGGTCCTTGGCCAGGACGAACTCCTGTGCCATAGCCGGCAGATCGAGCTGCGCCTTGTTAGTAATCTCTGTTACCTTGGCATCATCCACTGTACCCTCTTGCAGGGTAACGCCGGTCGCCTGGAATTCCTTCAGTTGAGTCAGCTTGGATTCTTTGCCTTTCAGCGGGGAGATAAATCCGGCAAAATCCTCATAACCGGAATCCTCGATCATCCATTTCACGAACGCTTTGGCAGCATCCAGATTTTTGCTGTCCTTGGCTACAGCATAGAAGAAGTCAGGGCTGAGCGGTGCAGTAAGTGTGCCCGAGTTGTCATAAGGAAGCGGGAAGAAACCTACGTTGTCGGAAGTGGTGCCGGCGCCGATAACTTGATTGATGACCCAATTGCCAAGGAAGTACATGGCGAATTTGCCTGAGGCAATATCCTTCTTCGATTGTTCCCAGTTGGTGGAGTTGATGTCTTTTTCCAGATAGCCCTTTTCGTTCAGCTCTCTAAGCAGGTTGAGTGATTTTCCGTAGCCGTTGTCCATAGTGAAAGGTGTTTCGGAGGTCAGCTTTTCGTTCGGGAAATCCGGGTTGCCTGCAATCACGCGGGGAACAGAGTACACCCAATCGTTAAGCGGCCACTTGTCCTTGAAGTTGGAAGCGAGCGGAATCACACCTTTGGCTTTAAGCTTTTCGCAGGCAGCAAGGAATTCATCCCAAGTCTTAGGAATTTCGGTGATGCCTGCATCGGCGAAGGCTTTTTTATTGTAGACAATGCCTGAGGTGGAGTTACCTGTGGTAATTCCGTACAGCTTGCCTTCAAAGGATTTGAAATCTTTAAAGGTGATCTGATCATTCAGGCCGAGATCGTCCAGGGAAGCAAAATATTTCGGAAGATCGGAGTTGGGAATGGAAGGAATGAACATCACATCGGGAAGCTCACCACTGGCCATTCTAACCTTGGCTTGCTGGTTGTAGTCCGTTTGGGAAGCTTCGAACTCGACCTTTATGTTCGGATACTTCTCGTTAAAGCGTTTAACATATTCGTCATACTCTTTGCCGATCATATCGGTTCTGTTGGTCAGGAAGGTAATCTTTCCGCTAATGTCGGAACCGCTTCCAGCTGCTGGCTCAGTAGTTGCTTCACTGCCGGAATTCTCTGGTGCTTTGGTTGCAGCCGGTTCATCTGTGGCTTTAGCTGCGTTGTTATTATTGTTCGATCCGCAGCCTGTCAGAGATAAAGAGAAAGTCATGGTGATAACAAAAAATAACGAAAATAACTTATTTCTCATTACGTTGTCCCCTTTTCGTTTTGATGTTAGCGTTTACATTATCATTATAGCGTCATTGATTCCAGCATTAAATGTATTCAATTATTATTTATTGTCTTTATTTGTTTTCTTTCTGGGTTTATAATTACTTTGTTGCTAACAATAAGATAACAAAATATAATGAAACAAATGAATTTTGCTGAAATAGGGAGGACTTATGAAATCATATCATCTTGAATTGACAAACTGGGAATTTAGAGCCTGCGGTGATGAAACGTGGCTTCCGGCGGTTGTGCCGGGAACGGTGCACACGGATTTGCTCCACAATGGGCTTATTTCGCAGCCCTTTTATGGAAAGAACGAGCATGAGCTGCAATGGATCGACAAGAAGGACTGGGAGTACAGAAGCAAGCTTCGGCTGGAAGAAGAATGGCAGAGCCTGGCCATTACGGAATTGGTCTTTGCGGGCTTGGACACCTATGCCGATGTTTTTGTGAATAATGTGCATGCGCTTTCAGCAGACAACATGTTCCGGGCCTGGACTGTAAATGTCAAAGGGCTGCTGGTGGCCGGTGACAATGAAATTCTCGTGAAATTCCGTTCCGTAGTTAAGGAAGACCTGCCGAAGCTGGCGCAGCTGGGGTATGATCTGCCGGCGCCCAATGATCAATCAGAGCTGGGCGGACTGCAAGAACAGCGGATTAGCGTGTTTGCCCGCAAAGCGCCTTATCATTATGGCTGGGACTGGGGCCCGAGATTTCTTACCAGCGGAATCTGGCGGGAAGCGGTGCTGCAAGGCCGGGATGCCGCAGCCATTACGGATCTCTATATCCGCCAGAATGAAGTTAAGCGGGAAGAGGCGCGGCTTACAGCTGTCGTGGAGATTGAAGCTCCGCAAGCTTGCGAGGGAATGCTGCGGATCACGACTGCTAATGGACAGGAATGGATGCAAGCGGTTTCTGTTCCTTCCGGCAAGCACACTGTGGAGATGGATATTGTCGTTGACCAGCCGGAGTTATGGTGGTGCAATGGGCTGGGCACGCCTCATTTAACTACCTTCCGGGCAGAGCTGCTGGATAGCGCTACGGTATGGTCCAGTGCAGAAGTAACTACCGGGCTGCGGGAGATCAAGCTGATCCGCAAACCTGATGCGAAGGGCGCTTCATTCCAGTTTGAGCTGAACGGCGTCCCGGTATTCGCAAAGGGCTCCAACCATATTCCGAACGACAGCTTCACCACGGAAATAACGGAGGAACGTTACCGGCACGAGATTGCCACAGCAGTAGAGTCGAACATGAACATGCTGCGGGTGTGGGGCGGCGGAATTTATGAGGAGGAAGTTTTTTACCGGCTGTGCGATGAGTATGGGCTGCTGGTCTGGCAGGATTTCATGTTCGCCTGCAGCATGTACCCCGGAGATGAGCCTTTTCTTGAGAATGTACGGAAGGAAGCAGAATACAACGTACGCAGATTGCGCAATCATCCCAGCATCGCCCTATGGTGCGGCAATAATGAGATTGACTCCGCCTGGTCGCAATATGAGGATAACATGGGCTGGGGCTGGAAGGAAGGCTACAGCGCTGAGATCCGTGAGACGCTCTGGGGTTATTATGAAGAAATCTTCCACCGGATTCTGCCGGAAGCGGTAGCGGCTTATCATCCGGGTGCTGATTACTGGCCATCCTCTCCGCTTCGTGAACTTACTACTGATCAAGATCAGCATGCGACGCGAATCATGGGTGAGGGCGATATTCATTACTGGGGTGTATGGCACGGGATTGAGCCTTTTGAGAACTATAACGTCAAGGTAGGCCGCTTCATGAGCGAATACGGCTTCCAGTCCTTCCCTGAGCTAAAATCGGTGCTGAGCTACGCGGAGGAAGAGGATATGGAGCTGGAATCGGAAGTGATGCTGGCTCACCAGAAGAATGGACGGGGCAACCTGATCATTAAAGAGTATATGGACATCTACCTGCCGCAGCCGAAGGACTTCAGGTCATTCCTGTATATGAGTCAGATTCTTCAGGCAGAGGCGATGAGAATCGCTATTGAAAGCCACAGAAGAAACAAGCCGTATTGCATGGGAACGCTGTACTGGCAGATGAACGACTGCTGGCCGGTGGCTTCCTGGGCTGGCATGGATTACTACGGCCGCTGGAAGGCACTGCAATATACGGTGCGCAAAAGCTTCCAGGAAATTCTGCTCTCTATTGAAGAGATGGATGGGGAGAACCTGCAAGTGCATGCCGTTTCAGATCTTCAAAAGGCACTGGCTGGTGAACTGGTACTCCGGCTGTATGATTTCAGCGGCTTGCTATTGCGTGAATGGACACAGCCGGTCCAGCTGGAGGCCGATTCGGCGGCGGTGGTCTTCGCGGTGCCGACTGCGGAACTGCTGCAGGGCAACGATCCGAAGCAGGTGGTATTGGTGGCTTCTCTGCTGGCGGATGGCTCCCTACTGGAGCGCAAGGAGCATTACTTCGCTGCGGCAAAGGACAGCAAGCTGAACCGGCCGGTTCTTACGGTGACCGAGATTCCGGGCAGCCTGGACTTTGCGGTCAGCAGCGATGTGCTGGCCAGAGGGGTGTACCTGACGGCGGAAGAGGAAGGTATCTTCTCGGATAACTTCTTTGATCTGCTTCCGGGTGAGCCGAAGACGGTGCAGTTTATGCTGCGGGGCAATGGAGATCGGGACTTCATTCCCGCAGCGCCAAAGGGGCTTGAGATTCATTCGATGGCTGACTATGTGAAGGAAGATTACCTGGGGTAAAAAACAGTAGAGAGAAGGAACCGGACCATGGCAATTTGGGTACAGGAAGACAAGGGGATATTTCATTTACAGAGCAAGGGTATGAGTTATATTATCGGCATCTTCAATAACTATCCGATGCATGTCTATTGGGGTAAAAAGCTGCGCCATGACGGCAATCTGGGTGGTCTGCCGCATCTCGGGGCGGGCACCGGCCTGGACCGGCTTCCGCAGGAATACCCGCAGTACGGCACGGGAGATTTCCGTGTGCCGGCTTATCAGGTAAAGCTTGCGGACGGCACGCGGATTACTGAGCTGCAGTACACCGGATACCGTGTACTGCAGGGCAAGCCAACGCTCGCCGGACTTCCTTCCGTGTATGTGGAGTCCCCTGAAGAAGCAGATACGCTGGAAATTACGCTGCGTGATGATTACTCGTCGCTGAACGTTATTTTACGCTATACCGTATATCGTGACACGGATGTGATTGCCCGCTCGGTAGAATTTGTTAATGACGGCCAGGCGCCGCTTGACCTGCTGCGCGCGCTGAGCGCTTCCGTCGATTTCCCGGAGGACGGCCAGTTTGATCTGATCTACCTTTCCGGCGGCTGGTCGCGGGAAGCGAATCTGACCCGCAGACGCCTGGAGCAGGGTACTACCGCACTCCAGTCCCGCCGTGGAATGAGCAGCCATCAGCACAATCCGTTTGCCGCGCTGGCCAAGCCGGGTACAGACGAGCACCATGGCGAGGTATACGGCTTCTCGCTGGTCTACAGCGGCGGGTTTGCGGCTGAAGCGGAGGTGGATGCCTTTGGTTCGACCCGTCTCTGCATTGGGCTGAACCCTTTTGACTTCTCCTGGCATCTGGCTGCGGGAGAAAGCTTCCAGACTCCTGAAGTTGTTATGGTCTACTCGAATGAAGGCCTTGGGGGCATGTCACGGATTTATCACCGCCTGTACCGCACCCGTCTGGTAAGGGGGATGTACCGCGACAAGGAGCGGCCGATTCTGGTGAACAACTGGGAGGCAACCTATTTCAATTTCAATGCCGACAAGCTGGTGGAGATCGCCGCCGAAGGTTCGAAGCTGGGCATCGAGCTGTTTGTGCTCGATGACGGCTGGTTCGGCAAGCGCGATTCCGACAACTCCTCGCTTGGCGACTGGACCGAGGACCTGCGTAAGCTGCCGGGCGGACTGGCTGATGTGGCGAAGCGGGTCAACGACCTTGGTATGCAGTTCGGCCTGTGGGTGGAGCCGGAAATGATCTCGCCGGACAGCGAGCTGTACCGTGAGCATCCGGACTGGTGCCTCCATGTGCCGGGACGCCGCCGCACCGAAGCCCGCTGGCAGCTGGTGCTGGACTTTACCCGTGCGGAGGTCCGGGAGTACATCTACGATGCGCTGAGCAAGATCTTCTCCACCGTGCCGGTTGCTTATGTCAAATGGGACATGAACCGCAACCTGACGGAGATCGGCTCGGCTTGCCTGCCGGCTGAGCGCCAGGGAGAAACTGCCCACCGCTATGTGCTGGGGCTGTATGAGCTGATCGAGCGCCTGACGGCGGACTTCCCGCATATTCTCTTCGAGAGCTGCTCCAGCGGCGGCGGCCGCTTCGATCCGGGTCTGCTCTACTATATGCCGCAGACCTGGACCAGCGACGACACCGACGCCGCGGAACGTCTGAAGATCCAGTACGGCACCAGCCTGGTGTATCCGGTCAGTGCGATGGGCGCGCATGTCTCGGCGGTGCCGAATCACCAGGTTGGACGCGTCACGCCGCTGTCCTTCCGCGGGGATGTCGCTATGTCCGGCAACTTCGGCTATGAGCTCGACCTGACGAAGTTCACGGACGAGGAGAAGGAGCTGGTGAAAGAGCAGGTAGCTAATTATAAAGAAATTCGCGGCCTGGTGCAGCAGGGCAATCTGTACCGGCTGCAGAGCCCGTTCGAGGGCAACGAGACGGCCTGGATGTTCGTCTCGGACGATCAGCGCGAGGCGCTGGTCTATTACTTCCGGGTAATGGCCGTGCCTTACCCGCCACGCCGCAGCCTGCTGCTCAGCGGCCTGAACCCCGACTATGACTACACGCTTACAGACAGCGGTGAAGTATACGGCGGTGACCGGCTGATGCAGGCCGGGCTGGCGCTGCCGGACATCCAACAGGACTATGTGAGCGGATGTTTCCACTTAAAGGCACAAGCATAATTAGCATTTAGGAGAGCAGGAGAAGCCAGGAGGACTTGGCTTCTTTTGTTTTGTTTGGGGAATAATGCGGTGGAATGAGAGGTAGAAGTGCGTCTGAATTCGGCACATTTTTCTGAACATTGATCCGCTGAAAAGCGCTAATTGTTCGTGTTTAATGTAACTTTCATGTGAGTTATTGCTTTTTTGTTGCCGAAAATGCGATATTTATGTATAATAACAATTGCTATCGAAGGAATTGTACGATATTCTGTTTTCAAAGGTGGTTTCATGGCAGAACTGGAAAACAGCGAGCAGAAGAAGAAAATGTGCCAGATCTACAATGAGGTCTCTAAGGATTTGTTTGGTTTCGGGACGACCCTGCTCCGCGTTACTGTCGATCAGCGGGTCATTACCTTTCACGCCAAGCACCGCAGATCTCCCCGGTCGACCGCCCTGGAAGGCGAGGCGCCTGAACTTAAGCAGGAAGTAGATTTTCGGATGTCACTGCTGTTTAAGAAGAGATTCAAGGAAAGACTTGAAGCAGAAATGGGATTAACGATTGAGGTTCTGCTCAGGGATTACGACGCACCGACGGGGTGGGCCTTTACGAATATGATATTGGCCGGAGAATGACAGATTCAATATGATATCCGCGGATTTTCGTTTTTGATCTATCTTAAGCGAAGACCGTCCTTCTATTACGGGTAGCTCTTTGCTTTGTTTATACAAAGAAAAGTGTTCTTGTTCCTACAAGAATGCTTTTCTTTTTTTTATGAAAAAATAAGGGGAATCAAGATTTTACTACCAGCAGGAGGTGCTGCCAAACCGTTTTCCGCCAGAAGATCACTGGAATGAAGAGAACTGAAATTGCCGCAACTATAGGATGAAGACTGGATTTGTACAGCATATTACACTTGGGAGGTTATTTACTAATGAAAAAAATAATGAATGCGGGCCTTGCCCTTACACTGACTGCTGTGCTTGCTGCTTGCGGCAACAATACCTCGACGAACAACACAGGAACTAATAACGCAGCTGCACCCGAAGCGGCACAATCGGGCGAGCCTACGGAACTGGTTGTCTCCACCTGGGGCTTTTCGGAAGATTTCTTCAAGGAATCGGTCTATGCGCCGTTTGAGAAAGAGCACAATGTGAAAATCGTGGTGGAAATCGGCAACAACGCCGAGCGTCTGAATAAAATCCGTCAAGGCAGCTCCGATGTGGATGTCATTTATCTGTCGGACTATTATGCGCAGCAGGCAATTAATGAAGGGTTGTTCGAAACGATCGACAGCAGCAAGATTCCGAATCTCCAGAACCTTTATGATATCGCCAAAGCCCCGCTGGGTGCAGAATATGGTCCTGCGTACACGATCGGACGCCTGGGAATTGCCTATAATCCGGCACTGGTTAAAGGTGACGTAACCGGCTGGAGCGATCTGTGGACGAAGTTTGATAAAAACCTGGCGATGCCGGCAATTACAGCTACAGCAGGTCCAATGGTTGTAGATGCGGCATCTCTTGCGGCGGGCAATGCGGACTTCAACGAGGATACAGCATTCACGAAGCTGAAAGAGCTGGACAGTAATGTTGTTAAATACTACGGCCAGACTTCCGAGTATGTGAACATGTTCGGCCAGGAGGAAATTGCCGGCGGTCCGATTATGGAAATGTACTTCAAGGATCTGCAGGCTGCTGTGCCTGACGCCAAATTTATCGCACCGTCTGAAGGTGCTTATGCCGTAATGAATACAGTCAACGTCGTCAAAGACAGCAACAATAAAGAGCTTGCCGAAGAATTCATCAACTGGCAGCTGAGCGATGAAGTGCAGGCGGCATCCGCCAAAGCGAAGGTCGATTCCCCTGTCAATATGAACGTAATGCTGACACCTGAAGAAGCTGTGGGCGTAACGTACGGACCGGATGTCATCGGCAAGCTGCGCAAGCTGGATATGTCCTTCGTGAACGAGCACATTACAGAGTGGACGGACCGCTTCAACCGTGAGATTGGCGGCTAAGGATGACGGGGCGTAAAAAAGTCATTCTGGACGTAGATACAGGGGTGGATGACGCGCTGGCGATTATGCTGGCGGTGACGAGCGGACAGCTCGACATTCTTGGCATCACCACGGTCAGCGGCAACGTCTCACTGGATCAGGCAAGCCTGAACACCTGTAAAATTCTCCAGCTGCTTGGCGTGTCCGGGCAGATTCCGGTATACCGTGGAGCGGACAAGCCGCTGGCCCGCGAAGCGATTTTTGAGCACCGTGTGCACGGTGCGGATGGCATCGGTGGTGCATTGGGTGATATGCCGGTAACAAAGCAGGCGGAAGCAGAGCCTGCGGAAGACTTCATCATCCGCCAGGTGCTGACGCAGCCCGGCGAAATCACGCTGATCATGACCGCGCCGCTGACCAATCTGGCGCGCGCGCTGCAGAAATGCCCGGAGCTTACGCAGCATGCCGCCGAGGTAATCGTCATGGGCGGCGTGGTGCAGGGCTTCGGCAATATCACGCCGACGGCGGAATATAACATGTACGTCGATCCGGAGGCCGCGAAGCAGGTGCTGGCTGCCGGGTTCCCCCGGCTGACGCTGGTCGGGCTGGATGTGACCCGCCGTGCGCTGCTTAGCGCGGAGGACATTGCGAAGCTGCGCATTCCGGCGATCCGCGATTATGTGGAGCAGAGCACCTCCGGCTACCGGGAGCGTTATTATGAGCGCAACGGTGTACAGGCCTGTGCCCTGCATGATCCGCTGGCGGTTGGCGTGGCACTGAACCGCGGGTTCGTCACCGTGCACGATTATTATGTGGACGTGGAGACCCGCAGCGAGCTGTGCGACGGCCAGACCGTCTGCGATTTTCAGAACCGGCTGGGCAAGCCGGTAAATGCCGCTGTCTGCCTGGAGGTGGACGCGGCCGCTTTTCTGGAGTGTTTCATTGATAGCTTGAATCAAGAGCCGAAGAAGGACGGGAGTCATTAGAAAATGAAGAACAAAAGAGCAATGTATCTGCTGCTGCCGGGCCTCTTGTTCCTGGCGGCCTTCATGCTGGTCCCGATCACGCTGACCATTGCCTCCACTTTCGTGCAGGATGGGAGGCTGACGCTGGAAGGGTATCTGCATTTTTTCCGTGACGGGTACTTTAACCGCATCCTGCTGACTACGCTCCGGGTAAGTGTCGTGACCACGCTGGTCTGCATGCTGCTCGGGTATCCGGCGGCTTATTATATTTCGCGGGCAAGCGCACGGAAGAAGAGCCTTCTGCTGGCGCTGTCGATCTTCCCGCTGCTGACCAGTCCCGTGGTACGTTCCTTCAGCTGGATGATTATTCTCGGCAAAAAGGGGCTGATCAACTCCTTCCTGGTCAACACCGGGCTGATCGAGAAGCCCCTGGATATTCTCTATACGCCTACGGCAATGATGATCGGGCTGGTGCATTTATTCCTGCCGCTGATCATCATCACACTGCTGGGGGTCATGGAGAATCTGGACCATGAGCTGGTCCGGGCGGCGCGCAGTCTGGGCGCCTCTCCGTTTGCGGCGTTCCGCAAAATCACCTTCCCGCTGACAGTGCCGGGGCTGATCATCGGCGGAATTCTCGTCTTCGTCGGCAGTCTGACGGCCTATACCACGCCGGCGCTGCTCGGCGGTAAGGAACGGGTGGTCTCCACCTTCCTGTACCAGAATGCCATGACGCTGAATGACTGGCAGGCGGCTTCGGTTATTGCCGTAATTATGATCGTCATTACATTTGTGGTCGTGGGGCTGATGAACGTCTGGGCCAACCGATTAAATCCGAAGGGGTGAGAACATGAAGGAAGGAAACCGCGCGCTGTCGCTGTATACGCTGTTGGTCTTTATTTTTCTGCTGGGTCCGCTCATCATCATTTCCGTTACTTCCTTTGAGCCGGGCACAGTCCTGAAATTCCCCCCTGAGGGCTTTTCATTGAAGTGGTACAAAAATATCTTCGAGGTCAGCGCGTTCATGGAGACCTTCAAGACCTCGATTGTGATCTCGCTGCTCGGCAATCTGCTGGCGCTTCTCCTGGGTGTGCCTGCGGCCTACGCGCTGAGCAGATACCGGTTCCGCGGGCGGGATACGCTGAATGCGATTTTTCTGTCCCCCGTCCTGATTCCCGGCATTGTTCTGGGCTTCACGCTGCTGCGCTACCTGATTGTAGTATACGGGCTGCCAATTGTAGCCGGACTGTTAATCGGACATACGGTAATCATGCTGCCTTTTATTATCCGGGTGATTGCCTCGAGTCTGGAGAATTTCGATTTCGCTGTGGAAGAAGCGGCGCAGAGCCTGGGGGCTTCCAGATTGTACACATTCTTTAAAGTGGTCCTGCCCAATATCCGTTCCGGTATTCTGGCGGCCATTCTGATCGCTTTTCTGGAATCCTTCAACAATGTGGACATTTCCGTGTTCATGACCGGTCCGGGGATCAGTACCCTGCCGATTCAAATGCTGACCTATGTGCAAAATTACTTCGATCCCACCATTGCCGCGATTTCAGTCATTCTGATGGTGCTGACGGCGGCGCTGATGTTCGTCATTGAGCGTCTGATGGGATTCGCTTATTTTACCAAACGATAAACGGAGGCATAACGCAATGTCACTATTAAGTCTTGATCATGTATCGGTTGCGTATGACAACCGTTTGATCCTGGAGGATTTCAATCTGTCGCTGGCCAAGGGGCAACTTCTCTCGCTGCTCGGCCCCAGCGGCTGCGGCAAAACGACCACACTGCGGCTGATCGCCGGTTTTCTGAACGCGCAATCAGGAGCATTCATGTTCGGCGGGAAGGACTATACCAAGATCCCCGTGGAAAAGCGGAATTTCGGCTTTGTGTTTCAGAGCTACGCGCTGTTCCCGCACCTGTCAGTCTATGACAATGTGGCGTTCGGCCTCCGGCTGCGCAAGCTGAAGGAAGCGGAGGTTAAGAAGCGGGTTACCCGGATGCTGGAAATTGTCAGCCTTGGCGGCTTTGAGAAAAGACTGCCCGCTGCCCTTTCCGGCGGACAACGCCAACGGGTAGCGATTGCCAGAGCGCTGGTCATCGAGCCGGACCTGCTCTTGTTCGACGAGCCGCTCAGCAACCTCGATGCCAATCTGCGGGTGAACATGCGGGTGGAAATCCGCCGCATCCAGCAGGAGCTGGGCATTACGACCGTCTATGTCTCCCATGACCAGGAGGAATGCTTCTCCATCTCCGATCAGGTAGCCGTGATGAATAATGGCAAGATCGAGCAGCTCGACAAGCCATCGGCGATCTTCAAGTACCCGGCCAGTGAATTTGTGGCCCGGTTTATCGGGTTCGGAAACTTCATTTCCTTTGAGGGCAGGAATGACGAGGGAGCGGATATCGAGCTCAGCCGGGGAGCGCTGAAGTTCCTGGCAGCCAAACGGCCGGGTGGGGAAGGCAATACCGGATTACTTGGTGCCATCCGCCCTGACGATCTGCAGCTGCTCGGCACTGCGCCTGATCCAAACGCCGCCGGCAACACACTGCCTGGCACGGTGCAGATCAGCACGTATCTCGGCCGCAGCTATCAATACCAGGTGGAGACGGAGCTGGGTGTATTCACCGTTAATCAGGAAATGGAGCAGCCTTTCATTCAAGGACAGCAGGTTACGGTTTATTTTCCAAAAGAGAAGCTGGTGCTGGTGCAGTAGCGCTTCATAAGGAGCATACATGATGATTACAGATCAACTTATACTGAACGCTAAAGTGTACAACAGTTACTATAAACGGTTCGAGACGGCGAATGTCGCCGTGAAGGAGGGGCGTTTCCTCTATGTGGGGGCGCTCGGCGCGGAGACGTTCACAGCTGGGGAAGTCATTCAGGCGGAAGGCCGGTATATGGTGCCAGGCCTGATTGATATCCATCTGCATATCGAGAGCACAATGATTACGCCGGAGACCTTCTCTTACGGTATTCTGCAGCATGGGGTAACTACAATTGTTCCAGAACCGCATGAAATGGCCAATGTATTCGGCGTAGAGGGTGTACATGAGATGATCCGGGCCAGCCGGGACTGTCAGGTGGACATGTTCTACGCGATTCCAAGCTCGGTGCCGGCGACTCCGCTGGAGACGACGGGCGGCTCGATTGAAATTGCCGATATCGACGAGCTGATGGAGACGGAGCAGATGATCTGTCTGGGCGAAGTGATGAATTATGTTGATGTCATCCGCGACCCTGATTGCAAAAGCAACCGTATCATCCAGCATGTCCGCAGCCGTTATCCCGGTCTTGTCATCGAGGGGCATACGCCGAAGCTGCTGGACCTTGATCTGCACCGCCTGATCTATGCCGGGATTGATTCGGATCACACCCACCAGAGCATTGAAGGGCTGACCGCACGGATTGCAGCGGGGATGTTCATTGAGATTCAGGAGAAATCGATGACCCCGGATGTGATGGAGTATCTGATCAGCCATGCGGTCAGCGAGCATTTCTGCTTCGTGACCGATGATGTGATGACCGATTCCCTGGTGCAGACCGGGCACCTTGACCATCTGGTACGTAAAGCCATCGCCATGGGCATGGCACCGGAGGATGCAGTCTATGCGGCCACCTTTACCCCGGCCCGGCGGATGAAGATGGCTGACCGCGGCGTGATCGCCCCGAACAAAGCCGCCGATTATGTGCTGCTGTCGGATCTGGCCAGCTTCGCTATCGAAAAGGTCTACAAACGGGGCACCCAGGTCTACGACCGCATGCAGCCGCTGCCTCAGGCGGAGCGGGGGCCGCGGTTCCCGGCCCATTTCTACCGCAGCGTGCAGTTGGCTCCATTGGCTGCAAGCGACTTCGCGGTGTCATCAGAGCTGGCGGACGGCCGCTATGGCTGCCGGGTGATGATGGTCAACAACGTGTCCACGTTTACCGAAGAGAAGCACTCTGCGGCTGAGGTTAAGGGCGGCCAGCTGCAGTGGCAGGAAAGCGGCTATGGCCTGATTGCCACCTTTGAGCGTTATGGCAAAAACGGCAACCGCGCCTACGGCCTGATCGGCGGCGACACGATTAAACGCGGCGCCATTGCGACTACGTATTCGCATGACAATCACAATCTGCTCGTCGTAGGTCATAACCCTGAGGACATGATCCTGGCGGCGAATAGAGTGATAGCTGCACAAGGCGGCTTCTGCGTCGTATGTGATGGCGAGGTGCTCGCATTGCTGGAGCTGCCGGTTGGCGGTATTTTGACCGAAGCACCGCTTGCAGAGACGGCTGAGCGTGTGCTCGCGCTGCGGACGGCGATGGAATCGCTGGGTTATAATCATTACAACCCGATTATGTCGATCAGCACCCATTCGCTCCCTGTCAGTCCTGCACTCAAAATCACGGACCACGGCCTGATTGATGTCGGCGCCGGACGGGTGGTACCGCTGCTGTTTCCGCTTGGGGAAGAGTAGCCGCTGCTAGATGCAGCGGTAAAGTCATTGAGACAAGAAGACGGGGTATCCCAGCAGGGGATGCCCCGTCTTCTTGTGAATACTGAATCTAACGTCTGTATGCTGCAACGAGGCATCTCTGCTGATATAGCTCCTAGCTCATAATAGCTCAAAATCGGCGGCTGCTCACCAGCGCCAAGCTCACAGAAGTACATAATTGCATTTACTGCAATTAAAAAGAGCTGCAGCGGTCTATTTTCAGCGATAATTGCATTTCGTACACTTAAAAAGGACAGTAAGCTTACTTTTCCTGGTATCGGCGATATTTAACTGTACAAAGTGCAATTATATTTTGATTAACGCTGATATGCGCCTTTTTAGTTGCACGAAGTGCAGTTATGATGTGGCAAGGTTCTAATTCTTTTATGGAGCAACAGCCGTACCAGCTCAATAAGCAACCTTTCAGGCAGAAACGCGGACTCAGCAAAAATGGTTTTAGCATAAGCATATGCTGGCTACTCGCACCGGCTTTTTCCCATAAGATTCGGCTTTTGCGATTGACTTGCGTATGACACGACCCTATGATGATTAATAATATAAAATATAAGCGGAACTGGAAGAGGAGAGAGCGAACAGCATGGCTATGGAAATTGAACGCAAGTTTCTGCTGCCGGAATATCCGGAGCGGCTTATAGAGGACGGACAGCTTACGGTACTCACCCGGCACAGCATAGATCAGACCTATCTCGCGATTGAAGACGGGCAGGAACTGCGGGTGCGCAAAATTACCGATTTGGATTCAGGAGAGGTTACCTTTACACATACCTTCAAGGATGGCAAAGGGATCAGCCGCCAGGAGATTGAATATTACATCTCGGAAGGAATCTATAATCAGATGATTGATGCGGTTAAGGCTATTCCGCTGGTCAAAACCCGGATTACCGGCGTATGGAACGGTACTACGGTGGAAATTGATCTCTACACCCAGTTGGAGCTTACGGTGCTTGAGGTTGAATTTGATTCGCTGGAGGAAGCGGAAAGCTTCGCCGCCCCGGACTGGTTCGGCGAGGATGTCAGCGTAGAGAAGAAGTACAGCAACAAAACCGTCTGGAAGCAGCTGCAGAATAAATAGTGCAGCCGGTTCAGCCCTGATTTTTTATCGCAAAAGTTGACACATAAATAACGGACTTTAACGCTTAAACGTGTTACTATATAGGTTAAATAAAGAGGGGTTCAGGAGGATGAGACAGGTATGGAGTATATAAGCACAAGAGGAAATGTGGAAGCCAGAGGCTTTATTGATACAGTTCTGATGGGGCTTGCGGATGATGGAGGGCTGATGGTCCCTTCTAAGATCCCGGTGATTTCCCCGGAAACGCTGGAAGAGTGGAGAAGCCTCAGCTTCCAGGAGCTGTTCCTGGAGATTTTCTCCTACTATACCAACGACGAAATTCCCTATGACGATCTAAAAGAAATGGTATACACCAGCTACGGAAATTTCCGTGCGCCGGAGGTTACGCCACTACGCAAGATTAACGATTCGCTACATGTGCTGGAGCTGTTTCATGGTCCTACGTTTGCTTTCAAGGATGTGGCGCTGCAGTTTATGGGTGAGCTGTATTCCTATATCTCCAAGGTGCGGGGCGAGATCATCCATATCCTCGGCGCAACCTCGGGCGATACCGGAGCGGCAGCCATTCAAGGCGTTCGCGGCAAGGAAGGGATCAAGATCTGCATCCTGCATCCGCATGGCAAAGTAAGCAAGGTACAGGAGCTGCAAATGACGACGGTGGATGACAGCAATGTGCTGAACCTGTCCGTAGAAGGCAACTTCGACGATTGCCAGAAGGTAATTAAGGAGCTGTTCGCAGATCTGGATTTCAAGGGGCGTTATCATTTGCGGGCGATTAACTCCATTAACTTTGTGCGTATCCTGGCCCAGACCGTTTATTATTTCTATGCCTATCTGCAAATTGAAGGCAGTGACGAGAAGAAGATCAATATCAGCGTGCCTTCCGGCAACTTCGGCAACATCTTTTCAGGCTATTTGGCTAAAAAGATGGGCCTGCCGATCAACAAGCTGATTATCGCGACCAACGAAAACAACATTCTTGAACGGTTCGTGCTGACCGGCGAATACAAGCCAGGCAGCTTTACGGGCACTTACAGCCCGTCGATGGACATCCAGGTGGCGAGCAATTTCGAACGTTATCTGTATTATCTGTTGGATGAAGATGCAGTGAAGCTGTCTGCATATATGTCACAGCTGCAAACAGACGGCAAAATTACGGTGGACGGCGAGCTGTTCAACCAGGTGCAGGCTGATTTTGCCGCGCTTGGGGTCAAGAACCAGCAATGCCTCGATACCATCGGCAAATATGAGCAGGAATACGGCTATCTGCTGGATCCGCATACAGCCTGCGGCATCGCGGCTTATGAGGCCTTCAGCGGTCCTGGAGAAACGGCCATTACCTTTGCAACGGCGCATCCGGCCAAATTCGACGAAGCGATTGCCCTGACCGGTATCAAGCAGGACTTCCCGGCGCAGATTTCGGCCTTGTTTGAGAAGCCGCAGCATATGACGGTAGTCGAGCATGACAAGGCGGAGATTGTACGGCAGCTGCAGGCTTTTTACGGATAAACAAGCCAGCTGCTGGCTGAACTAGACACCTTTGATTCATATAAACGCCAAGAGCCCCTTTCTTCAACAGAAGAAGGGGGCTCTTGGTGTTCTTAAAATATAAGAATTTATATGCTTCACGCTATAAATTATCCTTCTATTTCTCGCTGAAACGGATACCGTCCTCTTGAGGACGGCGAAGCCGTTTCCACTTGGCGAAGTACACATAAGGCTGTGATCTGCTCATGCTGCGTTTTACCTTTATACGCCAAGCACCGCTGCCAACTGCTGTTCCCTGGCTTTCTCGCAGAAATCAGCAACTTTGTAGGAGACGTAATAGGCCAGCATTTTTTCCGAATCGGAGAAATCGGTATCCAGTAGTCTCGCGATATGATCCAATTTATATCTGAGTGTATTCCGGTGAACATACAGCTCGTCGGAAGCGAGCTGCATGTTCCGGTTATTTTTGAGATAAACAAAGAAGGTGTGGTACAAGGTGGACTGATGGGCGGCATCGTATTCCTGCAGCTTGAGCAGCTCCGGATGACGGTACACCTGCTCCTCGCCGGACATCACCTCGGCAGAAAGCAGCTCATAGAGCTGGACATCGGCATAGTAGGTCAACTGCTGCCCGGGGCAGAGAATCCGGCCGATGCGGATTGCGCTTAAGGCTTGCAGATAGTGCATTCTGCACTGGGTCAGACTGGAGAACATGCTGCTGAGACCTATGGTGATGCCAGTCTGGTCCAGAAATTGCTGCAGCTGCCTGCTGCGGGCAAGCTCTTTGGAGAGGTTTCCGTCATGGATCATCACGATCCGGCCCTCGTAATAGCTGCAAGGACTGCCGGGGAAAAGCTGTTGTAAACGCTCTCTTAAATAATCGTCATAACGGCCCGATCCCTCATAGCGGGTTAGATCGAACAGCAGCACAAGCAGTTGTGTGCCGAACTTTAGGCCTGCCGATAACATCCGGTCCCGGATAGTGCCGGGGTCCTGTGGCTGCTGATCCAGCAGTCCGCAGATGAAATCCTCCACCTTAATATTTTTGGCGTTGCGGTAGTAGCTGCTCTTGCCCATTTCTTCCGCAAGGATGGTGGCGGCAATCGCCAGCAGTTCGGGATCTCTAGGCCGGAAAGGGCTCTTGCAGCCGAGCAGCAGCACGTTGCCGACTTGCTTGCCGCCTACTTTTATTTTGGAGATCAGCTTGGTATTGGCAGTCTCCTCGCAGGTAACTTCATACGCAGCATCCGTTTGTTTGCCCCGCCTTACACTTTCCATCCGGTTCACAGCCGCAATGAAGTCATAAGAGCAGTAGCCCTTGCGGATATTCTCGTTCCACAGATAATCGTCGATATCTTCCTGGCCGGAGTGGGCCACAATCTTGAAGCTTGCGTCAAACACAATCACGGGATTTCCCAGCAGCCCTGCGGCTGTGTTCACAATTGACGAAAGGCCTGCGCCAGAAATGTATGCTGTGAACAAAGATGCGGTATAGTGCTCAACTTCGATTCTTTCACGCTGCAGCTCATTTAAGGTAACATCCATTGGTATCGCCCCCTTGTTATCATAGTGCAATTTGCACTATAAAGAAGTGATTTTTGGCGCTTGTAAATATATTCACAAAGTAACCGGAGCCTTACACTATAGGTGGAGGTGCTGAGCAGATGAAATATGAGAAACTGTTTGCAGCAGGAAAAATAGGACGTCTTACCCTGAAGAACCGGATTGTAATGCCGGCGATGGGCACGTCACTGGCAGCGGCCAGCGGCGAAGCCTCGGACGAAATGATTGCTTTCTATGAAGAACGTGCCGCCGGCGGCTGCGGCCTGATTATTACAGAGATTACGCGGGTGGACAACGAAACGGGTGTGGGAACCCCCAACCAGCTGAATGCAAGTGATCTGTTGTTCGTTCCGCGGCTGGAGAAGCTGGCCAGAGCCGTACACCGCCATGACAGCAAAATCTTCCTCCAGCTGCAGCATCCCGGACGGCAGAATCATGGGCGGCTGATTGGCGGCAAGCAGATTGTGGCGCCAAGCGCAGTCATGTCATCTGCCATTGGCGAAATGCCCCGGGAGCTGACTACGGAAGAGGTTGAAGGGCTGGTGCGCAAATTCGTATTCGGCGCGGTTATCGCCCAGACTGCAGGGATCGACGGTGTGGAAATCCATGGTGCCCACGGGTATCTGATCGGGCAGTTTCTAAGCCCGCTGACCAACCTGCGGACCGACAAATACGGCGGTTCACTGGAAGGCAGAATGATGTTCCTGAGTGAGATCGTTCAAGGTATCAAGCAGACCTGCGGGGCCGGATACCCGGTATCCGTACGGATCGACGGGGATGAGTTTGTGCCCGGGGGCATTACGCTGGAAGAAGCGCTGCTCACAGCGAAACATCTGGAACAGCTTGGTGTAGACTGCATAAATGTAAGCGCTGGCACCTATGAGTCGTCCAATACGATCATTGAGCCGATCTCCTATCCGCAAGGGTGGAAAAAACATCTTGCTGCAGCCATGAAGCAGGCCGTTCAAATTCCGGTAATTGCTTGTGATGTAATCCGCAAACCGGAGTTTGCCGAGAGCCTGCTCCAGGAAGGAAATACGGATTTCGTGGCGCTCGGCAGAGCCCAGCTGGCCGATCCGGAGTGGGGGAACAAGGCGGCAGAAGGCCGCGAAGCCGAGATCAGAACCTGCATTTCCTGCCTGTACTGTATCCAGGAAGTGATGGAGTGCAAGGTCATTAAGTGCGCCGTCAATGCGCGGGTAGGGCGGGAGCTTGAATTCGCCGAGCCGCCGCGGGATGGCGGCGGCAAGGTTGTGGCCGTGATCGGCGGCGGTCCGGCAGGCATGGAGGCTGCGCGGATTCTGGCGCTGCGGGAGTTCAAGCCGGTGCTGTTCGAAGCGCGGGATGTGCTGGGAGGCAGCGTGGAGCTGGGCAGCCGCCCGCCGCTTAAGGAGAAGCTGAACTGGTTCATCGACAATATGCAGCATCAGCTGGAGCAGCTGAATGTGGATGTCCGGCTTTCATCGAAGCCTACGCTGGAGCAGCTGAAGTCGCTGAATCCGTATGCGGTATTTATCGCTGCCGGGGCACAGCCGATTGTGCCTACTATTCCGGGAGTGGATAAGGCAGCGGTCTGCACGGTTGTCGACGTGTTAAGCGGAGCTGCTGTAATCAAGAACAAGCGGGCGGTAGTGATCGGCTCGGGCATGACCGGACTGGAGACGGCGGAATATCTGGCCGACCTCGGCAATCAGGTCACGGTAGTGGAAATGCAGCCGCGGGTTGGCCCGGATGCGTATCTTCCGAACCTGATTGACATTGTCACCCGGCTGAAAAAGAGCGGCGTGGAGCTGCTGGCTTCGACGAAGCTGGTAGAAGTGCGGGACGGGGCCATTGTGCTGGAGAACAGCACCACGGGTGAAACCTCAGTGAGGGAAGCAGATGCCGTAGTGCTGTCCATTGGAGTTGCACCTGAGCGTTCATTCACGGAAGAGCTCAAGCTGGCCCTGCCGAAGGTGAAGGTCATTGGCGATGCCGGCAAGCCCGGCAGAATCGGGCAGGCGATTCAGTCCGGCTTCGAGACAGCTTTTGTACTGAATTGATACTAAATAAAGGAGGATTCAATGATGGGGAGTTTTGTGAAAAGTTTTGCGGATATCAAGAAGTATGGAGGCAGACCGACTACCTTCTATGATGCAGAGATGCTTACGGTGTATTGGGAGACGAAACCGGAAATTATCGAACGCCTGCTGCCGAAGCCGCTGAAGCCTGCCAGCCGTCCGCTCGTCAATGCGTTTGTGGCCGACTATCCGGCAACGAACTTCTGCCCGCCTTACCGTGAAGCCGGATTGTTCGTGCTGGCCGACTATAACGGACAGCTGGGCAACTACTGTCTGTCCATGCCGATTACAAGCGATATCGGTATGGCGATGGGCCGCGAGGTCTGCGGCCTGCCTAAGAAGATGGCCGATATCCGTATGAACAGCTCGGAACGTACCTTCGAAGGGGCGATCAGCCGGCATGGCGTTGACTTTTTCAACATAAAGGCCACTATGGAGGACCGCTTCAATGACGGCAAGGCCGGAGGGATTCTGGAGGAGTATTACGGCAAAGACATTCCTTTATACAACATCAAGTATGCCAATGCGGTTGACGGAAGCGGCTTTGATCTGATGCCTACGCTGGTGACCCAGCGGCTGGTCAGTGACGTCAAGGTGTATAAGGCTGCCGAAGCTTCGATTACCTTCCAGGAGTCTGAGCATGATCCATGGAGCGAGCTTGAAGTCGTGAACATGCTGGGAGCGGTCTATACCGTCAGCACGAATGTGCTGGAAAAAGGCAAAGTGCTGGAACAACTCAATCCGATGGAGTTCTTGCCTTATTGCTATCTCCGCTGGGACTGGTGGGAGAACAAGCTGCAGCCGGAACATACCCCATCGTCTATATAAGTCGAGAACACGGCATTATCAGAACAGGCTTACAAAACTATTAGGAGGGTTTACGATGAACAATCTTTTTGACTTAACGGGGAAAACGGCAATCGTGTCAGGCGCATCCAGCGGGATCGGTGTGGAGTTTGCGGAAATGCTCGCGGATCAAGGGGCTGATGTGGCGATATTGGCGAGAAGATATGACAAGCTGAAGGCGGTGGCTGAGAAGATCACGGCGAAGTATCCGGAACGCCGGATTATCCCGATCGAATGTGATGTAACCAAAGAAAACCAGATTATTGCTGCGGTTCAAAAGGTGATGGCCGAGTTCGGCAAAATTGATATCCTGCTGAACAACGCCGGTATCGTCGATTCCGTGCCGATTGAAGCACTGGAGGAGGAGGCCTGGGACCGGGTGCTTGATACCGATCTGAAGGGCGTGTTCCTGATGTCCAAACATGTTATCCGCCATATGAAGGAACGGAAATACGGCCGGATTGTTAATACCGCCTCTATGCTGGGGCTTACCGCGTCGGCTTCCATCCCTACCCATTCCTATAACGCGGCTAAGGGCGGAGTGATTCACCTGACCCGGGGTGTGGCAGCAACCTATGCGAAGCACGGGATTACTGTCAATGCGATTGGACCGAGCTTGTTCAAGAGTGAAATGACGGAGAATACGCTCTTTTCGGAGCAGGCTTTGAAAATGTACAACGCCGTATGCCCGATGGGCCGTCCCGGAAATCCCGGTGAGCTGAATGGAGCTGTGCTGTATTTTGCCTCGGATGCCTGCAGCTATACTACCGGGCAAACGTTGTTCGTTGACGGAGGCTGGACGATTATATAATTTAAAAGTGTTGTGAGGAGAAGCGCCTGCATTTATGCAGGTGCTTTTTTTTACATAGTGATCCTATCAGAATTTGTCGGAAATTAGCCGTTAAAAGTGGACATGACCACCCTGACAGTGAGAAAATAGCATATAGAGCTTAGTGAGAACAAAAAAAGGACGGGATCATCATGACAATTCGATTCGGGGTCGTAGGCACCAACTGGATTACAGACCGCTTTGTTCAGGCCGGACTGGAAAATGAGGAATTTCTCCTTACAGCCGTATATTCCCGCACAGAAGAGAAGGGCCGCGCTTTTGCCGCCAAATATGCGGGAGCTGCCATTTACACCGATCTGGAGGAGATGGTCTCCAGCGGCGAAGTGGACGCCATATATATCGCCAGTCCCAATTCCATGCATGCCGAGCAGGCGCTGGTGTGCATGAACCATGGCAAGCATGTGATATGTGAGAAACCGGCCGCTTCCAACAGCGCAGAGCTGAGGGCGATGATTGAAGCAGCCAACCGCAATGATGTGCTGCTGATGGAGGCGATGAAATCAACCTTCATGCCGAATTTCGGCGTTATTAGAGACAACCTTTACAAGCTGGGTCAAGTGCGGCGGTATTTCGCCAGTTATTGTCAATATTCGTCGAGATATGACGCATACCGTCAGGGAACGGTGCTGAATGCTTTTAATCCGGAATATTCGAACGGCTCGCTTATGGATCTGGGCATTTATTGTCTGTATCCGTTGGTGGCATTGTTTGGCAAGCCCGATTCGATTAAGGCTACGGGTATTATGCTCTCTTCCGGAGTGGATGGGGAGGGGAGTATGGTTATGCGCTATGCCGATATGGATGCGGTTGTCATGCATTCCAAGATTGCCGATTCCTATTTGCCTGCCGAGATTCAGGGGGAGAACGGAACGATGGTGATCGACAAGATCAACCAGCCCTATCAGGTCAAAATTCATTACCGCGACGGTACGGTCGAGGAGCTTACGCTGCCGCAGGTATTCGAACCGATGTATTATGAGGTGCAGGAATTCATCCATCTGCTGAGGAATGGACACCGCGAGAGCAACACCAACAGCCATGCCAATTCGCTCGCGGTTGCGGAGGTAATGGAGGAAGCCAGAGCACAGATCGGCCTCCGCTACGCCTCGGATCTATAGTTGAAACGGCTGGGATTACAGAGGGAAAAGGGGAGCAGAACTTGAAGACTTTTAAAAAGGTGTACATCGAGATTACAAGCGTCTGCAACCTGGCCTGCAGCTTCTGTCCGCCCACGGAGCGGCAGAAGAATTTCATGAAGCTCGACACCTTTAATACGATTCTGGACGAGATCAAGCCGCACAGCAGTCATATCTATCTTCATGTCAAAGGCGAGCCGCTGCTGCATCCGAAGATCGGCGAGCTGCTGGACGCTGCCCACGTCAAAGGCTTCAAGGTCAACATAACGACCAACGGCACGCTGATCCATAAGGCGGGGCCGAAGATTCTCGGCAAGCCGGCGCTTAGGCAGATGAACTTCTCGCTGCACAGCTTCGACGGACATGCTGGCTCAGAGAACCGTGAGGGCTATCTCCGGGAGATCATTTCGTTCGTGCGCGAGGTTTCTGCGCAGGGTGTGATCATCTCCTTCCGGCTATGGAATTTGACGGAGGATAACCTGACCAATCTGGAACGAAGCCGCAACCGCGAGACACTGGCCTTGCTGGAGGAGGCGTTTCAGCTGGATTTCAAGATTGAGGAGAAGGTTATGCCGGGCACCGGCGTCAAAATCGCCCCGCGCATCTATCTCAACCAGGACCATGAGTTCAGATGGCCTGCCCTGCACGAGCCGGAGGACGACGGCAAAGGCTTCTGCCATGCGCTGCGCAGCCAGGCGGCGGTGCTGGTCGACGGCACGGTCGTGCCGTGCTGTCTTGATGGCGAGGGTGTCATCAACCTCGGCAACATCCATGAGAAGCCCTTCTCCGAGATTGTCGAGGGCGAGCGGGCGAACAACCTGTTCTACGGCTTCTCCCGCAGGGAAGCCGTAGAGGAGCTGTGCCGCAAATGCGGGTACCGGCAGCGGTTTGGAACCTAGCAGGCGGCGACATTTGGGTGGAAGTGAACCGGCCGGGGCACAAGCATCATTGTCACCCTGCCAATCACAACACTGGCCGGTAAGTCAGGTTCATGTAATGCCGCAGCATTTTCTTGGCTTGTTCATACTCCGTTCATATTGCCGTCATGGGGAGTACATCTTCATTGTATAAGCTTTTCTTAGCAGTTCGTTAAGGCAGCTCAATAAACCAATGAGGTCAGGTGTATGTATGAAAAAAACACTTAGGATTATACTTAAATCAATAGGCGCATTAATTATTGCAATAGGGCTGTTTTTGGCCATTGTTTTTGTAGTGAATATCATCAGCAACAAATCGGAGCAAGGAAAAATAGAACCCTATGGTCAGTTAGTGCCTGTAGACGGGAAAAATATGAATGTTCTGATTCAAGGAACAGGCGAGGAAACAGTTGTGCTGCTGCCGGGTCATGGAACGGGTGCGCCTGCACTTGATTTTAAGCCGCTGGTAGATGAGCTGTCTTCATTTTATAAAGTAGTGGTGGTTGAGCCGTTTGGTTATGGATTAAGTGATGGAACCGACAAAGAAAGAAGCACTGAGAACATTGTAAGTGAAATTCATGAAGCGTTACATCAGCTTAATATTGACCGGTACATGCTGATGGGCCATTCTATAGCGGGCATTTACGGACTGGATTATGTGAACAAGTACACAGACGAAGTGAGTGCATTTATCGGAATTGACAGCAGTGTTCCAACACAAGGCGGCATGGATGATGAATCACCCATCGGGACCTTTAAATTCCTCGATAAATCAGGTCTCATGAGATTGCTCAAGAAACTGGGCGGTGACCCCTATGCCGGACTGGCGTTTGATGATCAAATTAAGGAACAAATGAGAATGATTTCGAATAAAAACTACGCTAATGCCGCTACCATGAATGAAATGAAACATTTTCAGACCAATTTTAAAGCAGCCCAAGCTTTGTCATTCCCCAAGGATCTTCCTCTCCTTCTCTTTGTACAAGCGAATAATACAGAGGTTGAGGGCTGGCTACCGCTGCATGAAGAGCAGATCAAAAATTCTGTACATGGAAAAGTCCTGGCACTTGAAGGCGGGCATTATTTGCACCATACCAGATCCAAAGAGATCGTCCAGAATTTAAGGGAATTCATGGGGAAAGTGAAATAAAGCAAGCTATAGGCCTTTGAATATAGAAACGGCGGCAACCCCGGACGGTAAGAGAAGTCCAGGATTGCCGCTGTTTGTCGTTTGTCCGGTTAGTGAAATTCGTAAGTGAACTCACTGGTGCATTTTGGCTTATCTTCGTTAGTCCCTAATGATCACATCTGCCTGTATAAGTATTTTTTCATAACTGGTGCCTGGATTGAGGATTCTCCACAGCAGCTGATCTACAGCTCTTGTACCAAGCAGCTCCTTATTGACATTAACGGTCGCCAGGAATGGTATGGAAGGGTGTGTATTATCAAAACCGGTAAACACCAAAGTGTCGGGTATAGCCGTGCCCATAAATTCGAATGTCTCTATGGCGAACAAGGCGTAAATATCGTTTGCGCATACAAAGACCTCGGGCAGCCCGTGTTCGGTAATGGCAGCCGCGAAGGTTTCCCTGAAGTTTTCAATTTCGGGTCCGTTAAGTGAGGAGATCTGCTTAAGTTCGATATCGTTATCTTCGAGTGCTGCCCGAAAGACAAGGAATCGTTCATAAAAACTATGGGCATCACGTATGTTCCCAAGGAATTGATAGTTCCTGTAGCCCTTGTTAATGACAAAGTTCATCATTTCTTTCATGCATGACGGATTATCGGTAAAGATGGAATCGCAATGAAAGCTGGGGTCGGAGTGATCCACCATCATGATCGGAATGCCCAGACTACGAATCTCTACCAGAATAGGTGTTGAAATGGAACCTACCGTAATCACACCCATGATCGCTTCAGGGTTAAGTAGAGAGAACATAGAGTCGTCTTTAGGTTCCGTTAACGTTAATACGTTAATGCCCCTCTGATTTAATCTGGAAGAGATGCCGTTAAATACCGGTCCCCAATATAAAGAGTCCGGGTTCTGGTAGCGGATGTTTGGAAATAAAACCAGAACGGTGCCAGACCATTTGCGGGTATCCAGATCGACCAGCTCGCCTGGAGTTTGCGCAGACTTAGAGTCTTTAAAGTAACCAAGCTGTCCGGCGGCCTTGAATATCGTATCTCTCGTCTGTGAACTGACTCCGGGTTTGCCGGATAATGCCCTTGACACTGCAAATTTCGACAGCCCCGTAAAATCAGCTATGGATTGGATAGTTACTTTACGTCGCATACAAATCATCCTACTTTAATCAGATTATTTTGTAATTCCCGAAGACAATTACATTACAATTTTACATGAAGAATGAGTGACTAACACTTGTTTTTTTGAATCTGGTTATTTGCTTCCTTTGGAATGGTTTTGTTATTTTTTTTTAGAACTATATTTTTGCTTGGTGTTTTTAAAAATTGTTATTTTTGTTATGTAAAAGATAACATTATTATTTATAATGTACAAGCTAATGACTTATTTGCGATATAACTTGTCCTATTTCATGGAAAAAGTGAGATTATGGATAAAAAATGATTGACCGTTTTCTTGGGTGGTGGTAATATTTGTTATGTTAAGAAAAACAAAATACAATAACAAATAAAGGTGGTGTTCCAAACAAACGAAGGAAATTGTGCTTCTGTTATTTTTTTATGCAGTCGTGTAAGCGCTTTATCCAGAAGGGGACAGCACTAGCGTATTCATATCATTAACGGGAGGTTTGACGAATGAGAAAGATAAAGGGGTATTCAGTTTTATTATTATGTTTTGTTTTTTTACTTACAGCCTGCAGTGGCGGAAACAATGCTGCCAACAATACAAAAGCAAATGCGACTACTGAGCCTGCTGCTACAGAAGCGGCGGTAGAAGCAACAGCAGAAGCAACGGCAGCACCGGTTGACATGGGCGGACGTGTAATTAAGGTAGCGGCTTGGTGGGATCTGAAGCCTGCGGGCAATTCAGCCTCCGAGAAGGAACGGCTTGCTAAAATTGCTGAAGTAGAGAAAAAGTATAACTGCAAGTTCGAATTTGTAAACGTTCCCTTCCAAGAGTTCATGCCTAAATTCACGGCTACCGCACTTACGGGTGAACCCTTTGCCGATATCGTCATTATGGAGTACAACTCCGCATGGCCTGCAATCCTCAAGGGACAACTGCTGAAAGTTAGCGAATATACTACAGCCGCTTCCAATATCAACAATGAAGCTAATCTATTGGTTAAGGCACCTCAAATCGCAAACGAGGACTATGCCTTCGCTGAACCCGGCGTCGGTGGTGCGGGCATCCATTACAACCGCGATTTGTTCAAAAAACTGGGGCTTCCCGATTTGCAGGAGCTTTATGCCAGTGGACAATGGAATTGGGATAAATTCATCGAAGTCGCCAAACAAGCCACTAAGGATACGAATAATGACGGTAAAATCGACACTTATGGATTCTCGGGCTGGGCTATCGATATCCTGCGTAACTTCTCCGCAGCTAACGGTGGGAAGATTGTGGATGAAGCCACAGGTACACAAGGTCTGACTGATCCCAAAGTCATTGAAACCGCTGAATTTATAAACCGTTTGTACAACGTTGAAAACGTTGTCAAAGTCAAAGGCTCAGACAAAGTTGGCTATGACGAATTCAATACCTTCAAAGATGGCGATGTAGCGATGTTCCCGGCTCCGATTTGGAATTTGGGAGATTTGACTTTCGACTTCGGTGTTGTTCCGTTCCCGAATGGACCCTCAGGATCTCCTGAACTTACCTATGCTGATAACGGCAAAAATGCATTTTTCATTCCTAAAGGTGTAAAAGATCCACAGGCTGTCTACCAGGCTTTCGAAGATACCTATGATATTACTCAAACTGGAGATTTCCCGAGCCAAGAGTGGCTTGAAAGCATCTACACTCATGAAGAAGATGTAGCTATGATGCATGAGCATATCAACAACACAGGCCAGATTCTTTTGGAAACCGCTTACCCGGAATTCCCGACCACCAATTTCATGAAGGACATTATTGTAAACAATCAATCGGTTACAGCAACAGCCGAGAAATATAAGCCAGAGGCGGAGGCTTCCATTGCCAAGCTAGGCAAGTAACAGAAGCGGTTCGTATCGTCATAAGAACAGGGGGATGTCTTGGCGACTCCCCCTGTTGTATGAATATAAGATTTCACCACAGCACGTAAGCTCTCCCGTAAAAGGGGGATAACCGCTTGCGCTTGTAAGGAGGACTTCTGGTGATAAGTAAAATGCGTCAATCCAAAATAGCCAAGAATATAACGCTTGCTGCAATGGCATTGTTGATCACGCTTCCGGCAGGCTTAAATGTACAGGTAGATGCAAGTGCGCAAGCAACGTCCGCAGTGGAGCAAGTCCCCAATGAAACAACGGCTACAGTGGAGACAGCGGCTTTTAATGAGCATAAATACGTATCCTATTTAACCGAACATGAGGGGGCTTCCAGACCTGATCAAGAAATTGTACTGGAGGCAGCTAATTATAGTCATGTTGAGGGCAGTGGCTTCGAGAAGCTGCCGGATTACGAAGGCATGGCAGGCCAATCTCTATTAACGGGGGAATCCGGCAGGGTCGAATGGAATGTTCAAGTCGCGGAAGAGGGCTTCTACAATTTATCCATGCTGTATTATCCCGTTGAAGGGAAAAGCTCAGCGATTGAGCGCGCCTTATATATTGACGGTAAGCTCCCTTTTCGGGAAGCAGCTTTCTTGCAGTTTGACCGTATTTGGGTTGACCAATTGGATCAGCTGGTTCAGGACAATCAGGGCAATGATCTGAGGCCTAGACAGATTGAGAAACCGGGCTGGAGCGAGAAAGCGTTCCAAGACTCTAACGGTTATGAGAATGAGCCCTTTTTATTTTATTTCTCTAAAGGCTCACACACGTTAACTTTGGAATCTTCCAGAGAACCAGTCGTTCTTAAGCAGTTGAAGCTGTTTAAGCAAGCGGAGCCGCTGCCTTATAAGGAAGTAAAGAAGCAATTGGATGCCGATGGTGTTCAGGCCTCCGGCGGTCAGCTCCTGAGGATCGAGGGAGAGGATGCGGCTGCCAAATCATCGCCGACCTTGTACCCGCTTAGCGAGCGTTCCAGTGCCGCGGTTCATCCTTACAGTTCTTCCAAGATCAAGATCAATACCATAGGCGGGCTGAATTGGCGAATACCCGGCCAGTGGATTGAATGGGAAATTGATGTCCCTGAGACCGGATTATATAAAATGGCCTTTAAGACACAGCAGAATTATGTCAGGGGGATTTATTCCACCCGGAAGCTGACCATAGACGGAGTAGTGCCGTTTGAGGAAATGGCAAAGGTTCCTTTTCGATATAAAAGCTCCTACCGGTTGGACATTATGGGTGGGGACGAACCCTATTTATACAAGCTGGAAAAGGGCAAACATGTTGTGAGGCTTGAGGTAAGCCTTGGCGAGTTCGCCCCTTTAATTCGCGAGGTAGAGGACAGCCTGTACAATCTCAATTCCATGTACCGCAAGATCCTGATGATTACGGGAACCAAGCCGGATGAATACCGCGATTACCAGCTGGATAAAAAAGTGCCTGACATGCTTGAGGTGTTTGGTGCCGAACGGGACCGATTAACGGGGATTGCCAAGCAATTGGTCCAGTTGTCAGGACAATCGAGTGACCAGGAAGCGCTGCTCAAAACAATGGCACAGCAGTTGGGCGAATTAATTGATGATCCGGATACCATTCCAAGAAGACTGGCCGCATATAAGACGAATACCGGAGGACTTGGAACATGGGTACAGACAGCAAGAGAGCAGCCGCTTGAAGTAGATGCGCTTTACTTAGCTTCTCCCGATAAAAAGTTTCCCAAGAAAGGGATGGGTTTTGGCTCGAAGTTTAAGCATGAGACCGCTACCTTCTTCGCTTCCTTCTTTACCGATTACAACCAAATCGGAAATGTGTCGGAAGAGGATGACCAGAAATCAGTAACCGTCTGGATCGGGAGCGGACGGGATCAGGCGAATACGATGAAGGCCATGATTGATGAGACATTCACATCCGCCACGGGCATTAATGTCAACCTGAAGCTCGTCAACATGACGACATTGCTTCCGGCTACCTTAGCCGGGCAAGGACCCGATGTAGCGATGCAGATCGGCAATGATCTGCCTGTCAACTTTGCGATGCGTAATGCGGCGGCGGATCTGACACAGTTTGCAGACTTTGATGAAGTGAGCAGCCGTTTCCGGGAAAGCGCAGTTGTACCTTACAGATATGACAGCGGAGTGTATGCCTTACCTGAGACTCAGACCTTTAATATGCTCTTCTACCGGAAAGACATTTTGGAGGAGCTTCATCTGCAAGTGCCTCAGACTTGGGATGAGGTATCCACGTTACTTGCTGTGCTCAGTAAGAACCATATGCAGTTTGGACTGCCGGTTGTGGTTCAATCCGCAGTCCAAGGACAGAACATCCCGCCTAACTCGATGTACGCCGCTCTCTTATTTCAGAATGGCGGACAATTTTACCGGGATGGCGGACAGGAGTCAGATCTCGATTCGCGGACCGGGATGGAAACGTTCAAGCAATGGACGGAGTTTTACACCGATTACAAGCTTGAACGTGAATATGACTTTGCCAATCGGTTCCGCACAGGAGAAATGCCTTTTGGCATAGCCGATTACACACTGTATAACCAGCTTTCTGTATTTGCTCCGGAGATTCGGGGGATGTGGGGCTTCGTGCCGATCCCGGGAACCGTGCAAAAGGATGGCACCTTGGACCGTACGGTATCCAGCGGCGGAAGTGCTGTCGTGATGATGGATAAGGCCAAAGATAAAGAGGCGTCTTGGGAATTTATGAAATGGTGGACGAGTGAAGAGACGCAAACGGTGTTCGGACGTGAGATGGAAGGGTTGATGGGGGCGGCAGCCCGTTATCCGACCGCTAACATCAAAGCGTTGGACAGCTTGCCTTGGCCCGTTGCCGATTATGAAAATTTGAAAGCCCAGTTCGAGTGGGCCGAAGGTGTTCCTGAAGTTCCGGGCGGGTATTTCACGGGCAGACATTTATTCAACGCTTTCTACAAAACGGTAGTCGGCGGCGTGGAAGCACGGGAATCCATTATGGACTATGTCCAATATATTCAGGACGAAATCACCACCAAACGGAAAGAGTTTGGTCTATAGCGGTAAGGAGGAGGGTCAAGCGTGCAAAATTGGTGGAGCCTGAAGTGGCGGGAAATGAGAGCCAATAAGCATTCGTATATTTTGATGGCACCGTATATGATATTGTTCGCCGTATTTACGGTCTTGCCTGTCTTGGTCTCGATCGTGCTTAGCTTCACGTACTTCAATATGTTGGAGTTTCCGAAGTTTATAGGCTGGCAGAACTATACCCGCTTATTTCTGGAAGATGATGTCTTTCTGATTGCCCTCAAAAACACACTGTTATTCGCAGTGATCACAGGGCCGATTAGTTATATCGCCTGTTTTGTTTTTGCCTGGATCATTAATGAGCTGTCTCCAAAGCTTAGAGCTGTAATGACGCTCGTCTTTTATGCGCCTTCCATTTCGGGAAATGTCTATTTCATTTGGCTCATGATCTTCTCCGGGGACCGGTATGGAATCATGAACGGATTGTTACTGAAGTTTGGCTTTATCCTGGAGCCGATCCAATGGCTCAAAACGGAAGGCTACATTATGCCTATCATCATCCTTGTTCAATTATGGCTCAGTCTCGGAACAGGGTTCCTCACGTTCATTGCAGGCCTGCAGACCGTTGATGGAACGTTATATGAAGCGGGAGCTGTGGACGGGATCAAAAATCGCTGGCAGGAGCTGTGGTACATCACCTTGCCTTCCATGCGCCCGCAATTGATGTTCGGTGCCGTTATCCAGATAACGACTGCGTTTGCCGTAGCTGATGTTTCGATTGCGCTGGCAGGGTTCCCGAGCGTGAACTATGCAGCGGAAACTATCGTCACACATTTGATTGATTTTGGCACAACCCGATTTGAAATGGGCTACGCTTCAGCTATTGCTACCGTGTTGTTCTTGATCATGGTTGGATCGAACCTAATTGTTCAGAAACTGCTTAGAAAGGTGGGTGAATAGAGGCATGAATATCCCCTTTCAAATGAATGCAAAACAACGGTTAAGCCGGTCGATCCGAATGCCGAAAAAGCGGGTGAACCGTTCAGCATGGGGCACTTTATCTTTATTCGCCCTGCTCACCGTATTTGGAGCATTTATGATTCTACCGCTTGTCTACGCTATTAATAATGCGTTCAAGCCGCTGGATGAAATCTTTATCTTCCCGCCGACGTTATTTGTCCGCCATCCTACGTTGAACAACTTTATAGATCTGTTTAACCTGCTCGGAAATTCCTGGGTTCCGTTCTCGCGGTATATTTTCAATACGGTGTTTATTACCGGCACGGGTATTGTCGGTCACGTATTGCTGGCCTCGGCAGCGGCGTACCCTCTCGCTAAACATCATTTTCCCGGCAAAAAGATATTGTTCAGCATCGTTGTCTTGTCGCTTATGTTTACCCCGGCTGTAACCGCCATGCCAAACTATATGATCATGTCCTGGCTCGGGTTGATTGATACTTACTGGGCAGTCATTATCCCGGCGTTTGCTTATTCACTGGGTTTGTATTTAATGAAGCAATTTATGGAACAGATTCCGGATGTGCTGCTGGAAGCCGCTAAGATAGACGGGGCAAGCGAATACCGCATTTTTTGGTCCATCGTCATGCCTAACGTAAAGCCGGCTTGGCTAACGCTCATCATTCTATTATTCCAGATTCTGTGGGGCAGTGATGGGAACGGGTTCATTTACAGTGAACAGCTGAAGTCGCTTCACTTTGCGGCGGGCCAAGTGGTGGCCGGGGGGATTGCCCGTTCCGGTGCGGCGGCCGCGGTAGCTCTCATTTTAATGAGCGTACCCATTACGCTGTTTGTTTTTTCGCAGAGCCGAATTATAGAGACGATGGCTACTTCGGGAATGAAGGACTAAGGGGGGAAGACAGTTGATAGCAAAAAAATGGCTGCCCGCGGTTATGGCAGCATCCCTGCTGTTATGTTATGCAGCGCCGGCGTCTGCTGAATCTACGCCCTATGAGAGCTACAACTATAATTACTGGGAAGAAGCGGTACCTGCTCCTGCTGCTTATGTACCTGACCGTACCCTATCCGGAAAGGATCTCGGGGTGGGCGATTTTCTGGATCCCGGCGATATGGTCGTTGCGGCAAACGGACTGATCTATATTGCTGATAGTGGGAACGGACGGATTATTTGTCTGGATAGCGACTGGAAGGTCAATAAGGTCATTAGCGGCTTCGATAACAAGGGTAAAGCGGAAAAATTCAAGAATCCAAGCGGATTATATGTTAATCAGGAAGGCAATCTGTTTATTGCCGATACGGATAACGGGCGCATTGTTGTTCTGTCCCCGGGCGGGGACTTGCTACGAATGATAGAGCAGCCGAAGTCCGATATTTTACCGGCTGACTTCAAGTTTATTCCTGTTAAAGTGACCGTAGACCAGGCGGAACGTGTCTACGTCATCGCTAAAGGGATATTCGAAGGGATTATGCAGTTTGATAAAAACGGCGACTTTATCGGTTATGTCGGTACGAACAAGGTGAAGCGTGACTATACCGAATATTTATGGCGGTTACTCTCCACCAAGGCGCAGAAAGCGCAGATGGCATTGTTTGTGCCTACAGAGTTTTCCAATATTGATGTTGATTCTAAAGGGTTTCTGTATGCCACGAATATTGATCCAGGCTCGAAGGAACCGATAAAACGTCTGAATCCATCCGGTGAGGATGTGCTGAAGCGATTCGGATACTTTGATGTTAAAGGTGATATCAGGTTCCGCACCTCTATAGGACCTTCTAAGTTCACGGATATTAAAGTTCTTGCCAACGGGATGTACAGTGCTCTTGATGCTAACCAGGGCAAAGTGTTCACGTACAACGATGAAGGTGACCTTCTCTATGTGTACGGCGGTAAAGGCAACCAGGTCGGAACCTTCAAAATACCGGCAGCCATAGAATTCTCTGGCGGGAACCAGCTCGTACTTGACCGCGGCAAAGGAAACATAGTCATCTTCAAGCCAACCCGGTTTGGCACAAGCGTCAATCAAGCGGTAGGGTTTCACTATAATGGCGAGGATGCCCGGGCTGTCCCGGTGTGGAAGGAAGTTCTGAAGCTGAATTCCAACTATGATATCGCTTATATCGGCATTGGCAAATCCTTGCTGATGGACAAAAGCAATAAAGAGGCGCTGAAATATTTCAAGCTCGGAATGGACCGCGACGGTTATTCTGTGGCCTTCAAACGGTACCGCAGGGAAGTCATGCAGGAGCACTTCGGAACATTTCTTACCGTGATAATGATCCTGGTGTCAGGATGGCTTGCTTTCAAGCTCTTTCGCTTCTGGAGAAGAAAGTGGCTGTCAGGAAGATCCCGGCAGACTTCGCAAAACCTTAAGGAGGGTAAAGCCCATGAGGCAGGATTTCATTAAATTCCCGCTGCACCTCATTGTGCATCCGTTTGATAGCTTTTGGGATATGAAGTATGAAGGAAAAGGTAAAATCCGGGTAACGTTGACGATTTTACTGCTTGTAGTTATTTCGATGATTTTAAAAAATCAGTTTGCAGGATTCCTTGTCAATTATAATGATCCGCGTCATCTGAATAGTATCATACAATTATTAACGATTGTATTTCCCTTCTTTCTGTGGTGCTTATCAAACTGGGCGATCACAACTTTAATGGATGGGGAAGGGAAATTCAAAGAAATTATGATGGCCACAGGTTATGCGCTTGTTCCCATCGTGATCATTTATACGCCGATGATTATTGCAAGCCGGTTTATGGCGGAGGAAGAAACGGCCTTTTATTATTTGATGATGTCGATCTCCTCCATATGGTTTGTAGCTCTTTTATTCGTTGGTATTATGACCGTCCATCAATATACCGTGCTCAAAACAGTGGTAACGATGCTGCTCACGGTTGTTGTCATGGGAATTGTCATATTTCTGGGGACGCTCGTATTAAGTATGCTCCAGCAAATCATCGAGTTCTTCGTTAACATTTATCGGGAATTAACTTTCCGTACGTAAAGGAGGCCGCACCTGTGAAAAATCGTAAAATGCTGGTTGCGGTACTCGCCTGTGCCGCAGCTATTCTAATCCTTGCCGGTTCTGCCCTGTTCTTCACATCCCGCGGAGTAAAGGCTGTTGAAGCCTCCTCCTATATGGAAGTAACTGCTGAACTGGAAGCCGGAAGCGAGCTAACTGCACTGCCTGATTCGTCCAAGGGTGTACCGGGAATGCAACTGGTAGCCGACGATACGGAACTGTCTTTATACTACAATCCTGAAACCACGGAAGTAGCAGTTAAGGATAAACGCCAAGGTCATATCTGGTACAGCAATCCTGTCAACCGCGAAGAGGATGCTCTGGCTTCGGGGTTCGAGAAAGAGCTGCTGTCATCGCAGTTAACAGTGCTATTCCGTGACGCTGTAGGCACACTGGAATCCTATACCAACTTCGCCCAGAGCATCAGCAGCAAACAGTTTACTGCCGAAAGCATTAAGAACGGACTTCGTATTGTGTATACGATTGGAGATACGTCGATCGGAATCGACGCACTGCCTAAGTATATAAGCAAGACGAGAATGGAAGAAAAGGTTCTGTCCAAGCTCGATAAGCCCACGGCAAAATACGTAGGGCTTCGCTACTACCCGAAAGAGGGCGACCCGGAGGTGCTGGAGCGCATAGATGCACAAGTCTCCAAACCGCTGGTGCTGAGCAAAATGACAGCGGCCTTTACCAAGTCCGGTTATTCTGCAGAAGATCTGGCTTTCGATAATCAGGAGAATGGAGCGGGGGACGGGGCCGGAACGACCAAGCCGAATTTTGTTGTTCCGCTGGAATACCGGTTAGACGGGGGATCTCTGGTTGTATCCGTCCCTGTGAACCAAGTCAAGGAAAGCGGGGACTATCAGATTCGCAGCCTTGAGGTGCTCAATATGTTCGGTGCTGCCGATCAGCAGACCGATGGCTATATGCTCGTTCCTGACGGTTCCGGCAGCCTGATCCATTTGAATAATGGAAAAGTGAAGGAAGAGCAGTATGTACAGCGTGTGTATGGCCCCGACCCGAATGATAACAGCTATAGACGCGGGCAAGTCAGTGAGAATGCCAGAATGCCGGTGTTTGGATTAAAGGCTGGTGATGCCGCCTGGTTCGCCGTGATCGAAAAAGGAGATGCCATAGCCAGCATAGCTGCCGATATCAGCGGCAAGAAGAACTCGTACAATTTCATTCACAGCAGCTACACCTTGCGGGGTGAGGATGAGCTTGAGCTGTACACCGGATCTACCATTCAGGAAATACAGCTCCTGAATGAGGAAATTTACAAAGGCGATATTCAAGTTCGCTACAGCTTCCTGAACAATGACGAGGCCAGCTATTCAGGAATGGCTGAGCTGTACCGGAATAAGCTGGTGACGGAGAAATCACTGCAGTCTTTAGAGGAGGGACAGGGCATTCCTTTTTATCTGGATATGCTGGGGGCTGTCGACAAACAAAAGTCATTTCTTGGCGTACCTTACCGGTCCGAGGTGGCAATGACCTCCTTTGAGCAGGCCGCGCAGATTGCCAATCAATTGAAGCAGGACGGCATTGACCGGCTGCTTATGCGCTATACAGGCTGGTCTTCCAAAGGCATAAACCATGCTACACCCAATAAGCTGAAGATTGAAGGTGTGCTGGGAAGCAAATCGGATCTCCTTGCATTAACGGAAAAGTTGGAGCAATCAGGCGGGACGTTATTCCCAGATGTGGCCTTTCAGCAGATTTACCATAATGATAGCAGCTTTACGCCTTCCTCCGACGCATCCAGATTCGTCACAAGGGAAGAGGCAGAGCTCTATCCATACAATCGGGCATACAACGGAATGGATATGACGCTCGGAAGCTACTATTTATTGTCCCCTGCCAAGCTGCCTTATTACGTTGACGAGTTTATGAACAAGTATAAATCCTTTGAGATGAGAGGCGTATCTCTGCGGGATCTCGGCAATGTACTCAGCTCGGATTTTCGGGTTAGCCGTGTCATACAGCGGGAAACAGCCAAACAAATCGTGGAAGAGCAGCTCAGTAAACTCGACCAGAACATCGATCAAACCATGATCACAGGGGGGAATGCCTACGCATGGCCTTACTCCGATCATCTGATCCATGTACCGACATCCTCCAGCGGATTCTTGCTGACCGATGAAGAGATCCCTTTCTATGAAATGGTTGTTCATGGCTTTATCAACTATGCAGGGACTCCGGTTAATCTGAGTGATGAGCAGGATCTCAAGCAGCAGATGCTTCGCTCCATTGAGCTGGGTGCAGCACCCTATTTCTCGTGGTCCTATGAACCCTCCTCCAAGCTGAAGTTCACTCATTTTGACAGCAAGCATGCAACCTATTACAAAGATTGGTACGATCAGGCGGTTTCGATGTACAAGGAAGTCAATAAAGTACTCTCCCCCGTACAGAATGCGCAAATCGTGAACCATATACGCCATCAGGAGGGTGTTGTGGAGGTGCAGTACAGTAATGGGATTTCGATTTATGTGAATCACACAGATAAGGATGTCACCGTCCATGGGTTCGCAATCGGAGCCGGACAATATGGGATAGAAGGTGAGCAGTCATGAGAGGAAGTAAGCTCAGCTTAAATCACAAGCGCTCTTTTCTGGGAATAGCCTTTATTGCGCCATGGCTGCTTGGGTTCGTGTTCATGTTCGCGACTCCGCTCATTCAGTCCATCAAATTCAGCTTCAGTAAATTAACTGTAGATCCATCAGGCTTCTCATTAGATTGGGTAGGCTGGTCCAACTTCAACAATGCTTTGTTCGTAGATCCAACCTTTAACCGGGTATTAACCGAGTCTGTCAGGGATATGGTGCTTAACGTTCCGATGATCCTGTTCTTTAGCCTCTTCTCGGCAATGCTGCTGAATCAGAAGTTTCGGGGGAGAATTCTGGCCCGGGCCATATTTTTTCTGCCGGTCATTCTGGCCTCCAACGCGATATCGGCGGCAGAAGCGTCCGGACTGATCAATCTGGTTGGTGATGCTACGGCTGTCAACGAATTGGGCCAATCGGGCTCACAGTACAATGTCATGTCGATGGTTATGATTCTGCGTGATATCGGGTTGCCGCTGTCATTCGTGGATTATATTGTAGACGCGATCCTGCGGATCTATGAGATTATTACGAGTTCGGGCGTGCAAATTCTGATCTTTCTGGCCGCGCTGCAGTCTGTTCCCGGGGCGATGTATGAGGTGGCGAAGATTGAAGGGGCAACCGCCTATGAATCCTTTTGGAAAATCACATTCCCGTTAGTGAGCCCGCTCATCTTGACCAACGTTATTTATACCATTATCGACTCCTTCTCGGGTAGCAGCGTTACCCAAATGATATTCTCAACCGCATTCACCACACAAAACTTCGGTCTCAGTGCGGCGATGTCCTGGATCTATACGCTGATTATCAGCATTATCTTGATTATCGTTGGTTACGTACTGTCTAAAAGAGTGCATTACAACTGATTAATAGCAAAGGAGGGTACGGCTATGCAATCTCCTCAACCCATTCACAGAGAAGCAAATCACTATAGAGTTCAGAAGGTCAGAGGTAAGGCAGTTGATATTTTGTATGCTTTGTTCCGGTACGCGCTAGTCATTGGGATTTCATTTATTATTATTTACCCGCTGCTTATGAAATTCTCCATCGCCTTCAAGGATAAAGCAGATATTTATAACCCGACGATTTATATGATACCGGTCCACTTTACGCTGGATAACATCAAGATGGCGATGCGGATTCTGGATTATTTTCCGCTGCTGGGGAATACCTTGCTCTTCGTCGTAGTGACAACGCTGCTGACTACTGCTTCCTGCGCCTTGGCGGGTTATGGCTTTGCCCGGTTCAACTTTCCGGGAAGCAACATCCTGTTTGCACTTGTCATTCTAACCTTGCTTGTACCTACCAGCACGCTGATGGTGCCTATGTACCTGCATTTCAGAAGCTTTGATATTCTGGGGATTATTCATCTGATCACAGGCAAAGAAGGCATCAACCTGCTCAATACGTATTGGCCTTCCATTATTACATCGGCGACAGCGATCGGATTAAAAGCAGGCTTGTTCATCTATATTTTCCGCCAATTCTTCAAAGGGATGCCGAAAGAAATTGAGGAAGCCGCTTTGATTGACGGTGCGGGAGGCGTTAAAACATTCCTGCGGATCATGCTGCCTAATGCAGTCTCCCCGATGATCACAGTCATTTTGTTCTGCTTTGTCTGGCAGTATAACGATACCTACTTTACCTCGCTCTTCATGAGTGAAGTGGCGCTTATGCCTACGAAGATCAGCTCGCTGGCGGCTCAGGCCAATGCCTTGCTTCCGGGGTTACTTGGGATAGGTGCAGGCGGGTCTAGTATTAAGGCAGATCCAAACCATGTGGCCATGATTATTGATACCGGCATCTTGCTGGCCATTATCCCGCTGATCTTGCTGTATATGGTGGTGCAGCGTTATTTCGTAGAGAGCGTTGAGCGCAGCGGTATTATTGGTTAACAAGAATCTATATTACAGTGGACCTTAATGCAGCATTTTAGGAGGGAACAATGGGAGAGACGCAACTGGTACTAAAGGATTGGAAGTTTAAAGCATGCAGGGATAAGGAATGGAGGCCAGCTGTCGTACCGGGTTGTGTTCATACGGATCTGCTGCGGGAGGGAATCATAGCCGATCCTTTCTATGGAACCAATGAGCGGAATATGCAATGGATAGACAAAATCGATTGGGAGTACGAAACAGCCTTCGACGTCTCCGCCGAGCTGATGAAATGTTCCTCCCTGGAGCTTGTGTTTGATGGCTTGGATACCTATGCCGACGTTTATGTAAATGGGGCTCCTATTCTGTCTGCCGACAATATGTTCCGCACCTGGAGAGTAAATGTGAAATCACTGGTGGCCGAGCGAAATAACGTGCTGAACATTCGTTTCCGGTCCCCTGTTCAAGAAGATCTCCCGAAAATTGAAAAGCTGGGATACAACCTCCCGTCAACAAACGATCAATCCGAGCTGGGTGAAATCGGCGAGCAGAAGGTTAGTGTATTTGCCCGAAAAGCCCCCTATCACTATGGATGGGATTGGGGCCCTCGCCTTGTAACCAGCGGAATCTGGCGTGAGGTTAGGCTGGAGGGTTGGTCCGATTGTAGAATTAGCGATCTTTTTGTAGAGCAAAAGAGTGTATCCGCCGCAGAAGCGCAATTAGTCATTCATGTAGAGATCGAATCGGAGCAGGAAGGTCAGGGCAAGGTTCGTATTGTGACTGCAGGTGAAGAATGGAAGCAGGACGTTAGCTTGCAGCCTGGCACCAATATTGTGCAAGTGCCGGCTGTTATTGCCGAACCTGAGCTATGGTGGAGCAGGGGGCTGGGAGCAGCGCGTTTATATGCCTTTACTGCGGAGATCTTGAGAGAAGAGAAGCAGGCAGCGACCTGTTCCGTACGTACAGGACTGCGCACGGTTCGTTTGGTTCGCAATAAGGATGAGGCGGGAGCTTCGTTTTATTTTGAATTGAACGGTGTGCCCGTGTTCGCCAAAGGTGCGAATCATATTCCGGGTCACAGTTTTATTCCAGAAGTGACGGAAGAGCACTATAGACATGAAATCGCTACCGCCGTGGAGTCCAATATGAACATGCTGAGGGTATGGGGCGGTGGTATCTACGAGCAAGCTGTTTTCTATGAATTGTGTGATGAGCAAGGAATACTGGTGTGGCAGGATTTCATGTTCGCCTGCAGCATGTACCCAGGTGATGAGCCTTTCCTGAACAATGTCCGTTTGGAAGCGGAGGAGAATGTGAAAAGGCTGCGGAATCACCCCTCGATTGCTCTCTGGTGCGGGAACAACGAGATCGACATTGCTTGGGCCATGTACGATGAGCATGGAGGCTGGGGGTGGAAGCAATCCTATGACAAAGAGCAGCGAAATTTCATTTGGAATAGTTATGAGTCTATCTTTCATGAAATTCTGCCAAAGGCTGTTGCCACGCTGCAGCCTGATGTAGACTATTGGCCATCCTCGCCCATGATCTCGTTGTCAGGCGATATCAACCAGCATTCACGCCCACTCACGACAGAGGGGGATATTCATTATTGGGGAGTCTGGCATATGCTTGAGCCCTTTGATCATTACAACAAAAAAATCGGCAGATTCATGAGTGAATACGGGTTCCAATCGTTCCCGGAATATAGTTCAGTGCTGGCCTTTGCGGCAGAAGAGGAACTGAAGCTCGATTCGGAGGTCTTGCTCGCGCATCAGAGAAGTCCTGACGGCAACCGTCTGATCCAGGGATATATGAATAATTACATGGGTGAGCCGAAGGATTTCCCATCCTTTCTCTATATGAGTCAGGTGCTTCAAGCGGAAGCGATGAAAACGGCCATTGAAGCCCATCGGCGGGCGATGCCTTACTGTATGGGAAGTCTCTATTGGCAAATGAACGACTGCTGGCCGGCGGCTTCCTGGTCAGGATTGGATTATTATGGGAAATGGAAAGCCATGCAATATTATGCCAAAGCAAGCTTGGCCGACTCCATATTGTCCTTTGACAGAACAGAGGACGGCAAGCTCTGCGTTCATGCGATTACAGACTTGCTGGCTCCATTCATCGGCACACTGCGGGTTAGATTATATGATTTCAATGGAGTTCTTTTGAAGGAAGCTGTAGAATCTGTTGCGGTGGAGGGCAATAGTGCGGCTGTTGTGTATTCGGTGGATGAGTGCACTCTTGTGGAGAAATATGACCGGGGCAGTGTAATGTTTCTTGCAGAGCTTGACCAAGAAGGGGAACTGGTAGATCGCAAGCTGTTCTATTTCCTGAATACGAAGGAGCTGAAGCTTGGTTCTCCGGCTATTCAGCTAAGCGAGGTGGAGGGCAGCGGTGGAACAAGATATGTATTGGAGACCGATAAACTGGCTAAGCAAGTTTGGTTAACCGCGACGGAGGACGGCCGTTTCTCCGATAATTTCTTCGACCTTATTCCCGGAATCCCTAAGACGGTTGAATTCCGCCGGCGTACAAGCGGAGAAATGACCAGCAGGCCTACCTTGCCTGGCCGGATCAACGTCTGTTCGATGGCTGATTGTTTAGCAGGGGAGGCGGATAATGAAGCTTAAACGCTACTTCGCCATTATTGGAGTGTTGCTGTTTGCCGCTACGGTAACGGCTCTACCTGCGCATGCAGAAACCACAAACAAGAGGAGTGCCATGCAAGCCTACGTCGAAGCCATCGGACCGGGCTGGAATTTAGGAAACACCTTCGAGGCTACGGGTGAGGAAACTTCATGGGGAAACCCGAGTACAACCCAGGCATTTATTAACCAAATTGCTGCTGAAGGCTACAAAAGCATCCGCATCCCGATTACCTGGAAGCACCGGATGGGCGACGCTCCTGATTATGTGATCCAGAAAGAGTTTATGGCACGGATTCAAGAAGTCGTCGACTGGTCGCTGGCTGCGGATCTTCATGTCATCATTAACCTTCATCACGATACAAGCTGGGTCCTGAACATGGAGGCGGAGCATGATGAAGTAGTTGCCAGATTCAATGCGGCCTGGATGCAGATTGCGGGGTATTTCAAGGATTATCCGGATACGCTGATGTTTGAGAGCCTGAATGAACCGCGCTTTTCCGAGGATTGGAGCAAGGATACTCCTGAATATTTTACAATGCTGGATGAACTGAATGTTTCTTTTCATGCTATCGTTCGTCATTCCGGCGAGAATAACAATAAGCGTCCGCTCGTACTTTCTACTCTTACGGCTGCTCCAACCCAGGCCAGACTGGATGAGTTAGCCAAAACCATTACGAAATTAAACGACGATAGGCTGATTGCAACGTTCCACTACTATGGATATTATGCGTTCAGTGTGAACCTTGGAGGTTCGACTACGTTCGATAACACGGCCAGGGAGGATCTGATTCAGGCTTTCGACCGGGCTTACGACACCTTCACCGCCAAAGGGATTCCTGTTATCGTGGGGGAATTTGGCCTGCTTGGGTTCGATAAATCGCTGGATACTGTTCAGCATGGCGAAATTTTGAAGTTTTTTGAATACATCACCTACTATGCTCGGGAAAAAAAGATGCCGCTGATGCTGTGGGATAACGGCCAGCATTTCGATAGGCGCACCCTCAAGTGGGTGGATGAGGAGCTTCATCAGGTGATGAAGCAGGGCTGGAAGGGCCGCTCCTCCAACGCGGAAACGGATTCGGTCTATATTCTTAAAGATTCGGAAATTAAGGATGTGGTCATTCCCCTGAATTTGAACGGGAATACCTTCACCGCTCTGCTCAATCAGGAAAATGCGTTAGTGAAAGGTACGGATTATGAGCTTGACGGAGAAAACTTAATCCTCAAATCTGCATTGCTGCAAAAGCTTGTCACGAAGAAGTATGGAATGAATGCGACCTTAACCGCTACGTTCAGTGCGGGTGCCGACTGGAAAATAAATATTATTTATTATGACACGCCCAGCCTGATTAGTGCGCAAGCCCCGGAGGGGATATTCACGATCCCGACCTGGTTCAACGGGGACAGCCTGGCGACACTGGAAGCCGTCTATACGGCTGGCGGCAATGCCGGTCCCAATGATTGGACTCCCTTCAAGGAGTACAAACGTACCTTCTATCCAGACTATACCACTGGAGAGATCAAGTTCACGGGCGAATTCTGGAAGGAAGTGAAGGATGGAGAAGTGCAGCTGAAGCTGCATTTCTGGAGCGGCGCAGTGATCCCGTATACAATTACAAAAGCAAGTGGGAAGATCGTAGGGGTATCCGCAGAGGAAGCGAAGGAGAAAGCAGCGGTAGAACAAGCGGTAGAACAAGAGGTAGAACAAGTAGCCGAAACACCGGCAGATACACAGGCGGACTTTGGCGATTCAGCAGCAACAGCCGTTTCAGCACAGCCCTCCGGCGATGACTCTCCATCAGATGAAGGCAATCATATCCTGAGCATCTCGGTGGCGGTAGCCTCACTCCTGGTCTTGGCAGGTGCGGGGATGTACTGGTGGAGAGCAAAAAAACGATAAAATTGCGAATGGGATTTCGCTATATAGATTGAACTTGATAACTACACAAAAGGGCAAAAGTAACGGAGGGGAATTTTGGAACTGTAGGAGCGATAGCGACCGCCTTTGTCACCGGATTTCCACCGCATATAGCGGGTAAAATCAAGAAATCTGGGGACAACAGCGGCCGAAAGTCCAAATATTCACCGTAGTTACGTCCTCGCCCAACATGGGGGAATCTTAAATTGGAGACCACTTGAACATTTGGATACAGTACAAACATGTCTTCTTGCCAGGTTTTACTCTGGCGGGTTAGAATACGATTATCCTGCAGAACCAGTATAAATAAACGATACGACAAGCAGCAGGCCTCTCTTTGGAAGCTTGCTGTTTGTTGTATCGGCAATTTCTTCGGGGGAATTTGAAGGGTGGTCCGAAATGGCTAATACCATAACAAGATCAGACGCAGAGGCGGATCAGGATATTAGGTGTTCAAACGGCTTATTTTCCGTAGTCATATCCGTACTTGCACTGAGTGGATCGCGGATTGCAAGAACATCGGATGAGAAGGACTTTATTATATGGCTGGCCGAGCATGATCAATCTGTACTGGGAAGTGGTACCTGCGGCTTTACGATCTCGGAAATGCCATGGTCAAGAGACCGGATGCAACTGGAGAAGAGCTTTTTAGACACAACCATTGAGGGGGCCATCCGCTGCTTGGGATGGAGCATGCTCGATTATACGCCCAATGTAACCATGCTCGAACCCGCACTTAATCAGTTTAGGACGCTTGTAAACGAATTGCAGGAGACGGAAATCGATTTTGCTGTTGGCCAGTTGTGGCGAGAGGAGCAAGAAGCGGAACGGACCCTTCCGGGTGAATATCCTGTATGTGGTCAACATCATGTTCTTTTATGCTGGCACGGGTGTGTTGTTTGTCATGAGAACGCCGGAATACTTCCTGCCGATTCTGATTCAAATGGCCGGTAGCAGGGCTATGGTATAGAGAGAGTTGTTCAATTACATAGGGAGGCACACATGCTGAAATCATTGCAAGCGATTGAATCGTACCGTGAAGGGGAAGAGTTGCCCGCAAAGGCATTTCCCTGGCTGAAATATATTGTTCAGGCTGAGCAAACCATTGTCAATCTGGAGCGGGTGGAATCGCTGCGCGAACTGGATGAACAGAATCCTGTGCTGGATTATGTGGAACGGAGCTTACGCCTGCTGGATAGCCTGCCTTTGTCCTACTGGATCAAGGAACTGGCCGAGGAGACACTGGTCTGGTCGGAGACGGCAAAAGGCGGAACTTCCCGCCAGCGCCGGATGTGGCAGCTGGAAGGCATTAATTGTTTCGTACATAATATCGGCTCGGCGCAGCTGTACTGGCGGTATGCCGGGGGAGATCCGGCAACAGAGCATAAACCGCAAGCGGGCCAGCTCACGGCGGCAGGGGTAGCAGATGCGGAGAAGACGATGATCGTACACCGGCTGATCGAGACTCACGGACTGATAGGGCAGCAGATTCGCGGTGAGGTTCCGCCGTCCGCTAACCGTCCGCTGTCAGCCATGGTGGAGGAAGGGCTTCTGACTGCAGATGAGCTGGAACGGCTGCTGTTCGCGCTGAACCATTGCATCATTTCCGCCGTTTCCCCCGAGCTGTGGCAGGAGGTGCGCGCGGAGGTTATGGAGCTGATTGCGGCAATCGCATCAGGCGCTCTGGATGTCCCGCTGCCGATGAAGGAACGGCTGGAGCGTATGCGATCGGGGCCGATTGCCAAAGGGGAGGATTTCGGCAGCGAATGGAGCAGGCTGGAGTCCGAAGGATTTCGGCCTTCCTTGCTGGAACCGCTGCAGCCCCTTACCTTCTGGTATGTGGAGTCGGCACTCCAGACCTTCTCGCTGGAGCAATTCCTGAAAGTGATAGCTTTGACCGCCTGCGGCGCCGAACTTTCCGGTCTGAATCATATCAGCTTTGAGGCTGTCATGAATTCGCTCCATTATGACTACAAAGGCGTGAAGAAGATCAATGTGTACAAGAAGCGGATTATAGAGAAGTATTTGTCGGAATTAACCTGGCAGGATATCACGAGCGGAACCATGTCTTCCGGTAATGCGCATCTTGCCCACCGGCTCCGTAGGCAGGCTCACTTGCCGGATACGGTGTTCTTTGATTTTGAATTCTCACCCGCTGCAGAGAAGCTGATCGAATTCTGTATGGAAGCCGAGAAGTCAGCCTTGTATGAACGGGCGGTACTGCTGCTGTTCGATCTGTTTGATCTGCGCCGCGATGCCTTTGACCGGTTCCATAATGAGGACAGCTACTTGAGCCAGATGAATGATACAGGTGATTATAAAGCAGTGATTCTGGAGTATGTGACCGGCAGCAAAGTGCTGGATATCGGACCCGGTGGGGGTGTGCTGCTGGATTTGATTGAAGCGCGTATGCCGGATGTCACTCCGGTCGGTATTGATATTTCCAGCAATGTGATTGAAGCGCTGCGGCAGCGCAAGCAGCGGGAAGGGCACCGCTGGGAGGTACTGCAGGGCGATGCGCTGAACCTGAAGGATTTTGTGGAGACGGGCAGCGTAGACACCGTCATTTTCTCATCAATACTGCATGAGCTGTATTCGTATGTGCCGCTGGATGGCGTCAAATTCAATCACGGGACAGTGGCCGCAGCTCTGCGCAGCGCCTTTGATATGCTGTCGGCCGGCGGTGTGATCATCATCCGCGACGGGATTATGAGCGAGCCGGAGAGTGATCAGCGCCGCGTACGGTTTCTGGAGGAGGACGGGATGGCCTGGCTTTCACGGTACGCGAAGGATTTTGCCGGACGCCAAATTCAGTATTCGGTGACCGGTGAACAAGAGGTGCTGATGCCTGTAAATGATGCCATGGAATTTCTGTACACCTACACTTGGGGTGAAGAAGCGTATATCCATGAGGTCCAGGAACAGTTCGGTTATTTCACTCCCGGCCAGTATGCCGATTTTATCAAGCGCAGTCTGGGCGAACGGGCGAAGGTTGAAGTGTTCCGGCACTATTTGCAGGAGGGTTATACGGAGGCGCTGCAGGGCAGGGTGGTCGTTATGGACGAAAGCGGCGAAGAGGTGGCATTGCCGGACAGTACCTGCTTTATTGTGATCCGGAAAGTATAAGGGCAATGATCTCAGGAAGGCTGAAGCAGAGTGTGCAGCGTGTAGAAATGATGCGGGACGAATTGCCTCGCAGTGATGATCTAACTTTACAGATGATGTATTCAGATAGTATTATAATCAGCGTATTGTTGTGATGATCATGACCGGTGAAGGAGACTGTGTATATGGGCAAGCAGAACCAAGCGCAAATTGCATACGACAGCATTCTTCGGGATATCAAAGAGAACCAGCTAACCCAAGGCCAGCCCATTATAGAAGAAGAATACGCCAAGAAGCTGGATATGAGCCGGACCCCGGTAAGAGAAGCAATCAGACTATTGTCCGTAGAAGGATTTGTGACCGTTTACCCTCGAAAAGGCGCGTATGTCAGTGTACTGACAGCAGAAGATGTGAAGGAATGTTACGAAATGATGGAAGCCGTTGAGGGGATGATCGCTTATCTGGCCGCACAACAGCCTTCTTCTGAGCATGTTAACCAGCTTACGGAACTGATCGGCAGAATGAATGAGCAAAAAAGTCTGTCTAACTTCCATCAGTGGAAGGAATATGACATCGAATTTCACCGGACCCTGCACCGCATGTGCCCTAATAAGCTACTCATTTATCATGTGGAAAAGCTGTTCCACAAAACCTACCAAATTCAGACCCGGTTTGTGGCGGGAGTCAATTTGGAGAAGGCGACAGAGGAGCATCGGTTCATACTCGATGCAATCATCGCTAAAGATTCCGAGAAAGCCAGGCATTATACACAGCAGAATTGGAACAGAGCCAGAAATGAACTGGTGAACTACGGATACAACGATAAGCTGTAGGTATCCTGAAAGGTTCATTTTGCAGCTTACAACACGTTGGTATCGTATGGATAAGCCATTTGTTGCGCCCTCGATGGGCGTAAACGAGTGGTTTTTTTGTTATATGTCATGTTATATTACATTTAATTCGATAAAAATATCTTTTCATCCCCCTAATGTAACTTTTGTTGACAAGAACCATCCTTGTACGTATTATTGTATACAATAACAAAAACAATTTGTTCACAAAAGATTAAGGGGGATTACCATGACGATTGATATCAGCCGCTTGCCCATCATTGACGACCATTGTCATCCATTCATGCCGACCAGAGAGAAGAAGAGTTTCGATAATTGCTTCACCCTCTCATTGATCCCCCCTAAGGGCCGCGATACCCGAAATACTCTGTTATTCAAAATTGTCCGTAAAGAGATGATCCAGCTGTTTGGGCTTGATCCCCGCGTGACGGATGACGAACTGATCCTGCAGCGTAATCAGCGTTATCAAGCCAATCCCAAAGAATATGTAGACATGCTTTTCAAGGATGTAGGATTGGAATCACTGCTGGTGGACTACGGTTTCCCGGTTATGGGGTCGCGGTTGGCCCAGGATGAGCTTGACTGGTTCCATCAGACCTCGTCGTCCATTCCGACCCGCCGCATTCATCGGGTGGAAGCTACCTATCACCGGCTGTTCGAGGAGAAGGTACCCTTCGGGGAATTGGAAGAGACCTACATCCGGGAGCTGCGGGATGAGGTGGAGAATCAGGGGACTATTGCTTTTAAGACCGTAATTGCCTACCATACAGGACTGAAAATAAACAAGATCAGCAAGAGCCAGGCCGCAGCCAGCTACAGCTGGTTCCTGGAATCACCGGACAATACTGAAGCTGAAAAAGATGTCCGTGACTATCTCGTACTGCTCGCGTTCGAGCTGTGCATGGAATATGACATTCCAATTCAGATGCATTCGGGAGCAGGCGATGCCCCGCTGCTGGATGTGAAGCTCGCAAGCCCGCTGCTGATGCACAGCATTGTCAGCGATCCGCACTATCAGGCTGTAAAGATTATTTTCATTCATACCGCATATCCGTTTGTTGAAGAAGCCGGTTACCTGGTCAATCAGTATCATAATGTGTATCTCGACTTGTCCTCCATGATTCCCTTCAGCAGCATAGGCGTGCAGCCGAAGCTGCGGCAAATCTTTGAAATGGCTCCTTTTACGAAAGTGATGTACGGCTCCGACGGTTTTACGATTCCCGAAGTCAGCTGGCTGGGTGGCCGGATGATCAAGAAAGAGCTGGGTAAAATGCTAACGGATCTGGTGACAGATGGAATTATTGATGAAGAATATGCTTATACTGCGGCTGGCCTGGTTCTTTCGGAAAATGCACGCAATCTGTATATCCGCAACTGGGGCGAAAGATCAAACGGCTAAACCAAGGGAATGTATCATCATCTGAACGATAAGGGGATATGTGCGATGCGGAAATGGTTCTATGGAAAAGCTGCGGCAGGTATACTGACACTTCTGATTACGGCGACAGCCTGCAGTTCGGGTAAGGATGCTCCAGCGGCGGCAGCCACGGACAAGCCTTCCGGCGGCAAGCTGGTAGTCACCTCTTTCGGCGGAGCGATTGAAGAAACCCAGCGTGCCTACATCAAACAATTTGAAGAGGAGTACAATGCCGAGGTTGAAGTCGTAACGTTGTATTCGGCAGATGCGCTGGCCAAGATTCGTGCGGAGAAGAACAATCAAACCATCGATGTGGTGCTGTTCTCAGGCGGACAGGAGCAGATTGCAGCCAAAGAGGATCTGATTATGAAGCTCGACCCGGAGCAGATGGAGAACCTGGACCAGCTGTACCCGGAAGCGCGCAGTGCTGAAGGCTATGGACCTACCTTCGGCTATGAAGCTCTTGGCATGATTTATAACCGTGATGCAATCCCAACCCCTCCAGCCTCGTGGAATGATCTGTGGAAGGAAGAATATAAAGGACAAGTCGGTTTGGTTGATATCTCCAACACCTACGGCAATCAGTTCCTGGTAGCCCTCGCCAAGATGAACGGCGGCGGAGAAGATAATATTCAGCCCGGACTTGATGCAATCAAGACTTTGCTGCCCAATGCCGCGGCAATTGTGAAATCCAGTCCCGAAGTCGGCAATTTGTTCGCCCAGGATGAGGCAGTTATAGCTCCGTTCGATTCCGGTTATGCCTATACGTTTGGCAAACAGGGAATTCCCATTAACTTTGCGATTCCCAAGGAGGGAGCCGTCGGCATCTATATTACTGCCCAAGTGGTGAAAGGCAGCCAGAACCCTGAGCTTGCCTGGAAATATATAGACTTCCTGCTGCGTCCGGAGATTCAGAAGCTGACCGCTGAGGGTGGCGGCTATTCCCCGACCAATAGCCAGACAGAGTTGTCCGATGATCTGAAAGGCATTCTTCCGAATGGCGAAGATACGTTTAACGGCCTGATTCATCTTGATTTGGCGCAGGTGAACAACAACAAGGCAGATTGGATGGAGAAGTGGAGCAAATTGATTTCACAGTAGCACTGCATCATTACTATTTGAAGGGAGCTGCAATGCCATGCTGAAACGCATTCCCCCTTACTGGATTCTGCTGGCTCCCGGGCTGATAATTTTCCTGCTGGTGTTTGTCCTCCCGCTTGCCCGACTGCTGATGCTCAGCTTTTATCAAACGGACTCATCCGGAGCCATGGAAGCGGCGTTCGTCTGGCAGCAATACGGAAGATTCTTCACAGATCCGTTTTATCTGCAAATGCTCTGGCGTTCGGTGTATATCGGCGTTGCCGTAAGCTTCATCTGTCTGATTCTGGGATACTGCCTCGCGTATGGGGTATCCCGGGCTCAGCCCAAACACCGTTTCCTGCTGCTCATCTTAATCGCGCTCCCTCTGTTGACAAGCGCCGTAATCCGCAACTTCGGCTGGATTATTATTCTGGGCCGCAAAGGAATTCTGAATCAATTCCTGCTCGGAATAGGGTTGATCCAGGAGCCGCTTGAGCTATTGTATACCCCTGCGGGTGTGATTATTGCTTTGGTGCATGTCATGCTTCCCTATATGGTGCTCGTCCTTTACTCGGTGCTGGAAGGCATGGACCGCAATCTCGAAAGTGCGGCCGCCAATCTGGGTGCGTCAAAAACAAAGGTATTCTGGTTCGTCACCTTGCCGCTCTCTAAACAGGGGATTATTGCTGGAACATTGCTTGTTTTCTCAATTACATTAAGCTTTTTCGTCACTCCGTCCCTGATCGGGGGGGCCAAAGTGAAACTGATGGCTACAGAAATCTACAACCAGACAATTAACCTGCTTAACTGGCCTTATGCTTCTGCTATGGGCGTCATTTTACTGCTGACCATGCTTGGGGTAACCAGTCTCTACAGACGGATGCTTAGCGGCAGGAAGCCGGGAGGAGTCGTTTGATATGAGAAGGAAATTTCCGCTCCTTACTATAGTAAATACTCTAATCTATCTATTTATTATGGCACCGCTGCTTGTCATCCTCATTTCATCATTTAATTCCGGTGAGTTCCTGGTGTTTCCTCCCAAAGGCTTCTCCCTGCGATGGTATGAAGAGGTGCTGACAGGCGGGAGGTACACCGGACCCTTCCTGACCAGTATTAAGCTGGCTGTTTTGACTACGCTGTTTGCGCTGCCGCTTGGGACGATGATTGCCTACGCCATACAGCGGTTTGAATTTCGGCTGAAGAATGCGCTGCAGGGGCTGTTTCTGTCCCCTCTGGTCATTCCGACGCTGCTGTTCGGCATCGGACTGCTGATTTTCTTCAGCTATCTGGGCATACGGATGTTCTTCCTGAGATTGCTGCTCGCCCATATCATCTTAATTATTCCTTATGTCGTGCGGACCATGCTGGCCGGATTCTCGCGGATGGAACGGTCGGTAGAAGAGGCTTCGATCATTCTCGGCGCTTCGCCGCTGAAAACCTTCTTCCTGGTAACACTTCCGTTTGCCAGACCCTCGCTGCTCGCCAGTGCGTTCCTCAGTCTGGTTCTTTCCTTTGATGAACTGGTTATCGCCTTATTCCTTACGGGTCCAGGCATCAACACGCTGCCTATGACCATTTATTCGGACATTCAGTTCAATCTGTCACCCTCGCTGGCTGCGGTATCGTCCATTATTATTACAGGCACGATTCTGATTGGGCTGCTGGGGATCGGCATTATGCGGTGGGGCAAAAAAACATAGCGGGGAGGCACATCATGAGCCAACTGATCATCGAAAATCTCGTAAAAAATTACGGGCAAAAACCCGTAGTCAACAATCTGAATGTTACTGTAGAGAGCGGTGAGATGCTGTCGCTTCTCGGACCGAGCGGGTGCGGGAAAACGACAACCCTGCGCATGATTGCAGGCATGCATGATCCGACCTCGGGCTCTATCCGGCTGGATGGCAGGGAACTCACAAACATTGCTCCGCATAAAAGGAACATTGGACTCGTCTTCCAGAATTATGCCCTTTTCCCTCACCTAAGCGTTTTTGAAAATGTAGCTTTTGGACTGAAACGTCACGGTGTGCCGAAATCGGAAATCAGGGAACGCGTGGAGGCGGCTCTGCATTCCGTGCGGCTGAACGATTTTGCAGAACGGTTCCCCGCGCAAATGTCCGGCGGACAGCAGCAGCGGGTTGCGCTGGCCCGGACGCTTGTGCTTAAACCGCCGCTCGTATTGTTCGATGAGCCGCTCAGTAACCTAGATGCCAAGCTGCGTCAGGCGCTGGGAATTGAAATCCGCGTGCTGCAGCGGGAGTATGGTTTTACCGGGATCTTTGTTACTCATGACCAGGAAGAAGCGATGGTCATTTCTGACCGTATTGCCGTAATGAACGGTGGGAATATCGTGCAGACCGGAACGCCGCAGCAGATTTATATGCATCCTGCCGACCCGTTCGTGGCCGATTTTGTGGGAGAATCGAACTTGTTTCCGATCAACAATGTCATGGAATCAGAAGGCATGTGGCGTTTCGAACTGACGAAGGGAAACCCCGTTTCTGCGGAGAAAACCGGGAGCGGGAGCGCTCCGACATATGTTATGGTCCGGCCGGAGGCTGTTTCTGTGCGGCGTCAAAGCCCGGAACCCCATCCGGTACCCGGGCATGGGCTTAATACGCTGGCGGGTGAAGTGGCCTTTATCAACTACTCCGGTTCTTCCTATCTGATCGGAGTTGTAATCAAGTCGCTGGACCAGCAATTTATTATCCGGCTGCAGAACACGAGAAGAGAGCTTGATCTGCGGGTAGGCGAAGAAGCGGTGGTCGAGTGGCCGGTTCACGAAACGCTTACCTTCTGATATGTCAGGAAGGGTCCCGCATACCGCATGGTTCTGTAACCCTTCAACGAGGCTCATTCATCTCACGGATACAGCTGCGACTGCCCGGCCCCCTGCACTGCCCCCTTGCGGAACTCTGAAGGCGAACATTTCATCGCCTTGCGGAACACCTTAATGAAATAGCTGACATTATCGAATCCGACATCCATGGCGATGTCGGATATTTTGCGGTCGCTTTGCTGCAGCAGATCCGCGGCCTGGCGGATCCGGTAGGAATTGATGTAATCCACCGGCGTCTTGCGGGTCATTGCCTTGAAGAAGCGGCAGAACTGTCCTTCGCTCATGGGTATAAGCTCGGACAAATCACGGGTTCGTATCGGTTCCTGGTAGTTGTCCTGAATGTAGAGGATGACCTTCTTCAGCCGGTTGATCTTGGTTGTATCCGCACCCTCCGACTGGGTATGGTTCACGGAACGGCCCTCGATCGCGATCTGCGAGAGCATGATAAGCAAAGTCCCTTTCATAAAGGACTCAAATCCGGGCATTTTATTAGCATATGCCTCCATCAAACGTTCGAGATGATGGAGCAATTCCTGCTGCCAGGCAATCTCCGGTGTAAGATGTCTGGGGAAGCTTTGGCGTTTCTCCTGCAGCGGCAGAATCACTGTATGCTGAATAGCATCATACTGGGCGCTTGCGAGCAGATCGGGGTGAAAGACAAGTGCACAGAACCTGCAAGGGCCTTCCTTCAGCACGTAGGCGGCATGAATATCGCCGGATTCGATGAATACGGCCTCCCCGGCCCGGAGAGGGAAATAATCGGTATCGACCTGAAACAGAATCTCGCCTTCCAGCAGCATAAAGAACTCTGCCTCCTCATGCCAGTGCGTATCCAGGACATGGGTTCCGGCCGGAAGCTCGATCCAATAGGCGGCTAGCGGGAACATAACATCACCATGCACACGGTCTTCTTTAAGCAAACGTTGTGATGTGCGGTCCATAATTGGGCTCCTTTCGGTAAAACATCAGAATAGTGTTATAAATGAGCTATATTATATTAGTTTTGTATTTTTATTATCGTTATAATGCAACTATAAACACCAAATTGAAGGGTGGCAAGTCACATATGAAATTTACAGACGGCCTCTGGCTGGTTCGCGACGGAATCAACATCAACGGCGCAGTACAAAACTATGTAGTGGAAAAAACTTCTGAGGGTTTGACGGCAATTACCCAAACCACTCCAATTACAGGACGCGCAGCAACCCTTAACTCCACGCTGCTGACCGTAAAATTCCATTCCCCGCTTCCGGGTGTGGTAGGCGTGAAGATCATTCATAATGACGGCGTAATTGACCGCGGTCCGGCTTTCGAATTGACCAAGGGAACCGGCGACCACGTACAGATTGAAGAAACTGATTCGGAAACCGTGCTGATCAGCGGCGGGCTGCGCGTAGTCATCCGCAAGGGCGAGCAATGGGCAGTGGATTTCTACCGCGGCGACGAGCGCATTACAGGCAGCGGTTACAAATCCATGGCTTACATCACAGATCAGGACGGCAACACCTTCATGCGTGAAGAACTGGATATCGGCGTAGGTGAATTCGTCTATGGTCTGGGTGAGCGCTTCACTGCTTTTGTCAAAAATGGACAGGTTGTTGATATCTGGAACAAAGACGGCGGTACAAGCTCCGAGCAGGCGTACAAGAACATTCCGTTCTATGTAACAAGCAAAGGCTACGGCGTATTTGTAAATCAGCCAGAGCTGGTTTCGTATGAAATCGGTTCGGAAAAAGTGAAAAAGGCCCAATTCAGCGTAGCCGGCGAAAGCCTGGAATACTTCGTTATCGAGGGACCTACGATCAAAGAGGTCATCAGCAAATATACTTCCCTAACCGGCAAGCCAGCGCTTCCTCCGGCATGGACCTTCGGCCTGTGGCTGACGACTTCGTTCACTACCGACTATGATGAAGCAACAGTTAACTCCTTTGTAGAAGGCATGGCTGAGCGTGATCTTCCGCTGCATGTTTTCCACTTCGACTGCTTCTGGATGCGTGAATACCAATGGACCGATTTCCAGTGGGACTCCCGTGTATTCCCGGACCCTGTTGGCATGCTGAAACGCCTGAAGGAAAAAGGCCTGAAAATCTGCGTCTGGATCAACTCTTATATCGGACAACGTTCACCGCTGTTTGAAGAAGGCAAAAAGAACGGCTATCTGATCAAAAAAGCAAACGGCGATGTCTACCAGACTGACCTGTGGCAAGCAGGCATGGGGCTTGTGGACTTCACGAACCCTGCGGCTTGTGAGTGGTATGCCGGATACCTGCGCGACCTGGTGGATATGGGCGTAGACAGCTTCAAGACCGACTTCGGCGAACGGATTCCGACGGATGTTGTGTATTTCGACGGCTCCGACCCGCAGAAAATGCACAACTACTACACTCAGCTGTACAACAAGGTTGTCTTCGATGTATTGGAAGAGAAGCTTGGCAAAAATGAAGCGGCAGTATTCGCACGCTCGGCAACCGCCGGCGGGCAGCAGTTCCCGGTTCACTGGGGCGGCGACTGCTACGCAGATTATGAATCAATGGCAGAAAGCCTTCGCGGCGGCTTGTCCCTCGGTCTGTCCGGCTTCGGCTTCTGGAGTCATGACATCGGCGGCTTCGAGAACACGGCTCCGGCGCATGTATTCAAACGCTGGTTGGCGTTCGGCCTCCTGTCCAGCCACAGCCGTCTACACGGCAGCACCTCGTATCGTGTGCCTTGGGCTTACGACGACGAAGCTGTTGAGGTTACCCGCTTCTTCACCAAGCTCAAATGCAGCTTGATGCCTTACCTGTATGATGTGGCCGGTCAGGCGCATGAAGAAGGCTGGGCTTCGATGCGGGCGATGGTGATGGAATTCCCGGAAGATCCGACCTGCGAAGTGCTGGATCGTCAATACATGCTGGGTGATTCCCTGCTGGTGGCTCCAATATTCCAGGAGAACGGCGAAGTGAAATATTATCTGCCTGCTGGACGCTGGACACACCTGCTTAACGGTGAAACTGTGCAGGGCGGGTCATGGCGCAAGGAAACACATGATTTCTTCAGTCTGCCGCTGTTCGTCCGTCAGAACTCGCTGCTTGCAACAGGCAGTGTAGATACCCGTCCGGATTATGATTTTGCCGATGGCGTGAAATTTGGACTGTACTCGCTGGAAGACGGAGCGGCAACGACTGCAACCGTCCGTGACATCAAGGGCGCTCCTGAGCTGACCGTGAAGGCTGAGCGCAAAGGCAATACTGTAACGGTAGCTGCTGAAGGCAGCGGCAAAGCATTCACGCTGGCAGTGAAGGATCTGGGCACTATCGCTTCCGTAGAAGGTGCAGACCAAGCGGATGAGACTACAGTAAAGGTAAACGCCGGAAGCAAATCCGTATCGTTCACCATTACACTGAAATAGGTTTATACAGCATATAATTTAAGCTCTCTGATGACAGGGGACCTCCGTCCCCGATTTCATCAGAGAGCTTTTTGGATGCTGAGGGTTACGTGATCAATGATGTGAAAGATAGGTTAAATGCTGTGAAGATAGGTTGAATGCTGTGAACACACGGTAATTAATTTAAGATGATCTAGGATATGCTTAAATAATGGAGGATTACATATGACAAGGATAATAGAAGACAATGGAGTGTACAGCCAGCCGGACTACTCTTCAGCTACAGCATTATCGAGCGCGGCCAACTATATCATGAACTCGCCGGAGCCATTCACCCATACCTTCCGGACATACATCCGTTTGCGGGAGAATGGGAGCCTGACGCTTAAATTCTGGCACAGTAACAGCGTGGATTCGACCTGGGATCTGGGGCAGGATGCAAACGGAAGTGAGCCGGGCGGGGAATGGAGCATTAAAGCGGCATACGTCTCAGACGGAGGAAGCGTTCCAGATGGAACGGTAACCGCCGGTACTTCGGTACCGCTAACCTTTGCGGGCAGCCGCACGAAGCAGGTTGAAGCTGGAGAAACCTTCTGGAGCGATGAAGCAAGCCTGGCACTGCCGGAGGGACATTATTTGGCGTTCACCTGGACGATTAAGACATCATCCCCCGGCAAAACGCTGCCCTACAACGTGGAGGGAATTCTGGTCTCAGCCTATGACGGGCCGGGGAATCTGGCCGGGCAGGAATCGGCAGAGGCATTTAGCTTGTCGGACAAGCTGCTGGTGCTGCCAAGCTATATCGGCTACAAGAAACAAGTGGCGAAGAAGCTGGTGTTCCTGGGCGATTCGATCACGCAGGGGGTACGGACAGAGAAGGATCAATACAGCTATTGGGCTGCGCGGATTGCCGAGGGGCTGGGAACGGATTATGGGCTGTGGAATATCGGCTCCGGCTGGGGCCGGGCTTATGATGTAGCCGCAGATGGCCCGTGGATGAACAAAGCAAAGCAGGGGGATGAGGTGCTGATCGTGCTCGGGGTCAATGATCTTGATATCGGCCAGCGTTCGGCAGAAGAGCTGCTCAGGGATTTAAGCGATATTATCGCCAAGATCAAAGAGGCGAATGGAGGGGCAGAGATTATTCTGAGCACCGTGCCGCCATTCAACTTTGCGGAAGAGCGGGAGCAGGCGTGGCGTAAGGTCAATATGGCGATCCTGACGAATCCGCCTGCAGGTGTCAGCCGCGTGTTTGACATCGCCTCCGTGCTGGCTATGCCGGCCCCTGCTGAGCACAGAATCAGAGCGGAGTACATGAGCGGCGAATATGACCCGCATCCGAACGGCACCGCCGGGAAGGCCGTTGCTGAAGCCTTTTTGGCATGGTATTGAAGCGGGGAGCGGAGTAATCGCTCATCGTTGTCCGTAAACGTAGACGTAAGATAGTTACTACGGGTGATGGGCACAACTGACGGGTGGCCGCCGTCGAGGCTGCAGGCAGCGGTTCGAAGGCAGGCCGCCGCCGAGACTACCGCCGCCGGTGAGTATGGCCGCATACAGCAGGCGGCGCTGCGGCCCGGGTGCCGATTGCATATATTGCGGGAATAG
>NZ_JBOFBG010000032.1:0-83683 GCF_051594305.1 Paenibacillus sp. IHBB 3054 | reverse complement strand
ATTGCCTGATTCGTAAATGGAGCAACAACATAGAAAATAAGTGTTGGATGTCTATTAATAAAATGGCTGACACTTTAGGATTCAGTAACGATAAAATTAATAAGATAGTTCATAAATTAAATCGTATGCGGTTAATGGCTTCAGATTATAGAAAAAATGGAACACGGACAATAAACGGTGTCAAGAAACCATCATATCGTTTTGAACACACTATATTTGGTAATATCTCAAACATAGATGCATTTAGAGAAGCACATAAAGCGACCATTGATAAAAATATAGCCAAATGGGATAAGCAAATTACAAGAAAGAATAAGGCTAAGGCGAGTGTTAACCCATTTATTGATGATGAATTGAATCCTGATGATATTGTACTCGAAGAACAAGAATACGATGAATTGATTAATGAGTATGAGAACATGAGTGACGACAATCCATTTTAAGCAAAAATTCATAAGAGTTATTGTATGATTTTGAACATCAACTATATAGGTAGGGTGATTGGAAGGGTGAGTAGTTGACCCTTCTTTTTGTTATTCAATAATAAGGAAATCGAAGGAGATAATTCGAATGAATAATGTAATGAAGAAAATCGGTAATAAATTGGTCAAAGTCGTTGTTTACGTTTGTGCTGGTTATTTGATTAGCACATTTGTTTTTGCTGTCTTTGACGTTATCAAAGGTATTTATCATATTTGCGTGGGAGGTTAAGACATGGCTATGACCATTTATGATGTGTTAAAGAAGTTGCCATACAAAAAGCAACTATACATAAAGTACAAATTCAATATTTGGATGCAGAATGAACGGAATATGACTGAAGAAGAATTCCTTAAGCAGGTTGATCTGAAAGGCATGGGAACATATTACCGTTGGGAGCGAAGTCCTGAGTATAAACACATCGTTTCCATTGTGTTAGCGGCTAAACAGGCAAATGACCTGTTAACTATTTATGAGAATCTGAAGAAGAAAGTTGAGTCTGATCCTAATCCTAAAGATATTGAGATGATGTTGAAACTGATGAAAGAAATCAATCTGCATAATAAGGAAGCGGAACGTTTCTTTTCGGCCACTGGCAAAGATGATGAAGAAGACGATTTGGAAATGTAGAGTTGCAGAACCTTTCCGTCAGGTTGACGGTGAGTACATTAGAAAGGAGGTGTCAAATTGGAACGTGTTGATGTTGTAGTTAAATTGGCAATTGGAGCCGTGACAGGAATCGTGTCATGGATGGTTGGAGGATTTGGTTTAGTATTCACTGTACTCCTGGGACTCATGATGTTGGATTTTATAACTGGATTCATGGTCGGTATTTATCAAAAAAATATAAATAGTCGAATCGGAACGTTAGGGCTAATCAGGAAAGTGTATGTTGTTCTCTTGATCGGAGCCGTTTATTTAATTGAAGTTGCTGTACTCAAAGGTAATGGTATTGTGACTGATGGTGTTAGTGGTGCATTTTGTTTGATTGAATTTACTTCGATTACAGAAAACGGCGGTAAATTAGGTATCCCTCTACCTCAGAAGGTGAAAGATATTATCCTTGTGCTGAAAAATAAAGAGAATGAAGAATAAAAATACATAGGAATGTATGGATTGGACTCGGTAATTTTGCCGAGTCCTTTTTTGCGTTCTAGAAAGGAAAATATATGGCTGTTGATACTGTGAAAAAGAAAAGTAAATTTGATTTGGTTATGGAAGATTTCACTTTGTTCAGCAAGAACTTTGTTAAAATCGTAGACAATTTGGGGAATCTTATTCCCTTCGTCTTCAATCAGGAGCAAGCAAAATTCGTTAAACTAATGGGTAAGTTTAACATAATCGCAAAGAGCCGCCAAATTGGATTTTCAACTATATCCCTCTCATACTGTCTCTGGAATGCAATAAATCGCCCTAACTCCAGTTACATGATTGTGTCGCAGGATAACAAACAGGTTAGCGTACTATTTGGACGTTTGAAATTGATGAATGACAATCTACCACGAACAAAATACAAGTTCCCTGAAACGGTTAGAGATAATCGGGATGAATTAGTACTGTCTAATGGGAGTCGAATTCAGGTCAGCCCACCAAACATTAATATTGGTCGGGGTAGTACATTCCAATATGTATTGTTGTCTGAATTTGCATTTTATGACATAAATCAATCTAAACTTCTGACCTCAGTTACACAAGCATTAGCAAAGAATCCAGAAAGTAAGGTTGTTATCGAATCCACTTCAAACGGTACAGGCAACCATTATTATGAGTTGTTTATGAAGAGTTGGAAAGGTAAAACCAACTATAAAGCATTCTTCTATGGATGGACTTCTGCTGCATATAAAGATCAATTTAAATTTGAACATGATATTGCAGAGGAATGGTATAAAGCATCAAATAAGGGACAACGTTTGAGCACCAAGGATTTAACGGAAGAAGAAAAACGTATCCATGAGATGGGTGCAAACCTTCGTATGTTGATGTGGCGGCAATGGAAACTATCTTCAATGTCGTTGATAGATTTCCAGACAGAATTTCCATCGTTCCCCGAAGAATCATTCAAGACGAGCGGACGCAATGTATTTGATCAAACTAAAGTTTTAGAACGATTAGAAAACGTCCTCCCTCCTATGTCTAAGGATCAACTTAAAACCGAATTACCTGAAACTGTACTCCAATATATAGGCAAAGGTTTGAGTGTCTACCATTTGCCGAAGCGTAACGTTAAGTATTACGGTGGCAGTGACGTTTCAAGTGGTTCAGGCGGTGATAGTTCATCTTTAACATTGATGGATGCAGATGGAGTTCAAGTATTGGCATTTGCTAGTAATAAAATAAGTGTATATGAGTTTGCAGCATTCCTAAATGACATTGGTAGATTCTATAATTATGCGTTCTTGGCGGTTGAAAAGAACAGTTATGGGCTTCCTGTAATTCAGCGGTTACGTGAAGACCATGGATATATGAATCTATATAAACATAGATCGTTCGATAAGAAAGGTAACAAGAGATTAGTACTTGGATTCCTTACTACTGAAGCGACAAAGGCATCTCTCATATCTGACTATAAGGAATCATTCGAAAAAGGACTAATCCTTGTTGAAGACAGAGATACATTGCAGCAAATGATTATTTTTGTGGAGAATGACGGAAAAATGGGCAATGTCAAAGGCAAGAACAATCATGATGACTTGGTTATTAGCCATGCATTGAGTGTTCAGGCCATGAAAGCAAACAAATGGTACGTATAATATAAGGAGTGTGTACAAATGGGTACAATCAATGACTTTATAAATGATTTCGGATATAGTAACACTTGGTTTGTTGAGTATGTGGATGAAGTCAACAACCAAATGAGGATCATGAACATACTCGATATCAAAGAATACATATCTGGCAAACATTTAATTAACACTAGGCCGAGTGAGATGTTTAACGGGAAAGAGTTCGTTCCTAGACGCATTGTGCTTCAATATGCCAAGCGTTTACTTGAGTTTGGAACTGCATATCTTATTGGTAATAAAGTCACTCTTACAGGCAATGAGAAGGTTGTAGAAGCGATTAAAACTGTTTACAAGAATGGTTATGATAAACTGGACTTTGATTTAGTACATAGTGTCAATCGTTACGGTAATGCCTATGAATATGTTTATGTTAAGGATGGCAAGATTACAAGTAAATTGATAGATGTAGCGGATTCTTATCCAGTTGTGACAGCAGATAATGATTATGTCGCATTTGTTGAAGCCTATACGATTAACAATGTTACATTCTACAATGTCTACTATCCTGAACGTGTTGAGAAGTATAGTAACAGCGGTGGAACATTGCAAAGTCGTGGAACATTTGACAATTTAACTGGATTGCCTGTGCTATATCGCAATGATAATCCTATTGATGATGTGTATGGACGTAGTGATTTAGAAGATTACAAGAGTATATTAGATTCAATGGAGGATCTAATTAGTCGGAGTGTAGATGCTTTCTACAAATACATAACAGGTATTCCGGTAATTAAAGGCCAGCAATTGACAGGCGATAAACTCCCTGCATCTATCATTGGTGCTGGACTGGTGTTAGATTCAGATTCAGAGTTTGCATTTGTTCAGAATCAATTTGATCATCAAGCGTTTGAGACATTGTATAAGCATCTTATGACCAGTTTACTTGATATCAGTTCAACGCCTGGTATCGTATTGGGTAAGACAGACATAAGTAATCTGAGTGAAGTGAGTATTAAACTACTGTTCTCATTGAGTAATCTTAAAGCCATGATCAGTGAGAAGTATATAAAATACAGTATGAAGATGCGCTATAACAAGGTTAGACGATTGCTTGAGTTGCAAGGGATTGTATTCAATGATGATGAATGGAATACATTGGATATTGTATTCCAATATGCTATGCCACAATCTGAGAAGGATATTATTGATAATCTCAGTAAGTTGAGAGAGATGAGCGCGATTAGTGTGGAATCTGTCCTTGGACATAGCCCGTATACTACAGATGTAAACAGCGAATTAGTTAGATTAAGTGGTGAGCGTGTAAATAATGATACGAGCAATGAAGATGACAATAAAACAGTGATTAACTAATAGTAAGTAAAGATATGGCGGTGAATATATAAAAGAGTAAATAAATCGTGGAACATTTCCCGTGGAACAATGGTGATTCGCGCACACGTTATATATCAATTATAAGTGTGCGTAGATTGCTACTGGCTACTACTGTTATATATATGGTTTCATTTGGCTGATTTTTCATTCAAATTTTCGCTCAATTTTTAATCGAAATATACTATTATTTACCATATATGAGTGATATATGATGAAATACGCCCTAGATAGCACATAAGTATAGTTGTATGCTATCTAGATGGTATAGAATATATCTTCCGTACCATTTGAACCACTATCTGGTCTAGTTAGCGGTCTATTTATCGACTAATATTATCCAATTTAACGATTTTGGACGCTGATTTGTACTATTGTGCATATGCTACTGTGCTGAATCGGCTTAAAATTGGTTTCGATACCCCAAAACAGGAAATTAATCCTGCATCGTATGGATTTACACATTGAAATAAAAAATAAAAAAAGGGAAATGTCTCCTCTTGTCGAAGTCAAGATATATATTCTAATTGAGGAGATTTGAAAATGTCATATAGTTATTTAGATACTCTCGACCAAAAATTAAAGAACATTTTAGAAATTAAATCCGTTCATTATGACGAAGCGTGTATCCTAATGTTCGTTTTTCTTGATTTTTTAAGCAAATTTGTGGATAAGCCTTATTCAAGTACCGATGCTAGATATAACGGTTCAAATTTCAGGTATTTTCTTTCGGAATATTCTGGTTGTAAAGCGACTCTGAAGTTTATTCAAGTAGATATTTTCTTAAAGGATTTATCTACAGGTAAAATTAAACAAGATGATTATGAGCAATATCTTGTTAAGATCAAAGAAGGCTTAAATAGAGTCAAGAATGGAGAAGAATTACCAGTATCTTCATTTCTAAATATTGATGATATTGTTGATCCAATACACATTAAATATTTCAGAGAAATTACACTTTTCAACAAAATTTATGAATTGAGAAACTTAGCGGTTCACAGTTATAGAAATGAAATGGAATTAGGATTAGATATATCGGAGCCAGTTCTATCCTACACTTGGAATATCAAGGAAGGTTCTGAAGGATGGTTCAGAACATACATTCCATTTGATTTTATGTATGGGATTGTTGAAGGTTGTTATAAAAAAGTGAGAGAAGAGTACAAGGATGTGGTAGAAAGATTTTTTAGAGAGGGCGATTAATATCCTCCTCCCCCATACTTTCAGACCACTATCCATATAATTTCCTGATTCTATAGACCTATCAACTTAACTGATGGTAGAATTTAGGTAAATTGTGAAATGGGGATGATCTAATGTTAATGGGGTTTCTCGTGGTTGTACTATTAATAATGATAATAATCACATGGCGCGACTCTGCCAAAAAGATTGCTAATACTGAAACTGGGAAAAATGAACTGCCCAATATATTACATACATATCGTGATGTGAATTACTTAGGAGGACATCCACTTGTACCCGTGGGAAGTGTTAATGAGGGGACGTTCTACATATCACAAGATAAAATTTCTTATATGGATTCAACTAACAACTCAAAAATGTTATTTGAAATATTTATAGTCAATGTTAAAAAATGTTCAATTGAGAACAAAGAATCTTTAACTGCTGGCAGAATATTGTTAGTTGGAATTTTGGCATGGGCGTTTAAAAAGAACACTAGTTATATTCGAATTGAATTCTACGATGAATTAGGAAATGTGAGTAACTTAATACTTGCTCCAACTCAAGATAACTCTGAACAAGCAGCCAAAATAAATGCTTCCATTAACAGTATCAAAGTATCCTCGATGACTTATTAAATTCTCGATTTGGAGTGACAAATAATGGTGAATGCAATCAAAAAATTATTGGTCGGGATTGTATTGTTAATTGGAATTGTTGGTGTTATAGGGATTAGTGGGTGTGGAGAAAAGGAAGTAGTTTTAAAAGATAGAATAGAAATTAGCACAGAGTTTCGTAACGAGTTAAATACTTTACTTGAAAATAAAGACTATGATGCTTTAGCAATTGCGACAGTAAGAGACATGAACAATAATACTGAATTAAATGCAATGTACTATTTTGCACAAACTATGGATGCCTTTTATAATGATGGTAACATGATGAATTATTACTTTGAGCAAATACCTTTAGAATATAAAGAGCACTACGGTAAACTTTTGAAGGAAGAACAAAAAGAATATATTGCAAGCCTTCAAGAAGAACTCGATGCCGAGAAAACAAAATATAAAGATAAGCCACCTGTTATTGGTGAAACCAAAGAACAACTTAAAACTTCAAGTTGGGGATTGCCTTATGATATCAATAAAACAACTACAGGAGACAATGTCTCCGAGCAATGGGTTTATGATGATGGGAAATATGTATATCTGGATGATGGAATTGTAACTGCAATACAAGAATAAAAATGGTCATTCCAAGCCTACTTATCAGTGGGCTTTTTCTATACCCAAAAATCCCTATACAAAAGGAGCAATCAATATGAAATTCACGGAACGCCTTCAATTAGAGTCACAGGGTATCACCTTATCCTCTGCTGAATTGTCCGTTTATCTTGCTGAAGAAGGAGTAATTGATCCTGAAGCGGAATACTCACCGTCCTCTATTACAGAAAAACGTAATATTTACTTAGCAGCGCTGTCTGTTTTGAATAGTATTGCTAATAATCCATCGTTAATGAAGTCATACAAATCTGATGATATCACTATCACTGATTTTGCTGATTCTCTTCAGAATCGTATTGACCAACTTGAACGGAAAATCCGCATGATGGCAGTTACAGACGATACGAACAGTAATAGTTCAACTTTTATGTTGTTCAACTCTTAATATGAAAGGAGTGATCCAATGTTTGATTTATTCAATATGTCTGATACAGCCGATTTTGAATTTATCCAGAACCAAATTGGTACGGATGTTTATATAAACTGTTCTGCCACACCTACGCGAGTAGTCATAACCAACACGAATCTTAATAGTGGTTATGACGATAAGAAAATCTCTTCCCTTTCTCCTATTCATCGTGGTGATGTTGTTGTCTATGAAGGCAATAAATATATGCTAATCGGTGAGATAAACACGGAGCGTTACAACAAATACAAGGGAATCATCCGAAGATTACCGCAAACTATAATTGTCAATTCCTCATGTCGTTTTATTCATGTGGATTGCTTTATTACTGTTGGAAATTTAGGGGTAACATCGGGGGAGGTAATAACTGTAGCAGATGGCAGTATCAATGTTTTTACTAACAATTATTATAAGGAATTGGGGTTAGAAATCGGTAATAGATTCTTTGTTGATGGTCAGATGTTTAAGATTACAGGAATAGATACATTCTCACAAAAGGGAATTGCTAATTTGTCATGTGAGAAGGATCAGATTAATAAGGATTTAGACGATGTTCAAAATGGAATTGCTGGAGGTAAAGCGTGTCCTGTAGATATTACAAATCCACCCACATCAATCCTAATTGGCAACACTCTTCAATTAGCCTGGACGAGTACAAACAGTGTTCCGGTTGTATTTGAATCCTCTTTACCTTCAATTGCCACTATGAGCGCTACAGGGCTTGTTACAGGTGTTTCTGAGGGAACATGTAGCATTAAAGTATCAAACGCAACTAATGGATTCATATATGATACAGTTGCCATTACCGTTTATGCTCCAGAGGTCTACACAATGAATCTCTATAACAGCATAAATGATCATGACTTGGTATATAGTGAATCAGTTGTTATTGATAAACATGTCTACTTGAACGGTTCAGAGGTATCTCAACCTGTTACCTATGTATAAACACTTGGATCACTTGTTAGGGAACATTTTAGTTGGATATACTTTGTCACCTTCAACGCCGTAATTGCTATTTGAGTTGTTGTTTGACTTGTGACTTGATAAGTAGTCGTATCAAGGGGCGCTTACGCGATCATCTGCAAATATATCCCAAATCACATCTTCAGGAGATACAACGGTTCCACTATAAACGGTTGCCGCGAATATCTTGTTTTTGTTAATCGTAATTTCAACTTCAGTAGCACTATTTGGCGTAATGGTGATTGTCTTAGCAACTGGAACGTAGAAATCAAGTGTCAGAGCGTAATAACTTACAACTGTATTATCAATATCTAAAACCGCTTTAACATAAATAGATTCAGTGGCAGTACCAGTATTTGCATTGGTTACAGTGGCGACATTTGAACCATCTACACTAATTGTTGCAAGTGTTGAAGGGACTTCCGTTGTCTGGTCACTATAAACAAGCGAATGAGTAATAAATGAAGAAAATTGAGATCACTAAAAAGAACAATATATTCAAATAAATTTCGTTGTAATATAAAAGAATTGAGATTCCAATTAGGAAAATTATGATGATCGTCGTTAAAAAAATATCTTCTAATTTAAATCGAAGCTTCTCTATGTCAAAAGTAAAGCCTTTTCCTTTTCTGTAGTAGTGCCAAAAAAAGGAGCAAATAACTACGGAGGTGAGTACTTGTAATATGTATCCATTGCTTTTATTCCCTTCTATTGCTCCTATTGAACCGAATAAGATAAGTACAATAACAGTTTGTATGACTGCAAAAATAGCATATCCTGATATAGTTGCAATAACGGACAGTATGAGGGGCATCCTAACAACTACAGCAAAAAACAATATGAATATTACTATCAATATTAAAGGTGCGATATTGCTCATATCAAGCTCTTTCCTCACCAAATAACTCTGCAAATTTATAATTAAAGTAACAAACAAGGCTTGCCAAGCATGATGTTTCCACTTAAATCTAAAGAGCGACATAATCAAATAATAAATAGACATGAGTTCAATAGTCGAAAAGAACATGAAAAGCATTGGCTCCCATGGCAACACACAACACCGCCTGACATTATTTTCATTCAATGCATTAATTATAAATCCGAAATAGAGTTACCGTATACTACTTATTTACTACGAAATAGGTCCGCTTCCTCATGATAATTGATCGTTACGTTATACTCGCTCCTTTCTGTTCTGACTCTCAATATCCCTTATCCCTCCCGCGTATGCCCGCCGATAGGTTTTTTTGAATTATTTAGTAAGTCAGCAGACCAAAAATAGAGGTATACTTTGAAATTGTACGGAGGGTACAAGATATCCTGGAATACACGTCTGAAGACAAAGAAACCCCGCCAGCTCAAAAAAGCCCGGCGGGTTATGATACACATGCTCTACATCAAAATCTATTTCCGTCGTTTTAAAACTAGAAATCAGCAGTAGCAATTTGAATTGTACCTGTAGCAGCACCAGCAGCTGTGGTCTGGAGAGCGGCTACCAACAGCAAAGCAACTTCCAACGTGAGGCTATTGGTTGGAGGTATTACATAAGTGATGACAGGAGCATTGACACGTGTAACTACAAGATTGATCGGAGCCGGACCGTTATTATTAACGGTAATTGTAGCATTTGCTCCATTGTTCAAGTTTTCAAAATAAGATTTACCAATATTGGCAGCCAGAGAGTAAAACTGCTGAGGTAAGAGAATCGACATAAGAATCACCTCCTAAAACTAGATATTGTATTCTATTCTTCCAAAGAATAAATGTAATAGTTAAGTGAATCAGTAATAAAATACATTTTACGATTATTAAATAGTGGTGAAACTATCATCTATAGCCTAAATTCAATCGTAATTAGATATAAAAAAAGACCCCGCCGGCATCCGGCAGCGTCAAATCATTCATGAACTTATCCCTCATGGGTAAACCGTCTCTTTACGCCAGTACCCGCAGCACATCCTCGATCTTCCGCTGATGCGAAAGCACTCCATAATTCATCCAGGCCATAAAATCCACCTCGTACACGTTGCGGTTGCGCACAGCGGGCAGGCTTCTCCATAGCGGCGTATCCAGCAGTTCCCGACCTTCACCTTCCTGCCGGTCAAAAGTAATGAACAGATGATCCGCCGTCAGGCCTGACAACTCTTCACTTGTTAGGCTCACACGCTTCTGTCCCCGGGTGAGCTGCCGGACCAACGGATGCCGCTGGAGCCCGAGATCCTCATGCAATACGCTTGCTGTATATCCCAGACCCTCACATCCATAGAGAGCAACTCCGCAGGAAGAAATTCGGAGTAATGCTACCGTCTGTCCCCGGACGCTGCGGCTGAGGATCCGCTTGGACTGCTGGGCCTGCTGTTCATAATGGCCGATGACCTCCTGCACATGTTCCGTTCTGCCGAGGACAGCTGCTGCAGAGCGCAGTGTTGCACGCCAGTCTTCCTGGTGGAACGGGAGTCTGAACAGCGGAGCAATCTGGCGGCACTCACCCAAATGCCAGCGCTGAAAGCCGTCATCCAGCATAATCAGCTCGGGCGTGTAACGGGAAAGCTCTGACCAATCTCCGCGGGAAATATCAAACGTTGGCACCTGATCCAGACCCAGGTACTCTTGCTTGCCCCACTGGGCATGACAATATTGAGCCACAGGAGTAATGCCCAAAGCCAGCAGATAATCCTCCAGAAAAGGCGCGAATACACGGACTCCATCCTGATGAAGACTCCTGTATTGACCGGGTGTAACACCTACCGCTCCCTTGAAACGCCGGTTAAAATAATACTCATTGCTATAGCCGACAGTCAGTGCAATATCATGCAGACGGTCCTTGGTCAGAAGCAGCTGCTGCTGCGCCCGTTCGATACGGAGGCCGTTCAAATGCTCCAAGGGAATCTTGCCGGTAATCTCTTTAAAAAGCTGTGTATAACGCGCGCGCCCAATGCCTGCAATCTCTGCCAGTTGGTCGACGGATACCGGTTCACTGTAATGCTCCTGCATATAGTGAATGGAACGTTGTACCGCCTCATGATCATTCTTTGTCTGAACTGCCGGGGAATTGGCTCGCATGATCAGCAGCAGCAGCTCCTGAAAGCGGGTATGACCCGCGAACCATTCGATGTCATCGGGGCTCCTGCGGCTATGATGAATGGAATCCAGCAGCAGTGCACATTGTGAAAAAGGTCTGCAGCTTAAGAGACCCGGCTGGAGCATGGTATTTACGGGCAAATTTTCCTTTCCGCGATGTCTGCCGTATCCTGTGCCGATAACCTCAAATGCAAGCTGATAAAAGCTAAGCCCCCGCTCTCCGGCCTGAATTCTGTTCATAGATCCAGCCTCAATCAGAAAGCCTGCGCCCTTGTCCAAAGGATAACGCCTTTCCTCCGCTTCGAGCCAGCCCTGCCCTTCCGATACTATGATTAATGTGTGCTCCTGAATCACAGCCATTTGTCCGTTTCCCGCAGGGGATTGGGCTATTGCTTCTATGTTAGTCAAGCTGTATAACAGCTTTTTTTCAGTGCTTTCACTGAGCTGTTCTGCCATTCTCCCGCCCCCTAATTGAGAATCATTTTCATTTCCTTAGTGTAAAACAAAAATGAAAGCCTATCAACCATGCTGTTCAAAAGTGTAAAATATGTTTGACACTTTAATCATGTTATTTTAAAATCTATATGTAAAACTTTTTTTACACCCATACAACGAAGAAGGTGGAATTTAATGCAAAATCATATCAAAAAATTTCGAGAGCAAAAAGATATATCACAAGGCAAGTTAGCAGATTTATGCAATGTTAGCAGACAGACCATAAATGCCATTGAAAACAACAAATATGACCCAAGTTTGCAATTAGCTTTTGATATTGCCAAACATTTAGGAGTTAGAATCGATAAGTTATTCTTACAAGAAGGGAGAGAAGAGGAATGAACACCCGAAAAATAGGTGCAATCACAGTAGGGGTAGCCACTCTAATTGTGGTGGTTTTTACCATCTATAAGGTCATTGTTGGAAAAGACGTTGGATTTAACGAAATAATAACAATCGCAACGCTATTAATGATGTTTTTTCCTATGATCACCTGGGGAACCAAGGCAGACAAAGATGGTATATTTGAGGATGACGAGTTAGGAAAAAAGATTACGGAGAGAAGCTCGAAAATAAGTTACTTTCTTCTTCTTTTTTTTATACTTGGAGCTTTAGTTGCTGATGAAATCGTAAATGAAACAATGAACATCTTTTTATTAGGGGTATTAGGATTAGCAATGATTACATTACCCATTGTTGAGTTTTTAGTGAGTAAGAAGTATCGCTAGCGGGAACGTCAGTTCAATAAAAAAGCGGCAGTCCAGGACTTTATTTCTCATCCATGGCTGCCGAGGTTTCTTTTATGGGGGTTAGTCTATCAGTTTGCCTGGCGTTTTATTTCACCATTGCTTTCAGCAGATCATCCAGCTTCATCGAATTGGCTGTAATCGCGCCGGACTGCCAGTGGGAGCGTTCCATTCTGTAAATATTCCCGTTCTTCACCGCAGGCAGGTTCTTCCACAACGGGCCACCCAGAATTTTGATTGCTTCCCCATTCTCCGCAGAATCCCATCCTCCGTTGTCAGGGAATACAATGATATGATCTGCCTCAAGATCTGGTATCACTTCTTCGGAAATAATGGACTGAAATTCAGTCATCTCCGCAGCCATAGGGACGGGAGTCAGACCGAATTGATCATAGATCACACCCGTAAAGCGGTTTTTGACACCAAATAAAGCAAAGGTTTTCTCGGCAACGTTAAGCCGGATTACAGCTACCTTCTCCTGCCCCAACGCCTGCTGCAGCTTGGCCTTTCCATCCGCCACCTTCTGGTCATACTCCGCAAGTACAGCTTCGCCCTTTTCCGGAATGCCAAGCGCCTCTGCGATAGCTGTGAGCATTTGTCTTGAATCCTGCAACACTTTCTCCGGCAGACGGTAGGTTGGCGCTACCTTGGAATATTGTTCGTATTTTGCTGCATCCACGCCTCCGTCGGTAATGATCAAGTCCGGATTTTTTTCCAACAAAGCTTCAATGCTCCCGGTAATATCGTATTCCGGCACATCCAGATTCAAATAATCCTGCTTGCCCCAGCTGGGATGATACCATTGCACGACCGGGGTAACGCCTAACGCCTTCAGGTAATCCTCCACATAGATCCCTGCCACCCGCTTGGGACTAACGGGGATTTCAACCTCTCCGAATTCCCCGACGACAGTCCGTGTGCCATTTTCGGCTGAAGTATCGGTGCCTGCATCGGTGGATGTATTGCTTGCTGCGGTTGGATTCGCCGCATTCTCTGTTTGAACGTTTTTTCCTCCGGCAGCATTATTATTCGTGCCGCAAGCCGCCAAAGCGGACATTGCCAGTACAAGTACAGCTGTCCAAATACATTTTCGACCCCAACTTGCCATTGATTTCTTCACTCCTATACATCATTGTGATTGATTATCATTCTCAATAATCCTAATGACAATAGTAGCACGTCTTTATCAGCTTTCAATGCACTTTCTCTGCGACAATCTTATACAAACTTCTAAATTGCATAGTATCTCCTCGATTTGCTAAGCTATAAACAAGCGGAAACGGATAATTTATAGCGTGAAGCATATAAATTCATATATTTTAAAAAACGACCCTACCAGCAGCTGGCAGAGTCAAGAGTTCATGAACGTATATACTACATACAAGCTGGGGATATCTTCAATTTAACACCTGATTGTTAATAGAGTGTGTGAAGAAATCACGGAATGGATAAATTATCCTTCGAAACTTCTAAATCTAACCAAACGTTGTAGACTATAAACAGAATTCGGGGTGAGCGTATGCATCAAGATGAGTTAATGGGCAAAGTGTGCAGGGGTACTTCTTTTTCCAAAGGTCAAATGGAGGGGCACGCTGTTGTCAGACCCATGAACAAACCTTTTTCCTCTGGCTGGATGTTCATTGCAGTGGCTTCAGTTGTTTAATTTCTTCTACCGTCAAGCCAGATGCTTCAGCGATTACAGGCAGATCAACGCCGAGTCCAAGGAGCTTCCGCGCAATCTCTCTTTTCGCCTGAGCTTCACCTTCAGCCTTTCCTTCAGCTTTTCCTTTTGCTTTTCCTTCAGCAACACCTTCAGTGAACCCTCTGGTCTTCGCCGTTTCATACATTGAAGCTTCATCATGTAAATATTTTTGGCGATCTTCATACTGTCTGCGGGCTTCCTCATTCTGACTTAAGAACTCCAGCGTATTCATGGCCTTCTTTAGTATAGGCTCATTCATTGTCAGCACCTCCCATTTGGATTGATCTGCGCCTTTCAAAAAGAGCAACCAATTCGCAAGACCGCTTGCTCCAGCGAAACGATTTGCTCATCTAGCTTCGGAAGTTCCAAAAAATGAATTTCAATGTCTTCAATCAGCGAAATTCCGGTCCGGTCTTCACGCAGATGAAACACGTTATGATACATCTCATTGGGCAGCAATGTATAGTTTAGGATATTAATAGTCACACAACGCTTCAATTGGCTATAAGACTGGCTTTCCTGTAATTGGCTGGAGTATTGTTTACTCCAATAGAACAAAGTTCTCTTCTCTGTATCATATTTATTAAACAATTGCATCTCGATATTAATGATTTCGCCTTCTATTGTTCTAGCACGAATGTCCAGTATAGACTGCTTATCGCGAGGAGAATCTTTGTCTGTGTACGGGTTAAGTAGAATGATCTCGCTTAGTGGCGGCTTCCCAGCCTCAGCAAATGTCCGGTTAAGGAAAGCGAGTAGTACATCACGGTTCTCTTCACTGCCAAATATACGCTTGAACAAAAAATCATTGCGCGGATCAAGTAGCTCCATCTTGGCATCTCCGTTCTTGTTCATTATAACATTATCGCTTCCAGTTGCGCATGTTCTATGTAATCCCCGACCATCTCCACATATGTATTCCTGTACTTACTTCCCTCAATGGCGGCAGCTTCTAGGTCGTTCAGCCCCCCCTTTTTTACAGATTTAGGATTTAAATATAATATAATCTTGATACTAACAAACAAACGTTCGTATATCAAGGCATGTTTTGAGGATACTTTTCCTCTTGATACTTAACCGTCTATCCTATCTATATTCTGAACACAAATAGAGCAACCTCGGGGTTGATCCAGTTTGTTTTATCCGTATGTTTCTCTGTCTACGCCTACAATAGCGAATATTCGAACTCTACTTTATGCCTGATTGGATTCCCATCATACCAGGCCAACGGAATCGACGACTTCGGCTTTCGCACCGCTTCTCTCGTGATTCATCTCTTTAAAAAGCATTCGCTGTCCCCCTATTCTCCTGATTGAAGCTGCCAAATTAGTTCTAGCTTAAAAAGAGCTTCCCCGCATGGCAAAATTCTTTAGCCGGGTGATTGATTTCTGTGGCGATTTATTTTACAATGAACTCATAAACGCGCGTTTATTTAAAGGGGGCACTATGCGCAGCGAAGATATTGCTAAGCTCGCCGGGGTATCCCGTAGTACGGTATCCCGCGTGATCAACAACTATTCCAATGTCCCTGAAGAGACCCGGGCCAAGGTGCTGAAGGTTATTGAACAGCATCAATACGAGCCAAACAGCTTTGCCCGGGCTCTGGCTGGCAAGAAGACCGATACGATCGGCCTTTTCGCCATCAGCATGAACGAGAAGGAGAATGCAACCCGGATCTATCAGAACAATTACTTCGCGCCTTTCGTCGATGCCGTAGTCGACACGTCGAATGCCCGCGGCTGTTATGTGCTGATTCATACCGTATACTCTCCCGACGATTTCCTGAAGGTTAAGCAGGCTTTCCTGCAGAAACGGATTGACGGCGGCATTATCGTCGGCACCCAGAAGGATATTGATATCGTACGGGAAATGGTTGGACTTGAATCCCCGCTAGTGCTGATCGATTATGACATTTCGGAGATTATATCGGAGCATCTGGACCGCAATCATCTGGCCATTGTGAACTCCAAGGACTATGAGGGCACTGTCGAAGCCATCGAGTACTTGATCGGCCTTGGCCATGAAGAAATTGGCATGATCTGCGGACGAATGAACACGTACTCCGGACGGGAACGTTATATGGCCTACGCGGATACGTTGAAGCGGCATGGATTGCAGCTCAATGAGAACTTCATCCTGCAGGGTGATTTCCTGAAGGAGAAGGCCTACGAAGAGGTCAAGAAGCTGCTGGAGTCCGGCGGCCCATTGCCGACAGCCTTCTTCTCGTCCAATGATGACATGGCTATTTCAGCGATGGAAGCGTTCTCCGAACACGGAGTATCCGTGCCTGAGGATATGTCCATTGCCGGATTCGATGATGTGCAGCTTGCCTCGCGCATTCATCCCAAGCTGACCTCCGTACGTCTGCCGATTTACGAAATGTCCAAGGCCGCTGTCGAGAAAGTGATCGAGCTGTGCGATTCTGTTCAGCCGACCTTTAGCACCATCAGCTTCCCGGCCAGGCTGGTCGAAAGAGACTCCTGCCTGCCGCCGAAGAAGTAAGGCTCCCTGCAAGAATGCTGCATCATCCGTCCAGCGTATACCATTTCGCTGGATGTACCAGCATTTCTTTAAGGAGTGGCAATCATTATTATAATGTTTTGCAGGAAAATCCCTTTGCCCCGAGGGAATTTTTTCTCAGCTCTATAAACGCGCGTTCACAATTGAAAGGAGACTTTTCTCTTATGAAATTCGGAACTTTTGACGACACTCGTAAAGAGTACGTAATCAACACCCCTAAAACACCTTATCCATGGATCAACTACCTCGGTAACGAGCAATTTTTCGGCCTTATCTCTAATACTGCCGGTGGTTACACCTTCTATCGCGATGCCCGGATGAGAAGATTGACCCGCTACCGGTATAACAATATTCCGCTGGATACAGGCGGACGCTACTACTATTTGTATGACGACGGCGATTTCTGGACCCCGGGCTGGATGCCGGTCAAACGCGACCTCGATTTCTACGAGTGCCGCCACGGTCTTGGCTATACTTCCATCACCGGCGAACGCAACGGTATTTCCGTAAACCAGCTCGCTTTTGTACCGATGGGCCACAATGCCGAAGTTCACCGCCTTGTTGTGAAGAACACCGGATCTGCTAAGAAATCGGTGAAGCTGTTCTCTTTTGCCGAGTTCTGTCTGTGGAATGCCCAGGATGATATGACCAACTTCCAGCGTAATCTGAGCACTGGTGAGGTTGAAGTCAAGGATTCCGTAATCTATCACAAAACAGAATACCGTGAACGCAGAAACCACTACGCTTTCTATTCTGTAAATAAAGAAATCGCCGGCTTTGATACCGACCGCGAATCCTTCGTGGGTATGTATAATGGCCTGGATGCTCCACAAGCAGTAGCTGCCGGGGAAGCAACCAACTCCGTAGCCAGCGGCTGGTCGCCAATCGGCTCTCATGCACTGGAAATCACGCTGGAACCAGGCGAAGAGCAAAGCTTCATCTTCGTACTCGGCTATATCGAGAACCCGGAAGATGAGAAATGGGAATCCCTGAATGTCATCAATAAAAAACCGGCGCAGGCTGTCATCGAGCAATTCGCTACAGACGCTCAAGTGGATGCTGCTCTGGCTGTTCTGGCTGCACACTGGGATAACCTGCTATCCAAATATCAGATCACAAGCGGCGACGACAAGCTGAACCGTATGGTTAACATCTGGAACCCATACCAATGTATGGTTACCTTCAACATGTCCCGCTCCGCTTCCTACTTCGAATCCGGGATTGGCCGCGGTATGGGCTTCCGCGATTCCAACCAGGACTTGCTCGGATTTGTACACCAAATTCCTGAGCGCGCCAAAGAGCGTATTCTGGATATCGCAGCTACCCAGTTCGAAGACGGCAGCGCGTATCACCAATACCAGCCGCTGACCAAAAAAGGCAACAACGAAGTCGGCACCGGCTTTAACGATGATCCGCTTTGGCTGATCCTGGGAACGGCTGCCTACATTAAGGAAACCGGCGACACATCCATTCTGGATGAGCAGGTTCCTTTCGACAGCAACCCGGACAACACTGCTACCCTGTTCGAGCACTTGAAACGCTCCTTCGAGCATGTCACCAACAATCTCGGACCTCACGGCCTGCCGCTGATCGGCCGCGCGGACTGGAATGACTGCCTGAACCTTAACTGCTTCTCTACCGAGCCAGGCGAATCGTTCCAGACGACTGCCAACATCGAAGGCCGCGTAGCGGAATCCGTCTTCATCGCCGGTTTGTTCGTCTTTGTTGGACCGGACTATGCGGAAATTTGCCGCATGCGCGGACTTGACGATGTTGCTGCGGATGCCGTAGCCAAGATCGACAACATGCGTGAAATCACGCTGACTCATGGCTTCGATGGTGACTGGTTCCTGCGCGCTTACGACCACTACGGCGACAAGATCGGCAGCAAAGAAAACGAAGAAGGCCAAATCTTTATCGAGCCGCAAGGCATTTGCGTAATGGCCGGTATCGGCGTGGAAGACGGTCAAGCAGCCAAAGCTTTGAATTCCGTTGAGGAACGTCTGGACACAGATTATGGTATCGTGCTGCAGCAGCCGCCATACTCCAAGTACTACCTGAACCTGGGTGAAATTTCTACGTATCCGCCGGGCTACAAAGAAAATGCCGGTATTTTCTGCCACAACAACCCATGGATCATGATTGCTGAAACGGTACTGGGACACGGTGACAGAGCATTCGATATCTATAAGAAAATCGCTCCGGCTTACCTGGAAGACATCAGCGAAGTTCACCGGATGGAACCTTATGTGTACTCGCAAATGATCGCTGGTAAAGATGCCGTACGCCACGGGGAAGCGAAAAACTCCTGGCTGACGGGTACCGCTGCCTGGAACTATGTAGCCATTACCCAATCCATTCTCGGTATCCAGGCTGATTTCGCCGGTCTGAAAGTAGATCCTTGTATCCCTGCTGAGTGGGACGGATTCGAAATCACCCGCGTCTTCCGTGGAGATACTTATGTAATCACTATTAAGAATCCTAACCATGTCTCTAAAGGCGTAGCCAGCCTCACTCTCGACGGCGCCGCTGTAGAAGGAAACATCATCGCTCCTGTTGGCGACGGTGCAGTGCACCAAGTGGTAGTTGAGCTGGGCTAAACAGCTGCCGCGACAACATGTTAACCGCTTGTTTATTAAACGGGTCTCGTCTTTGCTAGAAGACGGGGCCTGTTTTTTGTGGGAAGCTCACTTTCCGGTTCGCAAAAAGATACTGTTATGCCGATACCACCAATCTAAGGACAATGTTCTAAAAAAAGCAACCCAATGCATCCGCCATACTTGCGGGATGCATTTGGGTTGCTTTCCTTTTTGATAACGTGCTACAGCTTAAGCCTTGCCCTCCGGTATCCACACCTTCATCTCTCCGCTGCCGCGGTTGCCCCACAGATAATAAGGGACAGCTGTGACTTTAACGGATTCCAGCGGTGCTTTCTCCCTGCTGTACAGCCCTCCGCTCCAGCCGGACGGATCGACACGGAAGCCGGTTCCTTCAACGACTACGGCTCCGCCAAGCAGCGAGTCCTTAAAGACCTCTGTGAACTCCCCTGTCTCGTTCAGGGAGATAGAGCTCAGCGGCTCACTGTTATCGGTTGCCTCGAGGCAATAGACAAGCGGTCCCCGCTGAATAGCAGTTTTCTGCGCATCAGCCCGCAGCTCAGGATGGGCATAGACACGGTGCGCTTCAATCGGAATGCTTACCTCTATGGTATCCCCGGCAGACCACACTCTGCGGATCACCCGGTATCCCAGTTCCCGGCCTGCGGCAGGATCCAGCACTTCGCCATTGATGCTGATCTCCATGCCGCTGCTCCAGGAAGGGACCCGCAAGGCAATGCCGAATTCCGCAGCTTCTGCCGGATTAACCTTCAGCGACACCTTGCCTTCCCACGGGTAGTTACTCTCCTGGGTAACATTAACCTCCGTTCCACCAAGCATGCCCTTCCATTCACTGCCAATGTACAGATTAGTGTGCAGTGTGTCCCCGTGAACCGTGTAAATATATTGGTTTAGCGAAGTCAACAGCCGGGCCACATTGGGCGGACAACAGGCACAGCCGAACCAGCCCTGCCGCTCCGCCTTCACATGATGTTTGCCCGGATTGCAGCTGCAGGCCTGCGGCCATACCTCCAGCGGATTGACATAGAAATAATGCTTGCCGTCCTGCGCCATGGACCCCAGCACATTATTATAGAGCGCCCGCTCCATCACGTCCGCATACCGGGCTTCCGGGGCTAGCTCCAGCATGCGCCGGGCAAAAAAGATCAGGCCGATGGAAGCGCAGGTTTCCGCATACACCGTATCGTTGGGCAGATCATAATCGAAGGTGAACGCCTCCCCGTGATGGGTGGAACCGATTCCCCCTGTAATATAAATCTGCTTATCTGTCATGTTGTTCCACAGCCTCACACAAGCATCACGCAACGCGTGATCATCGTTAAGTATCGCAAGGTCAGCCATTGCTGAATACATATAGACTGCACGTACGGAATGCCCTACCGCTTCGCTCTGCTCACGGACCGGAATATGCGCCTGATTGTAGGCTGGATCGAGATGGTCAGTTTGCCCGCTCCAGTGCGTGATCCGCCCCCGGCTCTCCCACTCCTGCCGCAGGAAATTCGGTTCCTGGCCGCGCTGGTCGATAAAAAAGCTGCTGAGTTTCAGATATTTCTCTTCACCACTAAGACGGTAGAGCTTGACCAGTGCCAGTTCAATTTCCTGATGCCCGTCATAGCCTTTCAGCTTGCCTTCCTCCGGTCCAAAGACCGAATCGATGTGATCGATCATCCTGCGCATAATATTCAGCAGCTTATCTTTGCCTGTAGCCTCGTAATACGCAACCGCCGCCTCGATAAAATGTCCGGCACAGTACAGCTCATGGCAATCCTGCAGATTGGTCCAGCGTTTGCCCGGCTCCTTGATTGTGAAATAGGTATTGAGATATCCATCCGGCTGCTGCGCTTCGCCGATCAGGTCGATAACTTCATCTGCCTGCCGCTCCAGTGTGGGATCACGCTTAAGGCTCAGAGAGTAACCTACTGCCTCCAGCCACTTCGCCACATCGCTATCCTGAAACACCCAGCCGTGAAACTCTCCTTCCTTTCTTCCTGCGGCAATCTCGAAATTGGCAATCGCATGACTGGGCTCTGCGTCCGGTACCCGGTCATGCAGCGCCTCGTATTGGTATGGAATGACTACATCCTGCGCCAGCCTGATGTAACGTCCCCAGAATTCATCCTGAATTTTTACCGATTGCTGTTTGTCTGTCTGCTGCGTTTTAATAGTTCTGCTCATTTGCCTCTTCCCCTCCGCTATAATTCATTCTCGCTATTTGCAATTATAGAGGGTAGAATAAATAAAAAATACAATCATAAGCAACCCTGTTTTTGTACTATTTCACACTCAAGATTGCGAATGACACCAGAACTGCAGGCTGCCGACAATTCGCTTTGAAAGGAGTAATCATGACATTCAGCCCTTCTTATATCCATCTGGCTGCTCCGCCGTTCCCCTACTTTCTGGAATGCGACCGCACCGTATATCAGCCGGGGGATCAGCACCCGAACCGCAACCGTATGGGGAAATTCGATCTTATTATTGTAGAACAGGGCACCCTGTTCATTGGCGAAGATGAGAAAGAATGGGAGGTTGCGGCTGGGCACACTTTGCTGCTGCTGCCAGACCGTTATCACTACGCTGTCAAACCTTGCGAGGAGATCACCACGTTTGTATGGATCCATTTTCACACGGTGGGGGAATGGATTGAAGCCGAGGGCGATCCGGTGTATGCCGGGCGGGAAGCACATTTCCAGCAGTTTCTCACACATCCGTACACGATCCGTGTACCGCAATTCGGTCCGCTCCCGGACCCCTTTGAGCGGAGCGGGCAGGCGGAACTGCTCCTGCAGCTAAGCCGGGACAGACGGTCAAGCGCGGTATGGCAGCAACAGCGGATCTTTGAGGAGATGCTGCGGATGATGGATCTTGCGCAGCAGGACGCTGCAGGCAGCCATGCTGCCGAGATTGCGGAGCAGACGGAAGCCTACATCCGCAACCATTACGCAGAGGCGCTCACCAATGGCTCGCTTGCGGATGCCCTCCATTTTCACTATAATTATCTCGCCCGGTGCATGAAGCGCGTCTATGGCCTGACGCCGATGGAATATTTGACGGATTACCGCCTGGAGCAGGCCAAGCTGCTGCTGCTCAAGACAGAGGTCCCCATTTCCGGGATTGCGGAGCGCACAGGCTTCGAGAGCGCTGCCTACTTCTCACGGCGTTTTGCCCGCAAAGTCGGCATCTCACCGCTGCGCTTCCGCAAGCGTTATTCACGGTAAGCCGAATCACTCATTAGCGAGAGCACGAAACTCATACAACTCCCGGCTGTAGGACAGTTCCCCGATACGGACACAATTAGGGGTGTATTCTCTAATCTGCCCGCCAAACTCCAGAATATCATCTTTTATTTCTTTCACGGCGACCGCCACTTTGACTTCGGACAGCGCGGCCGCCAGCAAATCAATATCGCTCTCCAGCACTTTATATGTATAATCCATCCGACTTTCACCCGCCTTGCTGACTTTATGTGTTTAATCGTAATATTTACTATTAATATATATTGTTTTGCACTCCTGTACAAGTCTTAATTGCTTAAATCAACCCTTCCTTCGAATAAAACAGAGGATGCCGGACAACCTAACTTCACGTTTCACCACCTTATCAGTGAAGGAGTTTTGCAACGATGGGAGTTCTAAACGGCAATCCCAAAGACGAACCGCTGCACTATGGCGAAATATTTAATCTATGGCAATTTTCCGCTACCGCCAAAATGTCATTATCCACCTTACAGGCATTTCATTATCACGCTGGCGATCAGGATCTAAAAAAAATAATTGATGATCTCATGGACCAGTCGCAGCAGGAAATAAAAGATTGCGACAAGCTGCTGAAAACCCATGGCTTCACACCGCCCCCTGCACTGCCCGACCGCCCCTCCGTTAAGCTCGAGGATATTCCTGCCGGAGCCCGTTTCTCCGATCCGGAAATCGCCGCTTCCCTTGCTGGCGCAGTTTCCCTGAGCCTAGTCGTATGCAGCCAGATTATGGGGACTTCCATCCGTGAGGATATCGGGGCCATGTTCATGAAAAATCATGCGCAAATGGCCGCTTTAGGAATGGCTGTGCTGAAATTGAATAAAAAGAAGGGCTGGCTGGTACCTCCGCCGCTGCAGCTCAAAAAGCCGGAGCCTGCTTTGGTATAGTAATATCCCCGTTCCGCCTAATCCTGCGCAAGCAGGATTTTTTGCTTTGCAGCTATTTTTTCCCATTTCTAAGCATATTCATTAAGACATGCCTAAACGTGGAGATGTTGAAGAATATGCGCTCAAGTACAAGGTACGCCATTATTTTGCTGGGAAGTTTGCTGATTGCTGCAGGAACTAATTTTTTTCTGGTCCCCTACAAAATTCTCGATGGGGGAATCATCGGCATCGCCCTCATCATCAACTATATGTCCGGCGCAAAAATTGGACTGGCCATTGTCCTGTGCAGCCTGCCGATTTTCTTGCTTGCCTGGCTTAAAGAACGGGACATCTTCTATAACAGCGTACTGGGTTTGCTCACCTCCTCGTTTTTCATTGAAGTCCTCGGACCGCTCCAGTACCATTTTCTGTACTATATTGAGCTCGGCTCCATCTCCAGCGCCATTCTCGGCGGCTTTCTAATGGGGAGCGGTTTCGGAATTATGCTGCGGTTCAAGGCCAGCACAGGCGGAACGGATCTGCTCGCCAAGTTTATGAAACGCTATATTCCGCTCAATGTCGGCGTCATTATTTTTCTGACAGATTTCCTGATTATCGGCGCGGGTGGCCTGCTGATCTCCAAGGAAACCTTCTTGCATTCGATTCTGACGATCTTTTCGGGTGGAGTGGCCACGGGGTTATGTACGCTCGATAAATAAGCCTCTTGACTAAATGGAAATAACTATGCATATACACGATCATATGTTCGTATTATAATAAGGTCAAATTCAGCCGCTTGCCTGGAGAGTGTGAACCTATGAACAGAGATCGTGTCATTATGCTATCCGATTGCCAGAGCTTCTATGCCTCGGTCGAGAAGGCTGCCAATCCTCTCTACAGCCATGAACCGCTGGTCGTTGCCGGTGATCCGGCCAGACGCAGCGGGATTGTACTCGCCGCTTGCCCCTTAGCCAAAGAGCGTGGCGTTACCACCGCCGAGACCTTAAAGGAAGCGCTGGCGAAATGCCCCGAGCTTGTAGTCGTCCGCCCCCGCATGCAGCACTACATCAACGTTTCCTCGCAAATCACTGATATTCTGCGCAGCTTCAGTGATCTCGTAGAGCCTTATTCCATTGATGAGCAGTTCATTGATGTCACGGGCAGCTCCGCCTTGTTCGGCAGTCCGCTGTCCATCGCGGCCGCGATCCAGGATACCGTCCGCCAGGAGACAGGCGTGTATGTGCGCATCGGCATCGGCTATACCAAGGTTACTGCCAAGATGGCCTGCGATCTGTGGGCCAAGAAGAACGAAGGCGGCCGGTTTACACTCACCCGCGAACAGCTGCCCACTCTGCTCTGGCCGCTGCCGATTTCGCAATTGTTCATGGTCGGCCGCCGGATGTCCGCCCATTTCCATAGCATGGGGCTTACGACCATTGGCCATGTGGCCCAGCTGCCGCTGGCCGAGCTGAAGTGGCGCATGCGCGAGAAATTCCGCAAGAACTGCGATATAGACGCTGAGCTGTACTGGCGGATTGCCAACGGCATTGACGACAGTCCCGTAAACCCGCATACCCACGAGGTTCCACCCAAGAGTGTCGGGCACCAAATGACCCTGCCCCGGGACTACCGCACACTGAAGGAAATCAAGACGATTCTGCTGGAGCTATCCGAGTTGGTGTGCAGACGCTGCCGCAGCCTCAAGGTGAACGGCGCGGTCGTGTCTGTCGGCTGCCAGGGTGCAAGCTTTGAGATGCCGACCGGCTTCTCCCGGCAGACGGTAATGAACGACCCCACCAATGCCACCAACCTGGTCTATGAAGCAGCCGTAGAGCTTTTCCAGCGGCACTGGGACAACCAGCCCGTACGCAGGGTCAACCTCAGTCTTTCTACGCTCTCCGACGAAAGTGAGTACCAGCTGACACTGTTCGAATCCCGCCCCCGCTACCGCGAGCTTGAACGGGCTACCGACAATCTCAAGAACAAGTATGGAGATACGATTATCGGCCGGGCTGCGTCTTTCACCGATGCAGGACAAATTAAGGATCGGGCCGGCAAAATCGGAGGACACTACAAATAAAGTGTACGGCTTTTACACAGCCTGAACGGGAAAAGTACTTAAAAAATATATTAAATGAATAAGGGTTGATATTTTCAGGTATTGCGGCGACAATCGAATATATAACATTCCCGGGGAGGATCGAAAGAAGTTGGATAGCACAAGCAATAACAGCAATACTTCCACGCATGAAATTATCGATCTCTGCCTGCTGGCCGGTAAAATCATGCTGCAAAGCGGTGCGGAAACTTACCGTGTGGAGGATACCATGACGCGTATGGCGGAGGCACTCGGTTTTCCCGGGGCGCACAGCTACGTGACGCCAACGGTCATCATGTTCACAACCAGCAGAACCGAACCGGTGAAGCTGTTCCGGATTGCCGAGCGGACGACCGATTTGCAGAAGGTGTCAGAGGTCAACGACATCTCGCGCCGGCTGAGCGAACGCCAGCTCAGCGCGGCAGAAGCCCGCGAGCGCCTTGGCGTCGTGGACGATGCCGCACATGCCTATCCGGCATGGCTGCAGATCGCCGCAGCTGCCCTCACCGGAGCCTGCTTCACAGTAATGTTCAAGGGGAGTCTGTGGGACGCCCTTCCGGCTTTGCTGGTGTCGGGGCTTGGCTTCGCCGCTGCAACCTATCTGCACCGGCTCGTACAGATCCGATTCTTCGCCGAATTTACCGCCTCATTCCTGATCGGACTGTTCGCGTTCTTCTCCGTCAAATTTGGCATTGGACGGGAAATGGACAAGATTATCATCGGCTCCGTCATGCCGCTGGTCCCGGGCCTGCTCATTACCAATGCGGTGCGTGACCTGATGGCTGGGCATCTGGTTTCCGGCCTCTCCAAAGGTGCCGATGCGTTCCTGACCGCGTTTGCGATCGGGACTGGCATCGGTCTTGTGCTGTCGCTTTTTTAACCCACGTGAAAGAGGTAGCAATTCATGATTTTGCAACTGATAACCAGCTTTATCGCCGCTGCATCCTTCTGCATTCTGTTCAATGCCCCGCGGCGCGCGCTGCTGCAATGCGGCTTGGCCGGAATGGTAGGCTGGATCCTGTATTTGGAGCTTGATGAAAGATGGGATACGGTTATTGCCACCTTTGCAGCAACCGTAGTCGTCGGCGTCATCAGCCAATTCTTTGCCCGTTCCTTCAAGATGCCGGTCATTATCTTCAGCGTCGGAGGGATTATTCCACTTGTCCCGGGGGGACTTGCGTATGACGCTATGCGCAAATTCGTGGAGAACGACAATAACCAGGCGATTCAGATCGGCGTACAGGCGTTGCTGCTCTCTGGAGCGATCGCCACGGGACTTGTGCTCAGTGAAGTGCTTGGACAAATGTTCCGCCGGAAGAACAAGTAGACACGCGCAGGAAAGAGGCTCCCCTTACCGATCACCTATAGCTTTGACTACAGGGGCGCCTCAGCTTGAGCTGCTTGGTCTACAGCGCATAAAAAGTCCGCCTGCGGCAAGGAATTCATCCTTGCCGCAGGCGGACTTTTGGGTATATAGGATATTTACTGCAGCTGGCCAATGATCTTCTGATAGCTGACAATATCCAGCCATCTGCCGAACTTGCTGCCGATCTCTTTGAACAGGGCACTCTGCTCGTATCCATGCTTCAGGAACAACCGGCGGCTTGGCTCGTTATCGGCGCACACCGTAGCCACCAGTACATGAAACCCGAGCTCCGCGGCCCGCTCTTCGATAAAGCGCAGCGCATGGCCGCCCAATCCCCGGCCGCCGCAGTCCGGCTTCAGGTAAATGCTGATTTCACCGGAGGAATCATAGGCCTGCTTATTCTTATGTCTGGCAATCAGCACATAACCCACCATTTCGCCGTCCTGCATAATTGCATAGGATTTGAACCGCGGATCGCCGCTCAGCACCGACTGGCGCATTTCCGGCAGGTTCTGCGGCTCGGTATGAAAAGAAACTGTAGTGTTCAACACGTAATAATTATATATATCCAGCACTTCAGCCAAATGCGCTTCCCCGATTTCTTCAAACAACAGCCCGCTCGCAGTGATTTCGCCCATTGTTAATCCTCCCAGATTGATGTTTCCAATTGATCCACAAACCGGCGCAGCTTGCCGGCGACCTTGAGATTAATCGCTCCGCTCTGGTACATTTGCTGCACCGTGTCGCGCTGCTCCTGAATCGCCTTCAGCTTCAGCTCCAGCTTCTCATCGTCGATTACGCCATCCTTGCTCCAGCCTTCCCCCTGCTCCAGCCGTGACTCCAGCCGCTCATATTTGTCAATAACCCGCTGCGAAGCCTGGCGGTTTTCTTCGCTCATCTCGGCGCTGACCGCTGAGACGGCGGCCTGGCACATCGCGATCTTCGCTTTCCGGGCACTCTCGGCATTCTGAACCGCCCGCCGTCCTTCCTCACCGTTAAAACTGCCGGTGAACAATCCCGAGAATAAGCGTTGAATCTCCGTCAGGGAGAATTTGACCTGTGTATCGAACCGCCGGCACAGAACGGCCTCTGTATGATCCAGCAGCTCTTCCATCTTCACTGCAACCGGAGATTCAATCTGACCCTGCTCCAGCATGCGCCGCAATGCTGCCCGTTCCGCATCGAGACCATTCAGCCGCGCTTCAACGCCAAGCCGGCGGAAGCGCTCCGTGGCCACATCATTTCCCGGTTGGGGAGCGCACAGTCTGTCGATCTTGTCGGTAAACTCCAGCAATGCAGGCTGCGTTGGGGAACCGGGATTCTCCGTCGCCAAGCTCCGCAGCATGATCATTCCTGCATCAATCACTACCGATCTGGCTGCAAGCTCCGTGTTCTGCAGCTGGGCGGTTTCGTCAAGCGTCTCTTCTTTTCCCGCAAGGATAGGCAAAAAGATACTGGCAATCACCAGCGACATGAGAATGACACCTGCCGCGAGCGCAATGATTAAATCCCGTTCCGGAAACTGGGAACCATCTCCAACAACCAGTGGAATGGAGAAGGCCCCAGCCAAGGTTACAGCTCCGCGGACGCCCGAGATCGAGATAATCAGCTGTGTTTTAAGCGGTGACTTTTCCGTCTTCAGCCTGCGGCTCTCCACTAGCGAATAGACATACACCCAGAGGAAGCGCAGTACAATGAGCAGCGCCGTAATTGCCAGCACATAGCCGGCCACCATAAAGTTATTCAGCGTTTCATCCCGGTAGATGACTTCAACAACATCAGGAACGGAGATGCCGAGAATGAGGAAGACCATCCCGTTCAGGATAAACAGCAGCACCGACCAGGTACTCGCTGACACAAGCTGCAGCTTGTATTGCGGAGATACAGCCCGGTCTTTCTCGATGGCATATACGATACCGCCGGCAACAACGGCCAAAATGCCGGATACGCCCACTTCTTCACTGATCAGAAAAATAATGAACGGAGTAAGAATCTGCAGCAGCACATGGACGGTAACATCCTCCATGCCTAATCTGCGGATGAGCACGCTGAGCCGGATAAGCAAAAATGACAGCAGCGCCCCCAGCAGCAGCCCTCCCGCCGCAATGAGGATAAAGCTGAACGTTGCTTTGGGCAATGAGAACACCCCGGTAACCGCAGCAGCAATGGCAAACTTGAAGGCCACCAGACCGGAGGCGTCATTCATCAATGACTCGCCCTCCAGAATCCGGTGAATGCCCTTCGGCAAATGAACCCTTCCGGCCAAGGCGCCTACCGCCACCGCATCAGTCGGCGAGAGAATGGCCGCCAGCGCAAACGACGCCGCCAGTGGAATCGAGGGTATCATCCAATGGATCGCATATCCCGCAACAAAGACGGTGACAAAGACAAGGCCCAGCGCCAGCAGCAGAATGGGCGCTCTAAGGTTCCAAAGTTCATCGCGGGGTGTCCGCTTGCCGTCATTGAACAGCAGCGGAGCGATGAATAACACAAAAAACAGCTCAGGCTCAAAGGTCATATGTATTCCCGTGGGCATCAGCGCAGCAATAACGCCCAGTCCAATCTGAATCAGCGGAATTGGCACAAACGGGATAAACCGGTTCACGATGTTGGAGGCCGCGATCAGCCCCAGAATTAACAGTACGGCAAGAAAAGTCTCCAAGCTGCATCAACTCCAAAAATGATTTTCCCATTATTATATCCTAAACGTTTCTATAGGGGCAAAATGCAATTCTCATATTTATGTTTAGCCGAAAAAGTTCACCGATTTATATATTGACAAATAATTATTTTTGTGGTATAATATAATATTTTTCTATTGCGCAATATTTCTGTTTTCAGTATGATATGCATTAGCCTCACAGCATGAATCTTATCAAGCATGGGAGCACGGGCTCACTAACTTTTTAGGAGGAACATTATGCTTATCGCCAAAGGAATAGACATGCTTGAGATTTCCGTTCAAGTTATGGGCGAAACAGAAACGATTTACCCCACCCTGCTTTGGGACGGACAAGCCGCCACTCTTGTAGATACAGGTTACCCGGGGCTGCTGTCCACATTTAGGAAGGCTGTGGAAGGAACCTCTGTACCCTGGAATCAGCTGCGCACTATCCTGATTACCCATCAGGATCTCGATCATATCGGGAGCCTGCCCGCTCTGCTGGAGCAGGCTGAAACCGAGCTGACCGTACTGGCGCACGAAATTGAGAAGCCTTATATTGAGGGTGATAAAATGCTGCTCAAGCATACGCCGGAAGCGCTGGCTGCCGCCGAAGCCATGCTGCCGCCTACAGTGCCGGAGGAATGGAGGAATGCCTTTCTCTCCGTGCTTGCCCATCCACCAAAAGGAAGAGTCGATCAAACGCTCATTGGCGGGGAACGGCTTCCTTGTGGCGGTGGAATCACTGTGATCCATACGCCCGGCCACAGTCCCGGGCATCTGAGCCTGTATCACCAGGCTAGCTGCACACTGATTGCTGCTGATGCTCTTACGGTGCGCGGCGGAGAACTGTATGGGCCAGATGCTGCGGCGACACCCGACATGGCTACCGCACTTGCTTCTTTGCAGAAATTCGCCGATTTGGAGATCCGGCAGGTGATTTGCTATCACGGAGGATTGTACCGCGGCGATGCAGGCCGCCGGATCGCCGCGTTGTCACAGGGGGAAGCGTAACTGGATGCAGAACAAGCAGGAGGCAAGGCCGGTAGATCCGGCCTTGCCTCCTGCTGAAATCCCGTCCGCTCCCGGTAATCGAATCAGGATTGAAGAGCTTTTGACCCCGTGGTCCTAAGGTTCAACCCTTTTGCTGAAGATCCTCGACAATACTGCGGTCTACGTCCAAGTCAAACTTGCGGCCCCAGAAGCATCCCTGTCCTTGTGTGCGGATTCGTTCGTAATCTACTGCCCTGAGCGTTCTTGGAAACTCCGGTCCGGTCTCCCAGTCTGTATAACGTTTGATTTCATTCACTACATTATCCTTAAACGGACTGTTCAAAATAATCGAATGGAAGAATATTTCGTCACCGCAGAATGAGTTCTTAAACAAACGGATGTAACCTGGAGAAGTACGGGTGAATTCCAGAATATACTCCATGCACTCACCGGTCATCGACATCCAGTTTGAGCCTTTATATAGTTTATCCGGGAGATGCTTCAGACTCCGCTTAAGCCAAGGCACCGACATCACCAGATTAATGTACCGGTTGCGCACCTCGGAGACTGCTTTTACCCGCGATACAAGAAATTTTGGATAATAGACAGAAACCCGATAGTAGCAGCCCCACATCTCCGCTTCATTAGGCAGTTGCAAATACTTCACAAATTCCTTCCCCTCGTTCTTCTGGAAGAACTCCACAATCGTTCCATTGGAGACAAGGGGCAAATCCTGCCCGCTTATGATATGAATGTAATTATAGTAACCCTGCTGCTTAATCAGCTCAAAACCTTTAAGAATGCATTCAATCTGGCTGTAATGTCCCCACTGCACTTCAACAGGATCTTTTACAAAATGAATATGTTCACGGTGAACAATTTGCTCTTCTATGCCGCTCTTCTTGTCTACATGCAGGAAAAAATCCACATGTTCATCACTTAAACGATCAATCAGCAAATTGATCTGCTCAGGATTTTTATGACAAAGGATTACGTATGCCATTTTGAATTTCTGCAAAATTTACACCCTTTCACTCATTCATTTCCAATTATTATAGGGGAATGAGTGAAGATGGACAAGCAAATTATTCCGATTGCGAGTTCACCATCAGCTTCAAACCGATGTTCCATGGATCTTTGAGCGATACGATGCCGTCTGCCTCAGTTACTGTATAACCAGCCTCCCGCATACGCTCAGACGCTTCCGCCAGCTCCTGTCTGCTTGACAGCAGCAGTGTAAAATAATCGATGCCGGGTGCATCAGACGGAGCCGCCGGAGCACCCTGCCCCGCCCAAATATTGAGGCCCATATGGTGATGATAACCTCCCGCCGAGATAAACAGCGCCGATTCTCCATAATGGGTTGTTGGCTCAAAGCCCAATGCATCCACATAAAATTTCTTCGCTTGGTCAAGATCACCTACATGAAAATGCACATGTCCGATCACGGTGCCAGCAGGCAGGCCGTTCCAGGTTAAGCCTTCAGCAGCGGAAAGCAGACCGTCGACATCTACCGGGTCCGTAGTCATAATATAATCCCCTTCTGCATCGCGTTTCCATGTATCACGCGGCCGGTCCCGGTACAGTTCAATCCCGTTATTGTCCGGATCCTGAATGTACAGCGCTTCACTTACGAGATGATCCCCCTGGCCGATATGAATCCCAGAGTCAATCAGATTGCGCAGCGTGAGACCCAGGCTGGGGCGGTCAGGCACCAGAATGGCGAAGTGGTACAAGCCCGCTGCCGAATTCCGGCGCAGAATTTGCGCGCCTTCGATCTCCCGCAGGATGAGCAGCACATGCTGCCCGTCTGCCGTCATCTCTACCTGGCGCCCGGTCTGGCGCAAGATCTGCAGTCCCACAACATTCTGGTAAAAAGCGAGCGAACGCTCCAAATTGCTTACTCTTATCTGAACTAAACCAATTTGCACACCCTCATGCAATGTCGCTGTTGCCGTCATAATATCTCCTCCTGAATAAATGCTGGTGTCCGTGACTAGCCGCTTATTGGAGCTTAGTCTTTACACCTTACATTTTTGCAATTCACACTTGTAACTGTTTCCGTTACACATTAACTAACTTTAGTATAGTAGCGCTCCATAAGTTTGTCAATTACTTTCAAAAAGAAAAGCCACTGACCTGAAAACCAGGGAGTGACTTTTGTTAGCTATTAGCACGATTGAATGGGAAGCAGTTTCCATCCGTTTTTATGAATCATTTAGCATAAGTTATCAACATCTCAGAAGCAACCAAATATTACACAGTATCTGGACGTTCATCGGGATACGTTCTTCCGCAAACAACTGGTACAAGCGTTAGTCCGAAAGTACCTAAAGCATACGATAATCTTGGATGTCCTTCATGGATATATAGAGCTATTGCCATTATAACGATAGGCAAAACCGTAATACAATCATTATAATTGTTTCCTCCATTTTCATTGTATTTCACACAAGTCTCTTCGACAATTTTTTTAGCCAGCTTTGAAGGATCAGCAAAAGATTGAACAAGCTCCTTTATACCTTCTACAACAGCTTTAGCAGTTTTTAAATACGAATCAATCACGTCGGAAGTCCAGGTTTTAAAGTTGTTCATTAATCCTATCATATTTGTTCTAAGTGAAAGTATATATGGCCCTTCTTCTATTCCTGAATTATTCAGCAAGTGGGTCAATCCACCCATTAGACTTTCTCTTGAAGCTTGAAGATTTTCAAAAGGATTAGAAACATCTAACATGTCCCTCAACTTAGGAATAACCGTATTTCCTAGACCAATACCGAGTAAATCAATTCCTTGTAACCTTTTTAAATCATCTAACGAACCAATCGATACCCCTTCGAAGGGGTTTTTGAATCTTGCCATACCTAATTCTCCTTTAAATACTTTTATTATTACATTCTCCACAGATCTGTTTTTTATGCTCCTTGTTTAATTCATATATTTGAACGAAAAAAAGCAGCCACCATAAATAACGATAGCTGCTTCCATTTGATTAATTTATCTGCGCTAATTTGTACTGAACTAATTGGTAACCATTTTTCACTGAATACAGATAACCATCACCAACATAGTAATAATTTAGTTGTTTCTCATCATATGGCACATGATAAATAATCTCTAGTGTAGTTGGATCGATTACGCTTTTCCAGTCTTCCGAGTAAACCATAATTTTGTTATCAGAAGTCTCCAAAACTACATTCATAGGGTCGCTGACCTGTAGTGCCTTTTTTAAAATGAGTCCCTTTTCTCCAAAAACACTCAACTCTTCATTCTCGTATACTGCATATTTTTCGCCGATGGATTGAACAGAAGCATTTCCAGTAATATCCCGTACCCACATAGTCTTCCCTTTTGAATCAATGGCTAATAATTGATTACCCGTTTTAGGTAAATTCATTCTGATGAGTATATCACTTTTATTTATCCGCCAAGACATTTCGTTAATATATATCGTTGCCCCTGCAGGAGGGGTATAGGTGAATAATCGATTAAGCTTTGGTCCGTACACTTCAAGCTTAGATTTCCCAAAAGATCCAATTTGAGAGACAACGTATTGCCCATCTATAATTGTGTAAATTCCTGTTAACAGGCGTTCTCCCACCTTTTTTCCGTCTGGGCCATATGCATACGATACGGGCGTACGGTTGCCCTTGGAGTCTTGTTTACTCGGGTTGACTATTAGCAAAGTGCCATCACTCATCGAATATAACTCTTCGGCATCGGGAACGTTAATCACCCAATTCTGCTTCCCGGAGGAATTAACAGAATATAATTTAGATCCGCTCCCGTCTTTCACCAAGGCGTAGACAGAACCGTTTTTGCTATATGCTAAGTCGGAAGTACTCCAAGGATAAGGCATTCCTTTTTTATAAAATTCAAATGACCATCTTTTCTTGCCTGTAGTTTTATCGACCGCAGAAACTACACTAACCATCCAGCTTTTTGTCTCTGAGTTAACCCAGGTATTGGTATGAATATAAACTGTATTTGTATTGGGCAAATGGTAAGGGGCTTGTAAAAACATATCTAGCTCCGAATCATGTGAGATGTTCCATAGAGGCTTGAGATCGTTACTTGAAGAGGCGCCGTAAGCTGCAGATGCCCATCCACTAAATGAAAGGATTAGTGCAATAATGGTGCTAAAAATCATGGTTGTTGTTTTCGGTTTATGCATTGTTTTCCCCCAATAATCTTCTTTAGTTTAACACTCTCATTATTTTCTAGAAGTCTTTTGTTTTCAAGCTCATCCCTTGCCTCTATATTCAGCAGTTCTAAGCTCCTTAATATAGGGTTCCAAGTCAGGCATCTCCGATGCCTGCGCCTGCTGCACAGCTAGCTCAATATCGTAGGGCACTCTGACGAATTGCAGATTTAACGGTGCCAATGCACGGTCTTGATACCTTCCCTCCATAACTAAATACGAGGCCTGGGTAAGATCGAGCGGATTCCCTACACTGCCTACGTTCAGTAACGTCCTTCCGTCCAGATGCTGAAGGTACGCATTATGAACATCCCCATATCCGGCTATATCCGCCATGATTGGTTCCTTGCACAATCCGGAGGGCAGGAACAGGGATAAACGCTGTTCATAATCATCCCAGGGCTGGACCCGCTCATTTAAGCTCCGCGGTGAGGCATGGAATAAACGGATGAACTTTCCGCTCATCCAGAATTCAATCGAGAACGGCAGGGAGTTCAGATAATTCAGGCGGTCTTGGCCGAGCAGCTCCCGATGCCATTGTACAACGGCGATTTCGCTGGGCCGGCCGATGAATTCATCCCAGTTGCCCATCACAACTTCTTCGCAGTGCTTCTTCACCAGATCAACTGCCAGGTCTGAGCTAGGTCCTTTGCCGACAATGTCCCCGAGACAAAAAATCCGGGTGATATTACCCGTGTATATCCGCGAGTACCGCTTCAAGAGCCGGCACATTGCCATGAATATCAGAAATAATTGCAATTTTCTCCACTGAAGTTCCTCCGTTTGGGTCCATTCTTATTGTCTTGCTTAATCATTTCAGCAATTTGATGCCGCTGTATATTCTCTTCTCTGCGGTGGCTGTCCGAATCCAGTTCAATAAGTCCTCCCTGGTGAACAAGAACTCGTCATCAATTTTAAAATAAGGAAGCTTTGCTTTTGTAAAAGGTCCATTATTACTCAGAATTGCATTTTCCGCTTTCATAATATTGAGCACCTGCTCTTCTTCCAGCCCCAAAAAATATGCGGCCCCCTGAAGCGTCATTAATGCCTTGTCCTGTTGCTGCAGCAGAGTATTCTGGGCTTGCAAAGCGCTTCCGCTGCTCCCCGCCTTTTCATGGCTGATGACCAGGCAGCCGACAATAAAACAAACACCAAGAATAAGGCTGGCCCCCAGTATAGATAAATGGTTATTTTTCATAAAGTATCCCCTTATTTCGTACTGCCCGCATATTCAATGAGCCAGCAGTCCCTGAATTCTCCCTCATGCCATTCATGCTCTACAAGCAGCTTCCTCCGCACAAAACCAAGTTTCTCATACACTCTCAGCGCCCGGTGATTCCAGCATTGCGGGTCCATCACAATTTTGTCCGCCTGCTTCGACTCGGTAAGATATTTAACCGTCTCCCCCACGAGCTGCGAACCAATTCCTTGATTCCAAAATGCAGTTTCGCCGATAAACTGGTCCATGCCGTAAATTCTGCCTTCAAAATCCGTATACCCGTACTCCGCTTTCTCTTCAGCATCAATAGGATAGAACTGTATGTATCCAACATCCTGCGATTTATAGCAGACAATCCCGCGCGTGATTTCCCCGGCTTCCTCTTCATAAAAGTGCTCCAGCACCATCGCCATTGTATGCGGACGGTCACGGCCTTCATAATACTCTAACAGAAGCGGATCGGAAAGCCATTTCACAAGCAGCTCCGCATCGGGAGGGGCCAGTCTTCTAACGCTTAGTTCCTGATTGTGATATAAGATCATTGCAAAGCTCCCCCTTTTACAGGCGTTTATCAATAATATGCTTATTCTCCTTAATTTCTTTGCGCAGCAGCCTGATCTCCTGAATCAAAATATCCAGTTTGTGCGATGTTTTCGAATCATCTATCGCTTTTCTAATAATCAGCATAAATACCAAGAGGCTTAACAAGCCTAGAATCACAGCCAGAAAGGTCATCATTCAAATCCCATCCTCTTTCACAAAAATCATTCCATTTCGCATGTCTTGTGTCAGTCTAATTCATTTGGAATATTGTGTAAAGCTCCTGCTACGTTATCGCGCTCTCCATTTCCTTATACAGGAACAAAAAAGTGACCCTGCCAGCGTCCGGCAGGGTCAAGGTCTATTATAAGGGGGTCATGTGACTACTATAACCGGCAAAGCTTAAATCCGGATGAAAATTTAATAAAGGTTTGCTGAATTTTGTAGAATCATCGGATTGCAGCAAACCCAAAAAATTGGAGCCTGCCGAGGCACGGCAGGCTCCTAGCAAAAATGCATCCACTGGGGGGTGGAGATCTTTAATATACTCCTGAAACCTTAAAGAAACATAAGTTTTTGCTAAAAGTTTACTTAAATTACTCTTAATCCCCTTCCCTGCTCAGTAAACAGGGATCTGATTTATAATCTGGTCCAAGGTAACCTCCTGCAGCACATTCTCCATCGCTCTCTGGGCGAGGGAGAATACAGGCACGATGGCACCGGCGATGTTCTTGCCAACCGGACAATCGGGATTCGGGTGCTCATGCACGGAGAATAAGGAATCTTCCTCCACCGCATTAACCGCCCGATAAATCTCCAGCAGCGTGATCTCAGCTGCAGTGCGGTTCAGCTTGGCTCCGGCCACACCGGGACGGACATCAACCAGTCCCGCTTTGTTCAGCATGCCTGTAATTCTGCGTATGACCACCGGGTTGGTATTGACACTGCCAGCGATCCATTCGGAGGTGCTTTTGCCTTCCTTGTTGCTGTCGATTAACGTAAGAATATGAATAGCCACCGCAAACCGGGTGCTAATGTTCATGGAAATCTCTCCTTTATTGCCCTAAACAAAAGAATGCTTTGGATGCAACAATAATAGTTACATTTTAGCACATTGTCAATGCTGTGAGGAGGTCCGCAACCTGGTCCGGATATTTTTTACTCAGCCGGGCTTTGCCCAGATTGCTCTTCACAATCTTCAGCATCCGGGGATCGCCGCTCTGTGCAAATCTGCGGAGCATAGCAAAACCCGCTTCCGGCTCGCTGGCCACAAACAGACTGAGACTATATTCTAAACCCTTGGACAATACGCGATAATGCTCCCGATCGCCTTGTCCCGGCTCAGAGGAGAGGATGCCTTCCATAATGCCGCCGGCCATATCCAGGCTATACCGTGCGTTGATCTGCTCCTTGAGCAGCGGCGGATGGGCTAAAGCGGCAACAAAGGCGCGCTGTTCCAGCAGTGTAGCCTCCGCTTTCCATGAATCCAGCAGTCCCTTCAGAAGCGAAAAATCATATTCTCCAATGGTCTGCAGACCGATCGCCGCGGCCTCGCGCAGCCGCCATCTGGAATCATTCATGGCAGTCTTCAGCAGGCCTTCTGTCAGGGTACGCCGCACTGCATCAGCATACCCGTAATGCGCGCAGCTGGCCTGTACAGCACAAAAAGGCAGAAACTCGCGGGGATCATTAGCAGCAGCCTCGTGGTCCGAAATAAGCGCCCATGAAGAAAGCATTGCCCATGAGGTCTCCGTTACAGAAGGCCGGGCAAAAGACATCGCGAAGCTCTCTGCCAGTTCCAGATTGGCCCGTGGTCCGGGCAGGCCGCTCCCGTCCAGCATATAACCGGCAAGCAGGGACCACTGCTCCTCCGTCTCCATCCATTCCCGAATCGGCACTGGCACCGTCTTAGTTACAGTCATCCTAATACCCCCGTTTTCCTGCACAGCTTATTGCCGCTGTACAATGCCCTGCATCACATAAGGATAATCAATTTGCTTCTTCACGGATAGCATGGCCTCTTCACCGGCAAGCAGTGACATGACATGCAGCCCCAAATCAATGGAGGCAGACACCCCTCCACCGGTAATTATACTGCCGTCCTGTACAATCCGTGTCTTCACCACACTGCCGCAATAGGGCGCCAGCAGATCGTACGCAGCGGGATGCGTCGTTGCACTGCGTCCCTCCAGAAATCCGGCGGCTCCCAGCAAGAGAGAGCCTGTGCATACAGAAACCTTATAAGGCACATTGGCGGCTCCCCGCAGCCAAGAGATAAAGGACTCATCGGTCCGGAGCCTTCTCGTTCCCATCCCGCCGGGTACGAAGACTAAATCATATTGCGACAGATCCGGCAATACTGTGCCGATCTTGACCGTAAGCCCCAGCTCATCGGTCACTTCTTCCGCAACACCGCAAATATCCCATTCCAGCCCTTCACCTGGGGCGAATTGTCCCAGCCGGTAGATAACATCATAGAATCCGGCAAAATCGAGAAAAGTAATTCCATCAAAAAGAATAAAGGCCATCTTCAACTTCGCTCGCTCCTCTTACCCTCGGCAGGGTTCTATGCGCTTGTCAGAATAATCGGTTTGCCCTTGGTCACTATAATGGTATGCTCATACTGGGCTACCCGGCTATTGTCCTTCACACTCAGTGTCCACCCGTCCGACTGCTGTTCTACAAAGTCAGCTCCGGTAGACAGGAACGGTTCAATCGTAATGACCTGACCTTCTTTAAGCACCGTAGTTACCCGCGGATTATAAAACGGGAGAATTTCGAAAGGCTTCTCATGCAGTGATTTGCCGATGCCGTGGCTGCATAAATTGCGTACGATTTTGTAGCCGCGTTTGCGGGCTTCACTCTCCATCACTCTGCCAATCTCATTCACCTTCATGCCTGCTCGAAGATGATTGATTACGCTCATCATGGTTTCCTCCGTGCTGCGGCACAGATGTACAAGCTCCTCGTTATAGGGCGGCAGTTGAAAAGAAACGCCGGAGTCACCGTAATAACCGTTAAGTTCGGCCGATACGTCAATATTAATCAGATCACCGGGGTTAATGACGCGTGAGCCGGGAATGCCGTGAGCCACCTCTTCATTAATGCTGATGCAGGTGCTGCCCGGAAAATTATAGGTAACCTTCGGAGCCGATTTCGCACCAAATTGCTCCAGGATCTTCGCCCCCACCGCATCAAGCTCGGCGGTCGTCATACCTGGTTTTACATGTTTCTTCATCTCGGCGATAGTGTAACCTACCACCTTGCCGGCTGCTTTCAGACCTTGCAAATCCTCTGCTGTATCGCTCGTCATTCTTTTAACATTCCTCTCGCTCTATAAGATGTACTTGATATTTATTATTTCGGTATAGATTGTTAACTTCTTCATTAATAATGTATTCCTGATACACTTCGCCGAACACTAGCTTCATCTTGAGGTGTGTGCTGACGCCCGATGGCTCTGAGGATTTCTTCCGTTTATTCAGGCATCGCCATGAGCTTGTTAGATGAAGTATCGGTAATAATATGTACCCTACAATTATAACAGTCTTCAGGTGTAGAGTGAAATGTCCGTGCATTGGTCTCCCTCATCCAATCTTCAGCTCCGCACATCAAAAAAAGACCGGTCCGCTATAAAATAACGGATCGGTCCCTGAACACGCTCAGATGGGATAGCTTTAACAAAATAAATAGGCGCTCTAGTTAATTGCTCCTACCGCTTTCAGCCAGGCTTCGGCAATAAGGGCATGTCCGGCCGAAGAAGGATGCACGCCATCCCCTGCCCAGAACGCTGGCTCCGCTTTAACGGAAGCCGCAGCGAACAGGCCGTCGAGCGGAACCAGCGGGGCCCCGTACTCACGTGCCAATTCACGCACAACATGGATTTTGGGATCCAAATCCTGACGCCAGTTCTTGCGGTCTTCCGGCACAGGCAGTACGAACGGCTCAATCAGCACCAGCTTGGCATCCAGCGCACTCATTGTACGCTCGATCAAATCACGATAAGCGGCTTCAAACTCGGCAGCAGTAGTTTCCTGGCCGGAGTCAAAGCGGCGCCAGGTATCATTAATCCCGATATAAATGGACACCCATGTCGGCTTCAAGTCCAGGCAATCCTTATCCCAGCGCTGCTGCAAATCCGTAATGCGGTTGCCGCTGATTCCCCGGTTAATGAACGTCAGATTCTTCTCCGGATACTGCAGCCCGAGACGTGCGGCGGCCATCATTGCATAACCTACGCCCAGTGATGAAGCGTCTTCATAATTGCGCCCACAATCGGTGATACTGTCACCCTGGAACAAAATGATATCGTTTTCTTTAAATCCCATGTTTAAATCCTCCTATAAAACCACTGAATGGTATAAACATATTCCATTATATCAAATAGAATTTCTCCGGACACCCTCAATTATGGTAGGATTTCAAAGCGCACTACGCATTGTGAACTTATTTAATTTCATTCCCAGTTATTAACTATGTAATTCAGCACAGAAAAAAATCCCCTTCCAGCACTCGCACCTCAAAAAAAATCAGGTGTTTTCGGGTAACTAAAAGGGGATCCTATGAACTGGCTTCCAGCAAAGCTGGCTAATGAATATTAATACGCCAGACTGAACAAACCTTTGATATGTGTCAGATAACGGATGTTGCTTGCTTCTTTCATCATCGTTGCAGGCAAGCCTTTCAATGGCGTTGAGTTGCCGCCGATAATAGCAACCCCGTCTTTACGGCCCAGGCTGGCGAGTGTGCCCGAATTGACCGGACTAAAGGTATCCAGCGATTTATTGTTCAGGTGAGCATACAGATTATAGCCAATCAGCTCACCCATCTGCCAGGCGATTTGTGCAGTCGGCGGATAAGGACGGCCGTCCGGAGCAAATACAACAGCACTGTCACCGGCAACAAATACATCGGGATGCGATGTGGATTGCAGGAACTCATTTACCGTTGCACGTCCACGGTTAACTTCAAGACCGGATTCACCGATCAGCGGATTTCCTTGTACACCACCGGTCCATACGAACGTGTTGGCCACAATTTTCTGGCCATCCTTCAGATCAATGGTGTTGCCCTCCACATTGGTAACGGCAAGACCGGTCAAGAATTGTACGCCGCGTGCAGCAAGACTTGATGTAGCGCGTTCGATCAGGTGATCGGGCAGTACCGGGAGAATCTTTGGACCTGCTTCCACGAGCAGCAGCTTGATCGCTTTTTGATCCACCCCATAACGTTTGGTGAGCTTCGGCAGCACGTCGGCAATTTCACCTACAAGCTCAACACCCGTCAATCCGCCACCGCCGATTAGAATCGTCGCGTCAGCTTCATTGCCGGTTTTTGCGTACTCACGGATCCGGTCTTCGATATGACCGTGAATTTTATTGGCGTCGGCAGCCGATTTCAATACCATGCTGTATTGTTCAAGTCCCGGAATTCCAAAATAAGCCGTCGTGCTGCCAAGGCCCGCAACAAGGGCGTCGTAAGTAAGATTCGTGCCATCCGAGAGCGCAATTTGTTTGCTTTCAACGGAGAAGGATTTTACTTTGGCAATTTTAAGATCAATGTCTTTACCGGCAAAAAGCTTCGCCAGCGGCATAGCAACAGCTTTCTCTTCCACGCTGCCTGCGGCAAGACGATGCAATTCGGTAATAATCTGGTGGGTTGGATACTGGTTGACAACTGTGATCTTTGCTTCAGCCTTGCTCATATATTTGCGCACAGTCAAGGCACTCAGCAATCCGCCGTAACCTGCTCCTAGAATAACGATATGTTTTGACATATGATGTTTCCTCCGTCCTTACGTATGAGATTAGAATTAATTATTTCTGCTGGCTGCGTTCGCCGCTGACTTGCAGGTAAGCATTCATAAAGCGGAGAAGCTTCTGAACCTGCGGATCCTTAATCATCTTCATCATTCCGAACACGCTGATCGTCTCGGTGCTTTCATTCGCCCGGTCTTTCGCCTCGATCACAGTAGCCGCCATATTTTTGACGGAACCTACTACCGGCTCGGCAATTTCTTTAATAGCGCCCACTGTATCATTCTTAAGTACTTCATCGGATGCAACCGACTGTACAAAGTCCATAGACTTCGTTAATACACCTACAAGCTGTGTAAGCTGCGGCAACTGTTCTATCAAGGTGGTTAAAGATTCCTGAACTTCCGACTTCAAAAGCTGATCCAGAACATCCTCTTTGGTTAAAGAGGCTTTCGGTGCTTCCTGTTCAGGAGTGGTTTGCGTAATTGTTTCTGACATTGTTGGACTCTCCTCTGCATTAGCTTGTAACACTTGATAATAGTCAATTCAATAACCCATGCGTCTATTATAACACCCATTATGTAATAAACGTCACAATCTTTTTGCCTTTATAACCTTATTTTGTGATTATAATCACTTCTTTTCTATCGTTTTTATTAATTATCTTCTATTTGAACTTAATTTCACGATTTAGTGTAATACATCATTGACGATTCTCAATTGCCGTGCTATCTTAAGCTAGTAACCATTAGTAAGTTAGTTTATTTACATAAGTTATTGATATTTATTAACTATCAATTTTATAAACATTTGGAGGTATTTATCATGAGTACTTTTACAGATTTGGTGCAATCCCGCAGATCAGCTATGAATTTCGTGGAAGGGATCAAGATCCCGCAAAACGAGCTGGAGGACATGTTCTCTCTCACCCGGCTCGCCCCTTCAAGCTACAATTTGCAGCATACACATTACAAGGTGATCAGCGATCCGGCACTGAAGGAGGAAATCCGCAAAGGTGCTTATAACCAATATAAAATCCACACGGCTTCCGCCGTTATTATCGTGCTAGGAGACAAGCTTGCCTATCAGCAGGCACCGGAAATTTACAGCGGACTGAAATTACTTGGCGCTATGAGCCAGGAGGAATATGACAACACCATTCAATCCATTAACGATGCTTATGAAGGAAATGATGCTTTCCAGCGTGATGAAGCTATTCGCAACGCCTCCCTGTCTGCCATGCAGTTCATGCTGATTGCCAAGGATAAAGGCTGGGATACCTGCCCGATGATCGGCTTTGATCCCGATGCCATCAAGGCCACCCTCAATATCCCGGACCATCTTGTGCCGGCTCTGATGATAACCATCGGCAAAGACTACCAACGCAAGATCAGACCACGCGGCTACCGCAAGCCGGTGAATGAGTTTGTTGAATTCTTCTGAAATGGACCCTTTCAATCTGCAAAAAGGCCTTGCCGCAATATCGCGGCAAGGCCTTTTGTGATAATAACAACCGGTTAAATCCTAGACTCTGCGGAAACGCCAGAGCACGCTCTGGAAATCACCGTGCAGATTCGGCAATGGCAGCCCCGCATACATAAGATGATCTCCTCCGTACACGCCTCCGCCTTCCAGCCACTCATAATCCGCTTCGGGATCCAGTCCTTTCAGGCGCAGATAATACAGCGAATCATTGGGCTCGGCCAGTGTCCGGGCATACACGACCACAGCCTCGGATTTATCTTCAGCCGCAATCAGCCATGCGGTCTCGTTGCCTTCAAACGGGCTGAGCAGTCTGTACTGCTCCCCGAACTGCACCAGCGGCCGCAGCTCCTTGTAGAGCACTACCTGTGCTTTTACCGTTTCCTTCTCTTCTTCCGTAAACTTTGTCAGATCCAGCTCATAGCCGAAATTGCCTGACATCGCGACATGTCCGCGCAGTTCAAGAGAAGTATTGCGGTGTACCTGATGGTTCGGCACGGCCGAGACATGGCTGCCCATGGAGCTGAGCGGATAGACGATGCTTGTTCCGTACTGGATTTTGAGTCTGCTGATCGCATCGGTATTATCGCTTGTCCAAGTCTGCGGCATATAATAGAGCATTCCCGGATCGAAGCGCCCTCCCCCGCCGGAGCAGCTCTCAAACAGGACATCCGGAAACTCCGAGGTAATCCGTTCAAGCACTCCATAAAGACCGAGCATATAACGGTGCGCCGTTTCCCGCTGTCTTTCCGGCGGCAGCAGCGCGGAGCCAATTTCGGTCATATTGCGGTTCATATCCCATTTCACATAGGAGATTGGCGCGCTGCGCAGCACATCGGCTATCCTGTCGCCGATCGCCTGGCAGACATCCTCACGGGAGAAATCGAGCACAAGCTGCATCCGTCCTTCTGTTCTGCGGCGGTCCGGCACATGCAGGCACCAATCGGGATGCCGGGTGTACAGTTCGCTGTCCGGAGAAATCATCTCCGGTTCGAACCAGAGGCCAAATTGTAGACCCAGCCCGTTTACACGCTTGGCCAGATCATCCAATCCCTCCGGCAGCTTATTCGCGTCCACGAACCAGTCCCCCAGCGAGCTGCGGTCATCATTGCGGTGACCGAACCAGCCGTCATCCAGCACAAACAGCTCCAGTCCAAGCTCGCTGCCGGCACGGGCGATGTCTTCAATCTTGTCGGCGGTGAAATTGAAATAAGTCGCTTCCCAGTTATTGACGAGTACTGGCCGGGTACGGTCGCGGTGGGTGCCGCGGCTCAGCCGGGTACGGTACAGCTTATGATAGGTCCGTGACATCGAACCGATGCCATCCGCCGAGAAGACCAGTACGGCTTCGGGAGTCTGGAACGCCTGTCCCTGCTCCAGCAGCCAGTTGAAGTCGAAAGGATTAACCCCGATGGATAAGCGGGTTGTCTTGTACGGCTCAACCTCAGCCTGTGCGCTAAATCCGCCGCTGTAAACCAGGCTGACGCCATATACCTCGCCATGGTCTTCATCCGCACCTTTGGACAGCAGGGCGATAAATGGATTCTGCGCATGGCTACTCGCACCCCGGCGGCTCTCGATACCCTGCATGCCGGAAGCAAGCGCTCTGCGTTCCACATATCGCTCCCTCGCCCAGGACCCGGACAAATGAAGCATATCGTAATTCGAGTCACGGAAATCCACACTCATGCTGAGTCCACGCAGCAGCCTCAGCGACTGGCTGCCTTCATTGACAAACCGCACAGAACGGGTAATGGCGTTCAATTCATTAAATACGGTATAGCAGAGGATAATCCGCAGCCCGGCCACAGGATCGAGCAGCTCGATCTCCAGTGTATCGGCTTCCTCTTCATGCTCGGTATATGTAGCTGGCAGCCCCTCAAGAGCAGGCTTTCCCCGGTAAATGCGGTGTTTGTCATACAGCGCCTCGGAAGCCGTAGTTCCGTTCTCAGCCTGGATCTGGTAGGCTGGATGGCGGAAATCACCCACACCATAAACCGGGTACTCCTGTGCTATCGTATCGTAAGAGATAGACATGTCCTCAGGATATGGAGCTGGCGAGAAGGAGCAGCGTTCAGCCCGCTGTAGAATCGAGGACAGACCGGTTGAACGGATTTTTCTGCCCCAATATACATGCGCCGGAACTCCGGTAGGCAGCAACTGAATCACGTAGCTGGTTGCCTTGCTCTGAAGATGAAAGATGCGTTCGTCGGAAAAATATTGAATTGCCATTGGAACCTCCTGAAAGTTTGTGAGCATCTGCTTCCTTGATTAGCATCGTACAAACTCGCTTGGGAAGCATCAGCTTAGTTTTGTAGAGTAGCATCTTACTTAATAGGCTTCGTACAACATCACTCTATTATATAGTGAAATCGCTTTATTTTCACCTCTGGTTAGCTTTCATTTCGCATAATGGAGAATGGCCGCAGCCGCCCGCTCCCGCCGCTCGGCATCTTCACTGTGCAGCGCAGCCGTGAGAACAGACAGTGCTTCAGCAATTATCTCTTCATCAACTTTTACTGTGTGTTTCGTTTGCTCACTGCTTCCAAGACCCGCATCCGCAAGCCACAGGTCCAGCCTTTCAGGCGGCAGTGTTCCTATATACTGCGAGACTGGCAGGGCATCTGCCAGCAGTTCACCCATCATGGGATTCAGCTCTGCACTATACAAGCTCTTCAGCCAGGTTACACCTCTCCGGTGACAACGGCCATCTTCCGGATGGTCACAGGCTTCCTCATAGAAATAATCACCCAGATCGCCAAGGTAGGCCCACTCCCCGTCTGAGATCAATACATAATCTCCGTCCTGCATTGTATGTACAAAGATGTCCAGGCTGTCCAGCGCCTTTTCCAGTTCCGGCCCGTAGTAGGCAGAGGTCTGATGCAGCCGTCTGGCGATTTCTTCGCGGCTTGCCTGTTCCAAATCACCGATGCCGGGATATCCGGCGCAAACATAATTGTCCTGCACAAACTCCGTCATCCGCTCAATCCCAAGCGGCGCCGTCTTCATCTGAAACAGCTTCATATGTGCTACTCCTTCCATTCTTCCTAACTCCTATGCCATAAGTGAATTATACATTAAGAGCAGCAGCAATTATCCATGGAATATTAGTTGAAAAACTAAGAATAAGCAAGGATAATAGCGCTTACAAGAGAGTTATATGTATAATGGTTCCAGATTCAAATGATACGGCTTTTTACTGCTTATGGGGATCAGGCTATACTATAGACATCAACTCAAGGAACCATACACTGCTAGAAGGAACGCTAATGCGGGCAGGTAAAATCTCTCCGTGAGCATTCTTTTGCAGCTGTAATCCCTGAGCTTGAGACTATATCTTTGATCCTGGCATTAAAGCTTTCAATTTATCCCGGAACGAAATGGTATGAGCTTCTTAAAGCTCAAACGTTGATCATCAATCCAATCGTTACCTGAGGATGATTAGAGAAGATTTAACGGTCAGGATAGGCAAATACACTGCCGCCTCGGACGATTTCTACCCGGCTGAGAACAAAGGATAGGATAAGGAGTCTGAGAAGAACATGGGTATAGTGCTTACAACATAAACCTCTATTGTTGATGAACAATCAATGATAGAGGTTTATGTGTGTTATGCGGGAGCACCCTTGCTTCATTTTGATGCCTATCCTCATTAACGGGAAATGCTGCCGCTAATATAGTCCTTATTCCAAGAAATGAACAACTAACGGGAATCCTGCCCTCTAATTTTATGTCACAAGGGATCATTGGGGTTTATCTCCATGTTAGCGGTATTCCCTATATTATGCCAAAAAGGGGTTTGCAGCTAAAATTAGCGGGCACTTTTACCGCAATATCGCAACAGCTGATGTGAAATTTCGACTCACAGCAATGCGGTTCCATTGGTTGCTTTTTTAGTTGCGTTCTATGCAGACTGCATTCCTCTGGTCCTCGTCATCCGCAGCATGGTGTTTGCGCCTTTTTGGAATTCATAGGAGACCTTAAGCTCTTCTGTATTCCAGCCCTGAGTGTGAATATATTCTATTAAACGGTCCATTTCTTCATATCTGCAGCCGGATAGATCGATCAGCGGGAAGATGCGGATTTCTTCACTTGTCACTCGCATCAGCTCCTGCAGACTCTGGAAATGAAAATCATAGTCCAGACGGTCACTGTACATGAACAGAAAATGCGCGGATAATGTAAGCTCAAAACTTAGATCGGCAAAAGGCAGCTGCGGGAGCACCGCCGAAATATAACGCTCCTCATTCTGTTGTCTGTCCAAAGTGCTGGCTGTTAACGCTTCGGTTCTTGCCTGCTTCAGCTCTTCGATGGATTTAAACTCATTCCACAGGAAATTCTGCTGCACCTTCCCAAGCTGCAGCATAGCGTGCTGAATATCCTTGATTCCCTTCTCCATCAGGACTTCCGCAGAATGGCAGTAGGCAATATCAGCGGCGACGGCTTCAGCGCCGAGCTGATTCGCCGCAGCCGTGAAAGAGCAAACACCCGCAGGACAATCGAGTATTTTCCGCCCGGCCAGCTCCTCACGCTGCAAATTGAACATCCGCAAATATTCCTCAAAGGTCCGCCCAATCACAACAATCCGCTGCAAATCCAGTTTCGCTCCACTCATCTGATTTCATCTCACCTTTCCTCTTCTCGTCTCATCCCATCTATCTTGTCTTGTCTTGTCTTGTCTTGTCTTGTCTTGTCTTGTCTTGTCTTGTTGCAAAGTTAGCGTAACGACAGCTCCCGCTTCAGAAATTGATACAGTCTCAAGCTGGCCGACCGGAGCGGATAATCAGCCACTCTGCAGGCGATTCCGCAGGCCATGTCTACAGTTCCTCCTGCCAGCTGCCGCACTGCCGTTCCCGCCGGTACGGGCGCAAGCGTAGACTCAGGGACAAACGCAAGACCTAAACCAGCCTCTACGTAGAATTTCAGCGCTGTCATGCTGCCGACTTCCATGGTATTCAGCGGTGGTCCGGCGAATTCCTGCAGTACGCTCTCCAATTTTTTGCGGTAGGGGCAATTGACGGCCGTAATCAGCAGCCGATGTCCGCGAAAATGATCTGGAGTCACCTCCGGCAGGTCAGCGAGCGGATGGTCCTCCGGCATTAACAGCACGAATTTCTCCGAGAACAGAGGCTCAAAGTGCAGCTCCTTTCCCAGCTCTGGTGCTGAACATAGCACCATGTCGAGTTCCCCGCGGAGCAGCCGCTCGGTGAGCGCCGGTGTTCCGGCGATATCTACCGAGATTTCAATCTTGGGGTAAAGGCTCATGAATTGCTGCAAAAGACGAGGCAGCCGATAGCTGGCAGTCGTATCGGTTGCACCCAGACGGACACTCCCCGCCTCGCCAGATTTCATTTCCGCGAGACTGCTCTGCAACCGTTCCATGTCCTTCACAATGAGCAGACTCTGTTCATGGAATAGCCGCCCGGCTTCCGTTAAGCTAATCCCCTTGCCGCGTTCGAGCAACTGTACCCCCAGCTGTGATTCCAGCTTCTGTATTTGCATTGTAATCGTCGACTGGGCATAATTCAGCTCCTCCGCCGCACGGTTAAAGCTTCCTGTGCTTACGATCGTCTGAAAGGTAATCAGCGCCTTGAAATCCATTTCCATTCCCCCATCACGATTCAATATTAATGAATCATCACTTCAATTAGTTCAATTATACAAAACCAAGTATCCTCTATAAAATAGTCTGTATCAACCCAAAAAGATATTCAAGGAGTGGATGCAGATGGAGCTTACAAACAAAGTGGCGCTCGTAACAGGCGGGGGTACCGGCATCGGCAGAGCCACAAGCCTTGAGCTGGCACGGCTCGGGGCGGTGGTCGCTGTTAATTATTCCCGTTCGGAACAGGAAGCGCTGGAAACCGTTCAACAGATTATTAATCAAGGCGGACAGGCCATCGCGGTACAGGCCGATGTTTCCCGGGACGTCGAAGTCCGGGCGATGGTTGAACAAATCGCGGGAACATTCGGCCGTGTGGATGTGCTCATCAATAATGCCAGCATTACAAAGCACATCCCTCTGGATGACCTCGATGCAGCTACAGAAGAAGTCTGGGATCAATTATTGGATGTCAACGTCAAAGGAATGTTCTTTTGCGCCCGGGCAGTGGCTCCTTATATGAAGCAAAGCAAGCAGGGAGCCATTGTCAACCTCGGCAGCATTGCCGGAAATACCGGCTCCGGCTCCTCTCTTCCTTATGCGGTGTCCAAAGCAGCTGTACATGGACTTACCAAGTCACTGGCCCGCGCGCTTTCACCGGAGATCCGGGTCAATGCTGTGGCTCCGGGAGCCGTCGCGACGAGATGGTGGACCGGCCGGGAAGCGCAGATGCTGCGCTTGGCTCCCAATCTTCTGCTGCAGCAGATCGCCACAGCAGAAGATATCGCCCGGTTCATCTGCTCGGTTGTTGTGCAGGAGGCCTTAACCGGACAGATCATTACCGTTGACAGCGGACAGACTTTATAACAGCAGCACAGCAAAAAACGCCCAACAGCCTCATCTTCCAATTCACAAAGGAAGATGAGGCTGTTGGTTCAGGAAAATTCATGGCTTCTTGCAGCTCATTGTATAATGGATAATCCTGTTATGCCGATCCGGGTTGCGGCCGGATCAGATCAGGAAGGTTCATTCCCCCATACCAGGCTGCCGGAGAGATAAGCCGGAACGCCAGCCCAATCCGCATAACCCGTACCTGCCGCGTTAAAGGAATAATCTCCGGTCTGGGTATAATTGCTCCAATCCGCCTTGGATGCCCGCATCTGGATATCCAGGCCCTCCCCTGCTGCCAGGGAACCCGCTGCGCTTGTGAAACCCAGCTCCACATAATAATCCGCCCCGGTCATGGCTGCCGGGAGTTTCACAAAGGTGCCGGTAACATTCGCACTGCCGGCCTGTGACCAGTCGCAGAAGAAGCTTTGCGGCTGCTCGCCGTCAATCGTGTAATAATATCTGATCTTCACATCCGCCAGCGAAACGGCGCTGGTGCCCGTATTCAGCAGTTTGATCCGCGGATTCAAGACATTCGCCGAAGCCGCTGTGCTGCCGTTATACATTTGGACCTTAAGACCACCGGTCACAACCACAGAAGTATCCACTATGGCAACTGCCAGCGGCTGCGCCGCTCCGGCGCTGAAATTAAAGGTCAGAGTCGTTGTGCCCACCGGCTGCGCGGCCAGATAACCTTTCTTGATCGTGACCGCTGTGCCGCTAACGGTATAATCCGTTCCGGCAGTCAACGTTGCCGCTCCGTTCTTGATCGTGCTTAACGTGTTCCCGTTCAGCGTCAGCGTTACGGTCACATCCGCCTGATTCGCCGTCTTCTTGTCGAAGCCGGCCGTGACCGGCGTAATCGCCGAGTTGCTCGCTGCCGTCGTATCCACTACGGCAACCGTCAGCGACTGGGCGGCTCCGGCGCTGAAATTAAAGGTTAGCGTCGTTGTGCCCACCGCCTGCGCAGCCAGATAACCTTTCTTGATCGTGACTGCTGTGCCGCTAACGGTATAATCCGTTCCGGCAGTCAACGTTGCCGCTCCGTTCTTGATCGTGCTTAACGTGTTCCCGTTCAGCGTCAGCGTTACGGCCACATCCGCCTGATTCGCCATCTTCTTATCGAAGCTGGCCGTAACTGGCGTAATTGCCGAATTGCTTGCTGCCGTCGTATCCACTACGGCAACCGTCAGCAACTGGGCGGCTCCGGCGCTGAAATTAAAGGTCAGAGTCGTTGTGCCCACCGGCTGCGCGGCCAGATAACCTTTCTTGATCGTGACTGCTGTGCCGCTAACGGTATAATCCGTTCCGGCAGTCAACGTTGCCGTTCCGTTCTTGATCGTGCTTAACGTGTTCCCGTTCAGCGTCAGCGTTACGGCCACATCCGCCTGATTCGCCGTCTTCTTGTCGAAGCTGGCCGTGACCGGCGTAATGGTGGATCCGGCAGCCGGAGGATTCACCGGATCAGCATACAGTGTGCCCCGGCCGTTTGTTCCGAGATATACCCGGCCGTATATCCGCGGATCACCGGTTATGGCCATGTTGATCTTCGCATACTGGTGGGCGTCATCATTGATCCGTACCCAAGATGACCCAACATCATCGGAGCGGAAGACCCCTCTGACGCCATCGATTTGAGCAACCGTATATAGTGACATATAGTTCTGGCCCGGTGCGGCCTTACCATAACCGATCAGATCCGCTTCCTCGACATTAGACAACTTGGTGAAGCTGGTTCCCGAATTCACAGAATGCCATAAACCGTATTTGTTCTCGACTGTATTGCCTCCGGCCAGCCAGATATCGCCTTCAATGCCCGGCACTGCCTTCAAGCTGATCTGCGCCTGGTTCGGCTGCAGGCCGTCTACATTATTAGTCGGGAAACCCGCTGCCGGCGTAGCGGTAAAGGTAGCTCCGCCGTCCACACTAACATAGAATATTCCTGCATAGAACGCATAGAACTTGTTCGCGTTTACGCGGTCGGAAGCGATTTTGGCTCCGGCCGGTACCCCGCTGCTTGCCGTCCAGGAGTTGCCCGACGATTTGGTGTAGTAGACACCGATATCGGAGGTACTCCACAGGATGGCATTGCCGCTGGCAGATACGGCGACCTGGCCTTGTCCTGCCGTTGTTTTGGTTCCATTCGACGGTTCGGCATTCGGCATATACCAATTAGAGCCGCCGTCATTCGAAATCCCAAGCGATTTCATGCTCGGTGTCTTTTCCTTATCGGCTCCGCCAACACGCACAACGAACGCCGGACTGAGCTCCGCATAATCAATACTTGTCGTTGTCGCCCAGGAAGGGCTCGTTTGGAACTTGACCGGCGCCTGGGTCACATCTTCATACCGGAAGCCCGAGACATCACCAAGCGCCGTGATCAGATGCGCACTTCCCGACGGCGGGCTGATCAGTCCGAGCACAGCAGTCTCCTCTACGCCCTTGGCCATGACCGAAATATTGACCTTGCCGCCTGTATCCCAAGCAGTCAGGTTATTCGAGCCGTAGATTGTAGCTCCTGTTCCGTACATCATCCGGTTGGAGTTGAACGGATCAATCTCCAGGTCTCCCATCATCCAGCCCAGCTTTGGTGAAGGATCAAGTGAAGTGGAGGTGGTTCCATGATCCAGCCAAGGTGCTGCGGTAATGTTCATTGCGAATTTATAGGTCCGTTCCGGATAGTTGCCCCAATCCCAGATCCGGCTCCAAGTCGCTCCGCCGTTCGTACTGCGGAAAATAACCTCATCCGGCCACCAGGCATTCAGACTGGAGACCATCAGCGTATTCGGATTCTGGGCATCGACAGCAAGTCCTCCGAAGCCGTACCAATTATCCGTTCCGGTCGTCGGGCTGATATTCGTCCAGGAACCGCTGGTTTTATTAAATTTCCAGACTTCACCTTTGCTGCCGTCATAGGGCCCTACGCCATTACTGTACGTAATGTACAGATCCCCGGTTGAGGAAAGCACGCCATGATGCGGCAGAAAACCAGTGGGCTGTCCAGGAAGCGCGGACCAGGTAACGCCGCCGTCGGTGCTGCGGTACACGCTGCTTGCCGTATCCGCTACGCCGACATAAATCGTTCCCGTAGCACTGCCGGGTGTGCCTGTGCTTTTGTCAAAAGTAATCCAGGATAATCCGACGAGGTCATTGCCATAATCGAGCGTCGGGTTCTGAATATAAGTGCCTACGTTAGGAAAAGAGCTTACTTTGGACCAGGTTACTCCCGAGTCCGTACTTTTCCACAACCCGTTGCCGCTGCGTGCCCCGAAGAACAGGATGCTGTTCTTATTGGGGTCGATAACCAGACGCTCACCGGCCGAACGGCCGGGCATATTGCCCCCAACCTTGAACGGCAGCGCAGTCGTCTGCCACGTATTGCCCCGGTCGCTGGAACGCATAATCTGCCCGTTGTCATCCCAATGGTTCGTGTAGGTGCCGGTTGCCATGTATACTTTGTCCGGATCGACAGGGTCTGTAGCCAGCGCATCCACCCCGTTCTTGTTCCAGTCGACCCAGCCCACGGCATCACTGATGGAAATCCAGCTGCCAGTGGCCTGATTCCAGCGGTAGGCGCCCCCGATGTCGGTACGCGCATAGATCAGATTCGGTTCAGTTTGGTTAAAAATAATGCCCGGCACAAACCCTCCGCCCGCACCGGTGACGACACTTTTCCAGTTGTAAGCTTCACTTGCAGCAGCATGGGCAGCCGCCGGAAAGGCGGTAAACAAAGAGCTAGACATCGCGGCCAGCAGGACAATTAATCCCATTCTTCGGATACGGTTACGAATCACGAACCACGCCTCCTATGATTGCTTTACTTTGTTAACGCTTTCATTATAGAGCGTAAGCAGGATTCATAGTGAGGGAAAATGGTTCAAACTTGGAGAATTCCGTCTTCTATTATCGTACCATTTTCACACTAATTATTACATTTATAGTAAAAAACTCTCCTGAAGGAATGTCAGAAGAGTCTTACTATCTTAGTGCTTCAGCAGAAACTCGTCGAGTTTGTTGCCGTCCACATCATAGGCCTGGTAGGTCAATGTATTTCCGCTGACCGTAATTCCGGCGTACATCTGCTTATTGTTCTGGAAATGAACCTGATGATAGTACTGATCCTCTTTCTTCTCGTTGAATTTTGCGCCGGAGGCGTTAGTCACTACGTACACCGTTCCTCGTCCAGTACTGGCAGAATTCCCGTCCTTCGGGACAACTTTTCCGGCAAGCAGCGGATACGATCTGGAATATTCATGATTATGTCCCTGGAGCACCAGATCAACCCCATACTTGTCAAATATCTCTGTCCAGTCCTCCAGCTTCTTATACATGTTCCCGCCATATGCCGGACGGTGCAGCGCTACGATTTTCCACGGTTTATCTGTAAGGGCCAGATCCTTCTTCAACCACTTGGCCTGGCTTTTCAGGTGGCTCTCCGTATTCAGCACCGTCACATGCACAGGTCCATAATCAAAAGAATATGAGGTTCCGGCAATGGCTTCCGGGTCGCCGTTATCCGGAAGGTTGAAATGCGAAGTAAAGCTTGCTGCCTGCCCTTCGACTTCATCATGGTTGCCGGTGACAGGCATCAGCGGAATGCCCGGCACCCACGCCTGCACATTGCCGAAAAAGCCATCCCAGGCACCCGAATCCTCCGGCTCTTCCGTCAAATCCCCGTTATGAACGATAAACTTTGCCGCCGGAAAGGTCTGGAACGCCTTGTCCAGCGTATTGCCCCATAATTTGAAATCTGCCGCCGTCTCCCCTTGCGAATCGGTTACATTGATAAAGGTTACGCTGTCGCTGTCCGCTTCTGCCGTGGTGAACGTAGCTGCTGTGCTCCATTCGCCTTCTTTCCCGCTGCCTGCCCTGTAAGTATACAACGTTCCCGGCTCAAGCCCGGTCACTTCAGCTTTATGTACGCCTCTTTTGCCATCATCTGTTTTGATCACGCTGTCTATGGCCTGCACCTTGACAACATTTCCTGCTGTAAATGCGGCACTTTTTCCTTTTACAACCTCAAGCCGTCCCTCCGCGCCCGGAGCTCCGGTAAACCAGGTGAACGCACGGCTGGTCTCCGCATCTTCCTTAAAGGTAGTGACCAGATCATACGGAGCACTGCTTTCTCCAGGTCGGGCAGTCCGCTCCGATTTAAGCCATTCCAGTCCAAGGGCCAGCAAGATCAATACAGCTACGATGATTACAACAATAATCAACACTTTATAATCCTTCATGCCCATCCCTCCCTCATCGCTTGATTTCCAATCAACAACAGTCCGGATTCTAGCTTTCTGTCTATAAAAGATAGCCTCCCTCATAGACAGAAGTCAAATAACCCTCCCTAAAACCTCACATAACGGCGTCATTTGTTAACGCAGTGTAAAAACTTTCAGCTAACGTTCAGGCAGATTTAAGAAAATCATAAGGTCCGTCACTTAATATGGGTTCAGCAGCAAGATTTAGGCGCAGCGGCAATCAAAGCCAAACTTTTGAGAGAGAAATGGGGTGTGAGATGAATAAGAAGCTGCAATTCCGGCATGAATTGAAATTTTTCATTAACTATCATCAATACCTTATATTGCGGCAGCGGCTGCAGAGCTTGATAGATACCGATCAGAACGCCAACGACAGCGGGGAGTACCATATCCGCAGCCTGTATTTTGATGATATTAACAATTCGGCCCTTTCGGACAAGCTGGGCGGACTTAGAGAACGCGCCAAATACCGGATCCGCATCTATAACGTACAGGACGATGTCATACACTTTGAGAAAAAATTCAAAATGGACGACTACATCGCCAAGATCAAGGAACCGCTGACCCGCGAAATGTATGATCAGATCATGGCCGGCAATTACAAGGTGCTGAACGTTCCGCAAAGTCCTTTGTTTATGGAGCTCTATAACCAGATGCGCCACAATTTGCTGCGTCCCAAAGTGATCGTCGATTATGTCCGCGAACCTTACGTCTGCCATAACGGCAATGTGCGGATCACTTTCGACAAGGAGCTGCGTACGGGACTGCATGAGACGGATATTTTTAATAAAGAGCTTCAGCCGGTCCGGGCGCTTGATGAGAACTTCATTATTTTCGAGGTCAAATTTGATGAATACATACCGGAGTACATCAAAATTGCGCTGCAGCTAAACGGCTTAAACCGGCAATCCGCTTCGAAATACGTCATTTGCCGCAAATTTCTAAAAACCAATACTTGGGAGGATTATTAATGAGCATTTTATCCACACTGGGGGCAGCCACGGCCACGCAATCTATAGCTGCAACTGCAGGACAAGAGAACGATACGGCCACAACTTTTTCTGATATGATTAAAAATTCGGTCGTAGACAACTTCGTTTCCGATATCAGCATCTCCAAAATCCTGATCACGCTCGGCGTCGCTTTTCTGATCGGATTCTTCATCTACCTGCTCTACAAACGTGTGTTCAGCGGCGTATTATACTCCAAAAGCTTCAACGTGTCCCTGATGGGCATGACTATGATCACCGCAACTGTCATTATCGCCATCAACTCCAACCTTGTGCTCTCGCTCGGTATGGTCGGCGCTTTGTCCATCGTCCGTTTCAGAACGCCGATAAAAGATCCAACGGATCTGATTTTCCTGTTCTGGGCAGCCGTTGCAGGGATCGTTACCGGTGCAGGCTTTTTCACGCTGGCGATTATCGGCTCGATCATTATCGGTCTGATTCTCTTCCTGTTCATTAAACATTCTTCAGTCGAAACTCCGTACCTGCTAGTGCTTAACTGTGAAGGCGATGACAGCGAACGCGAGGTGCACAGCCATCTGAACAAAGCCGTAAAACGTTACAACATCAAGCAAAAAACCGTGACCGCAGGCAATATCGAGCTTACGCTTGAGCTGCGTCTGGACGACAAGGAAGGCGGCTTCGTAAACACCGTCTCCGATATTGCAGGGGTCAAAAATGCCTTGCTGATCAGCTATAGCGGCGACTATGTATCTTAAGTCCCGGCTTTATGGAAGCGACAGAATATTCAATGAGGAAAGGCGGTGCTGAAGATGAAAGCACGCGGTAAGCTGACCCTGCTGATTCTTTGTTGCCTGCTGCTGGTTATCGCTATGGCGGGTTGTCAGATTACAAATCCTTCTGCGGACAATAACAGTACTACGGATACGCAGGAAAAGGCGGTATCAAGCGAGGAACAAAGTCTGGATTCGGAGGTGTTCCCGAAGGACAAGGTTGTTGATGTTAAAATCACACTGGACCCGGATGATTTCCAGGATATGCTGGACAATGCCAGCGCCGAGGAATACAAGACAGCCTCCGTGGAATACAACGGGATCAAAATGGACAATGTGGCCGTGCGGACCAAAGGCAACTTAAGCCTGCGCAGTGTTGTGCAGATGGCGGACTCCGACCGTTACAGCTTCAAGATTTCTTTTGACGAGTATGTGAACCAGAATTTATTCGGCATTACCAAAATCAACCTCAACAACAATTACAGCGATGCCTCCTATATGCGGGAGTTTCTGACCTATGAGCTGGCGGAGAGCATCGGTCTTCCCACACCGAAATACTCCTTCGTCAACGTCTACGTCAACGATGAACTGAAGGGTTTCTATCTCGCGGTGGAACAGATCGGTGACGCCTATCTGGAGCGCAACTTCGGTAATTCCTATGGTGCGTTATATAAAGGCGTAATGACCGGCCAAGGCAGTGATTTGACCTGGCTCGGCGACGATGCTTCACTCTACACGGGACTTGAAATGAAGTCTGAAAAATCAAACGATGACATTGTGGTCGACATGCTGGATGAACTGAACAACGGCACCGACTATGAGAAGTATATCGATATCGACGATGCTTTGGGGTATATTGCGCTGAATGCTGTAACCGGCAATATGGACAGCTACCTTGGAGGAAACAAGCAGAATTATTACCTCTATGAAGATGAGGGAATCTTCTCGATCCTGCCTTGGGATTATAATATGGCTTTTGGCGGGATGGGCGGCTCGGATGTGCTGATTGACGAACCGACCCAAGGCGCTCTTGCCGAACGTCCGCTGGTAGCCAAGCTGCTGGCGAACGAGGAATACAAGACGAAATATCATGAGATGATCCGCGAAATGCTGGATGGTTATCTGCAGAACGATACGTTCAAGGCGCGGATTCAGGAGCTGGACACGATGATCTCCAGCTACGTGAAGGCTGATCCATCCGCCTTCTACACGTTCGAGCAATACGAGAGTGGAATTACCTCCGTGGAGACCTTCATGTCCACCATGGCCAGTTCGGTCTCCCAGCAGCTGGACGGCACCATTCCTTCCTCCGGTGACGGTACGGGAAGCGGCATGGGCAGTGGTCCAGGCGGCGGCTTTGACGGCGCAGGCGGGCAGGCGCCACCGGGTGCGAATGGCGCTGGTGCAGCGCCAACGGGGCAAGACGCCATCGGCGTGGCGGCTCCGGGGCAAGGCGCCATCGGCGTGGCGGCTCCGGGGCAAGGTGCCAACGGCGCGGCGGCTTCCGGGCAAGGCGCCAACGGCGCGGCGGCTTCCGGGCAAGGCGCCAACGGCGCGGCGGCTCCGGGACAAGGCGCTAACGGCGCGGCGGCTCCGGGACAAGGCGCTAACGGCGCGGCGGCTCCGGGACAAGGCGCTAACGGCGCGGCGGCTTCCGGGCAAGGTGCCAACGGCGCGGTTGCACCGGGCCAAGGCGCCAACGGCGCGGCGGCTTCCGGGCAAGGTGCCAACGGCGCGGCGGCAACGGGGCAAGGTGCCAACGGCGCGGCGGCAACGGGGCAAGGCGCCAACGGCGCGGCGGCTCCGGGCCAAGGTGCCAACGGCGCGGCGGCGACCGGGCAAGACGCCAACGGCGCAGCGGCGACCGGGCAAGGTGCCAACGGCGCGGCGGCTCCGGGGCAAGCTCCGGCAGACGGACAAACCTCCGTCGACGGGCAGGCCGCGCAAGGCGGTGCGCCGGGTGCCATGGGCGGACCGGCGATGCCTCAAGGCGGCAACGGCCCTGGCGGTGATATGGCTGGCGGCTTCGGCGGTGGCGGTATGGGCGGCGGCTTTGGTGGTGGTGGCTTTGGCGGCGGCGGCATGGGCGGCGGCGAGTTTGGCGGAGCTGGCGGTGAGCAGCAACAGGGCAGCACAAGCGAAGCCATCACAACCGGCGTGTCCATCGTTGTGCTTCTGCTTGCAGCTGCGTTTATCACCTTCTACAAACGCAAACGTCTATAAACTGTGCAAGCTGAACTTAAGAACTAGGTAATGTAAACCGGCGAATACCATAAAATAAGGTTAGTTGGGTTCACGGGAAAAGATTCTTAAGTTCGCTTTGTATTTAACTGTATTTCATACAGCTCTAATCCAAGATATTGCGTCGAACCGAAGAATAATTGCACTGTGTGCACTTAAAATGAGGCATTTGGAATAAACGGGTATTATTTGATATTTTTAATTGCACAAAATACAATTATTACTTAAACACCCCAGAAATGGGCCATTTTTATTGCACAAAATACAGTTATTTCGGCAGGACGCGGCTCTGCAACCCTCTCAGACATGTGTCCGTGCAGCCTTTCAACTAATTACTGGTGGAAGACAACTTCCAGGCAAGTGGAGCCTCAGACGGGGGATCGTCTGAGGCTCTCTTGTTTTTAGAATATGTTAGCTGCCGTATGCCGTACACTTCAGATCTTATCCTGAATATTCAGCTGCAAGGGCACAGAGTGATGCGAAACGTTCTTTGAAAGGCATGTACTATCTGTTATTTCTGATGGATGATGACTCGTGCCAAATTATAGGATTTCCTCCGGCTTGGCCATACACACCAAAAAGCTCCGCGCCTTTGACAGAAAGTGTCAATGCGCGGAGCTTCTTTGCAATTGCATATTCCTTTGGAAATTTGACAGAAGCTACATTCCACCTGCATTCCGCAAATGTCTGTCGTTCCTTATTCCTTCCGCCCTCTTAACAAACTGATGGCAGCTAACAAAAAGGACAGCAATGATATCCCCAGAGCAATATAGAGCAGCGGTGAGGTACCTGAGGATTTATCGAGGTCCTCCACAATGGCTTTGTGCTCATCCATGCTCATGGAGTCATGATCACCCGTGTCCGCCGATCCGTGGGAGTGACTGTCCCCGTTGCCGGAAGACTGCACAATCGAAGTTACGGAATGCGGCGTTTCCGAGCCTTCTTCACCGGACCACTGCACCAAACTGCCGTCAGCATAATGCTGGTAAGCATTCCAGGCAATATCGCCTGCGGCATCCGGGTTCTTGGCCGTGAAGTAGAAACGCTGAAATTGTCCGGCCTGAATGCCTTCACCGGTTGCGGTCCAGCTAACTTTATTGCCTTCGATGGTTACATTCCATCCGGGCGTTGCCTCATATTGCTTGAACTCCGCCCCCTCCGGGATGCGCAGATCCACTTGAACGGTAGCGATATCCTTCTCCGACGGCACTTTCAGTGTATAGGTCTCCCATGCACCGGTACTGGATTCTGCCGGAGCAACGGTCACATGTGCGCTGGCCACAGCCGCGAACAGCATCAGTGCTGCCACGGAAGGTGCGGCTAAAGTCATCAGTTTACGAAGTGTTTTATTCATGTGTGTATATTTCCCCTCTTCTCAGTTTCTATGGTTTCTGTCAGGTCCTCTCTTAATAACCGTTATCTCTTTAGTTTCCTCGGAAAATCCCGCTCCCGCGAGGCCAGTCCCTGCTCCAGGGCATACCGCGTCAGCTGCGTACGGTTCTGGAGCTGCAGCTTTTGCAGGATGTTTTTCAGATGATTTTTGACCGTATGCTCGGAAATCCCGAGTTCAGCCGCAATCTCCCTGTTGGTGGAACCGGAGGAGACACAGCCCAGTATTTCCTTCTCCCGCACCGTTAATGCTTCCCGCTCTTCCTTGACCGAAGCAACGGCAAACTCCTTCAGAATCTGAAAAGCCAGCTCCCGGCTCAGCGGAACCTCCTCACTGACAATTGCCAGCAAATATTCGATCCAGGTCGAAGGCGCCAGATTCTTCAGCAGATATCCCTGCGCCCCCTGCTTCAGCGCCTCGAACAGATAGGAGATTTCATCCGACACGGTCACGATGACGATTTTGACATAAGGGTATTCCAGCTTGATCCGCCGCGTCGTCTCCAGCCCGTCCATCCCCGGCATCTCAATGTCAATCAGGATCAGATCCGGCATCCACTGTGCGGTCCAGATCATGGCCTCGGCTCCGCTCGCCACTGCGCCAATGACCTCAAAACGCTCATCCATCGCCAGAATCTCGCACATCGCCTCACGCGCATGAGCATGATCGTCCACAACCAGTACCCGGCAGCAGTTCATTCGGCGTCTCCCCCTTTCGTTATTTCAACTAGGGTCCCGGCGGTATCCGATCCCAGCGATAATCTCCAGCCCATCCGCTCTGCCCGTTCTCTCATAATCTGCAGGCCATAACTTCCGCTCACTGCAAAAGGGTCCTCATGCGGGATACCTGCACCGTCATCCGTGACAGCTACTCTCCAACGCTCCCGGCCGCCTTGCCCGGATATGGCTACTTTGCCCGCCCGTGTATGCTTGCGCACATTAATGATAGCCTCACGGATGCAGGACAGCAGCTCTGCCTTTTCAGCGGAAGTGAGTGCTTCGTCATCCAGACTCCAGTCCAGCGACACTTCTATCATCACCTCACTTGCCATCTGCGCCAGCTGCTCCTTAACGGACTGCTCCAGGGTGAAGTTCTGCACAACGCTGACTGGAACCTTCAGGTTCGCAATGGCCTGGCGTACATAAGAATTGACCTCATGCACTGTTTTTTTGATCTGCTCAACGCTTTCTCCGCTCACCTCACCATTCCTGCGGTTCTGCTCCAGACGCTCAATCCGCACGGACAACAGAAACAGCGACTGCGCCATCCCGTCATGCAGCTCTTTGGCCAGACCCTCACGGGCTTCCATGGCCGTTTTGACCGCCCGTTCCTGCTCCAGCTCCCGCTGGTTCCGTTCCAATAACGAGAACAGCGGCAGCAGCAGCACGAAGCTGAACAGGAATACAAGCACAGGCGTTAGATAATTCCCCATGTCCATAGAGATATAAGGCATCAGAAACTGGTGGCGCACAATCTCCCAAATGCCGACCATCACTGTCGGAAGCAGCAGAATAAGCAGCTTGATTCTCGTATACGTTGCTGTCCCCTCCCAAATCTTAATGTATAGAATAGCATTCCCAAGCTAGCGCCGGCATGACTCTTTCGGGCTATACCCTCTTTGAAATGTTACAAATATAAGTATTTAAAATATAAACATTGCCGAAAATCGCCGCTCGCGAAAGCTAAACCGATAAGGTAAACTAGGAGCAAAGCGTTAATCGAAGTCTACATTACATGTTAACTTATACAGGAGCGAAAATGAAATGAAACGAATTACGATTCTAATCGCCGATGACGATGCCGAGATCGCCGGACTGGTTGCCTTGCACCTGGAAAAAGAGGGCTACCATCTGATCAAAGTATCTGACGGACGAGCCGCCGTGCAGGCGGTCCAGACCCACTCCATTGATTTAGCAATTCTGGATATTATGATGCCCGGCCTGGACGGGCATGAAGTCACCCGGCAGATCCGCGAGCAGCACCAGATGCCGATCATCTTCCTGAGTGCCAAAACCTCGGACCTGGACAAGATCACCGGCCTCGTAATCGGAGCCGATGACTATATGACCAAGCCGTTTAATCCTATGGAGCTGGTCGCCAGGGTGAACGCTCAGCTGCGCCGTTCCATGCAGCTGAGCAGGCCGGTCTCCGGCAGCAAGGCTGTGCTCGAAGCGGGCGGATTGATCGTTGATCCTGACTGCCGCACCGTGACGTTATACGGGAACAACATCGAGCTGACACCCAAAGAATTCGATATCCTGTACCTTATGGCCAGCTACCCCAAGAAGGTCTTCAGTGCCGAGCAGCTCTTCCAGCAGGTGTGGGGTGAAGCCTATTTTGAGAGCGGGAACACAGTGATGGTGCATATCCGTACCCTGCGCAAAAAGCTTGGCGAAGATCAAAACAAAAATAAATGGATCAAAACCATTTGGGGAGTAGGTTATACATTCAATGGCTAAAATGATCCGTAGCTTCCGCTTTAAAATGATTATGCTGCTGATAATGAGCATGATTTGCTCAGGTGTCCTTACCTTTGCGCTGTATAAAATGCTTCAGCTTTATTATAAATCAGAGGTTAAACTGGAGGACCCGCTGGTCCGGTACCGGTATATGATCGGCAGCGTCGGAGATCTCAATTTCTTTCTGATCTTTTTTATTCCGCTGGCCATCCTTTTTTTCTTCCTCTTTACCAAACCCTATGCCACCTATTTCCGGGAGATTTCCAAGCATATTCATCTGCTGGCAAACGGCGATTTCAAAAGCAGGCTTACTCTCTCCTCGAACGACGAGTTCGAGGACATTGCCGCAGACCTGAATCTGGCGAGCGAAATGCTGCAGAAAGCGGTGGAACGGGGAGATTTTGCCGAAAACAGCAAGGACAAGCTGGTCTTGAATTTGGCCCATGATCTGCGTACTCCGCTGACCTCTGTGCTGGGTTATCTGGATCTTGTGCTAAAGGAAGGACAGCTGTCTGCAGAGCAGATCAAACATTATACGACCATCGCCTATACCAAATCCCAGCGGCTTGAAAAGCTCATTGATGAGCTGTTTGAAATCACCAGAATGAACTACGGCATGCTTAGCATCAACAAAAGGCCGCTTGATCTAAGCGAACTGCTGAGCCAATTAAATGAGGAATTATATCCTGTCCTTGAGAGCAATGGACTGACAGCCCGCCTGAACACCCCTCCCCGGATCGAGATCGAGGGCGACGGCGAGCTGCTGGCACGCGTTTTCGAGAATCTGCTGACCAATGCCGCCCGGTACGGCAAAGACGGCAAATATGTGGATGTCAGCTGCAGTCCACAGGCGGAGGATATCGTCATTCAGGTGATAAATTATGGCGGCAGCATCCCTGCAGAACACCTGCCCCATCTATTCGATATGTTCTATACCGGAGACCGGGCACGCAGCCACCAAGAAGGCGGAACTGGACTCGGCCTGTTCATTGCCAAAAATATCGTCGAACAGCATGGCGGCAGCATCTCAGCGCAAAGTGACATCATCCGCACCCTCTTTGAGGTTCGGCTGCCACGGTAGCTGTAACCTTTTAGTTACACGGATTTCAACATGCTTATTATCCGTTTCAGCAATAAATTAGTATATATTTAAGAAAAACTTTATTTTTACCCCACTTCTTTTTAAACGCTCTCTCTTATCCTTAAAGAATGAACACAAGGAGGAGACAGAAATGAAAAAAAAGAAGTGGGTTTTTTGGCTTGTCATCCTGATGCTGTTGGGCTATGAAGCTGCCCACAAGGAAGCAGAAAACACAGGAAATGATCTTAAGGACATGAGGTCCAGAGTGATCACAGCGGATCCCGGGCGAACCGATCTTACGGTTATTTCCAAAAGCCAGATCTACCAGGGAAACCTGTTACTCGTCAACAAAAAATATTCAGTACATAAATCAGGAGTTACAAAGGACATCGTCAACCTGTTTGAGCATAAGGAGCTGGTGCAAGGATACGGGCTGCTGGACAACACGATTATGCTGTCGCAAAGCGTGGTGCAGCGCTTCTCAGAGATGATTGAAGCAGCTGCCGCCGACGGCGTTTCGAATTTTCTGATCAGCAGCGGGTACCGGGATACGGAAGAACAAAAGCGGCTTTATGAGGAAAAAGGTGCCGAATATGCGCTGCCGGCAGGCCACAGTGAGCATAATCTCGGCTTGTCGCTGGATATCGGATCTACACAGACGGCGATGAACAGCGCACCTGAAGGAAAATGGCTCCAGAAGAATGCCTGGAAATACGGATTTATTTTACGCTACCCGGGTGACAAGACGGCCATTACCGGCATTCAATATGAACCCTGGCATTTCCGCTATGTCGGTTTGCCGCACAGCAGAATTATGCAGGACAACAATTTTACACTGGAAGAGTATCTCGAATTCATCAAGGAGCAGCAGACCTATTCGGCAACGGTGGATGGAGAGCCATACCAGGTTTCGTATCATTCCGTTACCGGCAACACACCGATCCCGGTGCCGGCTGACCGCCGTTTTGAGCTGTCGGGCGACAATATGGACGGGGTCATTTTGACCGTGTTCCCCTGACGAGCATGGGAGTAATCAATAGAAAGTGAGGAGAAGAAATGAAGCGTACACAAGCTACGAGAGAGATTGCAGTGCAGATCTTATTCGCCTTGTATATCTATACATTGTTCAAAATCATTTTATTTAAGTTCAGCTCCATAAATTTCATCTTTCTCTGGGAACAATTACAACACAGTGCGCACAACATCGACCGTGCGATGCAATGGGGCAATTTCATCCCGCTGGCCACCATATCGAACACACTCGATAACCTGACAAGTCACACACTGCTCAATCTGGGCGGAAATATCGCTTTATTCCTGCCGTATGGCATGTTCCTTATGCTCCAGTCGAGCGGCCGGAGAATTTCATTATTGCATGTGTTAATTCGCTCCCTGGGTTTAAGTCTGCTATTGGAGTGTGCACAGGCTATCCTCTCTATCGGTACCTTTGATGTCGACGACCTCATTTTGAATACCCTTGGAGGAGTGATCGGCTATAGTATGCTTCGACTGTTCGCGCACAAGAAAAAGGTCCAGCCCGCCACAGAATCATGACGGCTGGACTTTGTGTAACACAAATACGCATTTACAGCAGCTACAAAGGCGAGGTATAACGGCCGTACTGGATATCCAGCTCTTTGAAGGTATCCCCTTCCTGGGACAGGAAAAAGGAGTTAATCCCCTCTGCGCCCCACCAATTCAGCCCGAGCAGCAGTCCATCTGTAATCTCGGCAGCAAATAACAACGAGAACATCTCCGGCGTGACCTCACCGCCGTCATCTACACGCCATACTGAATATTCATCCTCCTGAACGGCGGGATAATCCATGAACTTGAGCTTCCCGCCATCCTCTACAACAAGACTGAACAGCATGTTCTTGTTCTGTCTCACGAATTGCACCAGGTACAGGCCACGGTCCGGGGGCAAATCCGCCAGCTTCCAGACGGCCTTGATTTCCCGCTGTTTAGACGCAGAAATGCTCTTTCGCAGAGGATCATCAGCGGTGAGCTGTCCACTTCCTTCTGCTGTCGGCTGAATTTCAAGCAGCGACTTAAGCTTAAACTCAGCGGAATCGGCCAAATAGTAGGTTTCATCCGGGGTCGCGTTGCCTTCATCTACCGTATAGACAACCCCCTGCAGATTGGCAAAATTATTCGCCGACTCCCGGCCGTTACTGTTCTCGCTCCCAGCCTGCCATTTCTCGAACGTTAACGTGAGAATTTGGCCGTTATTGCCGACAGCCGTGTTCAGGAATTTCATCTGTTCCATCTCACTGTCATCTTCCCGGGTCATAAGGATATGCTTCCCTTCTGCATCGGCAAACCCGAAAGTGGGATGCAGCCTGGCAGTCTCCATGTACTCCTTCGATGCTGAAGCCGAGGCCGGAGGGTTCATAGTCGTTCCAACATCGGTTCCCTTGACCGGCGGCGCACTGGCTTCATCCGTAACCGCTGGAGACGGCGTTTCGCTTGCTACTACGGCAGTCGGCGATGAAGGGGACGTTGTCCCTTCCTCTGTAGCCGCATTTTGCGCAGAACATCCTGTCAGCAGCACGCAAGTAATCACTATACCCCGAAAAAGCTTCATTCTACATGTCCCCCCAGAGAAGTATTAGAATATCCCCATGCTCAGGTAACGCTCACCGGTATCCGGAGCAATGCAGAAGACACGCTTGCCGCTTCCCAGACGCCGCGCTTCCTGTAGCGCAGTCCACACCGCTGCCCCGCCGGAAGGGCCAATCAATATCCCCTCCGTGCTGGCCAGCGCTCTGACTGTTTCCAGCGCATCCTCGTCGGACACTTGGACGATTTCATCATATACATCCGTGTTCAGGATGGCGGGGACAAATCCCGGGCTGGTTCCGACCAGCTTATGCGGGCCGGGCTTACCGCCCGAAAGCACCGGTGAGCCTTGCGGCTCCACCACAACGATCTTGATGCCGGGCAGCTCCCGGCGCAGCACCTCGCCGGTTCCGGTAATCGTGCCTCCGGTTCCGGAGGTGGCGACGAACACATCGAGCCTGCCGTCCATCTGGGCCACAATTTCCGGTGCCGTCGTCGTCCGGTGGATGTCCGGATTGGCTTTATTCTCAAACTGCTGGGGAATGAAGCTGTCCGCGATTTCTGCGCCAAGCTCCAGCGCCTTAGCAATTGCGCCCGGCATCCGCTCCGCCGCCGGAGTCAGCACCACTTCAGCACCATATGCCTTCAGGATATTGATCCGTTCCTTCGTCATATTATCCGGCATGATGAGAATCGCCTTATACCCCTTTGCCGCTGCGTTCATCGCCAGCCCGATGCCGGTATTTCCGCTCGTCGGCTCGATAATGGTTCCGCCGGGTTTCAGCAAGCCGCCAAGCTCAGCTTGCCGGATCAGATTATACGCGGCCCGGTCTTTCACGCTGCCGCTGGGGTTGAACATTTCCAGCTTCACATACACTTCCGCATCATCCGGGCCGGTTAGGCGGTTCAACCGCAGGGCTGGCGTATCGCCGATCAGTTCCGTAATATTATTGACTACCAGGGGTGTCATAGTAAATCCTCCTAACAGTTTTGTGAGCGCTGCATCCATGAGTGTTCTTCGAATAAAACTGGCATCGGAAGCATGGGCTTTACTCCTTATACTTTGTAACACCCATTGTAGGCTATGGCCCGGCACTTGTCGATTGCCGGGAATCCGGGCTGCTCATACCGCTTCTTTATTGTGCGGCAAAAGGCCGCCCCCCTGTGTCGGCGGAGGCGGCCCTGCTAGCGAAACGGCACCGCTAATGAAAGCAGCAGCACTCCGTTTCTATGGATCAGTTCAGCTGGCTGTCTAAGGATTAACGTTGATCGTAAAGGTGGACGTATTATTTTTAATAGGAGTGACTGTATTGGTAATCTTCAAGTTGTTGAAGACTACCGAACCCATTGCCGGGCCTTGACCGGCTTCCGCCGATTCATTGGCCCAAATGCCCACTCCCGACTTGGCATCAAATGCGTCCCCGCTCTTCTTCGCACCGGAAATCGTAATATTGGAGAAGATTGTATCCGCGACAGGGAACTGCGGTGAAGAGCCCACATAGTTGGTCTGAAACATAATGCCGTGGTAAGTCGGATCGATAATGTCCACATCACTGACCCGGATGCCCTGGAACACCTTCGATGCCGAGAATACCCAGATGGCCGGGAAGGTCTGGCTGCCCCAGAAGTGTCCGCCTGCACGGACAATCGAGATATTCTGGAAGTTCGTCGGCGGTGAAGCGCCAAATCCGTTCATCGGATACCCGAAGTCGAGTGAGCTGATGGTAATCCCGGAATAGCATAACGTGTCGGCAATGTAAATGTTGCGGAAGGTATTGGCATAACCGCCATAGACCGCCACACCGGCTGCGCGCCAGGTCAGGATCGAAGTTAGATTCTCATAGACATTGTCCTTCATGTCCGAACCGCCGGAATCAATCGCCGAGAACAGTGCAAAGCTGTCATCTCCGGTGGCACGTGCTTCATTGTTGGATACGAGATTGTTGGTGCTGCCGTTTGTCATATTAATGCCGTCGGCAAAGGTATTGCGGATACGCGAGTTTTTGATCACCATGTAGTCGGTATTCGCACCCCAGAACATGCATACCTGATGCTCGGTCCAAATGTTGTCAATCGTAATGTTCGACACATTGGAGAAATCGAACACTTTACCAGGTCCGTCGATCCGCGAAGTATAATTGCCGAAATAAGCGAAGCCCGAGAAGGTCGATCCATTGGCGGAATCGGTGGCTCTGAATCCGACATCCGTATTGGACTGGCTGACTGGAGCATAAAACCGTGTGTACCACGGTCCTGCACCGATGATCTTCACGGCTTTGCCGTAGACCTGAAACTTGCTTGAGGTCTCGTAAGTTCCGGCAGGCAGATATACCCCCACAAGGTTGCCGGTGGTATCCATACGGACTTTATCCAGCGCATTCTGCACATCCTGATGGCTGAATCCGGCAGGAACCGCATATTTAGCCGGGTCCGGGTTGGTTATTGGCGACACCTGCTCCAGACTGATAAAGTCGATGGCATACTTCGAGGTGTTTGCCGCATCCTTTTGCAGCCTGATCGTGCTTCCTTCCGGAATGGTGCTGTCGAACATAATGTTCGCTTCATCATAGATATGGCGCGGGGAACCGGAGCCCGGGGAGTTGCCGGGACTGGTTTCCGGGCCGTACAGCCAAGCGTATTTGGAGGTCAGGCTGATCGCCTTGTTGAACACTCCATTGACGTAAATGTTCAGTGTGGCATTGGTTCCGTCACCGCTGGCCGAATCCGGAATGGAGAACCGGGTAACCAGCGTATTGGTGCTGGCCTTTGTGGTGAATTCCACATAGCTGCCGGTCGTGTTCAGCGTTACCGCCCTCCGGCCCGAAGCTTCACCGGCCAGATCGCCGATGGTGCGGTTCGGGGCAAGCTTAACAGCTCCGCCGCCGACAACGCCATCCTCGGCCTCATACATGTCGTAAGGCATGTTTGCCCCGCGGCCGACAAACAGCGGCTGGGTCTGAATATTGTTGGTCCGTTTCACCGGAAGCTCATTGGTATCCACGGCAATTTCGATCTTCACCGTGTATTTGCCGTTCGCCGCAGTCCATGTGCCCAAAGTGACCGGAGCCGTTGTGGCACCGCTGGCGATTACTCCGTTGTAGGAGCCAGTTAAGGTTTTGACCACGGCATTGGTGGTGGCATCGGTCACCGTCAGCGTTATGTTATGCGCACCGCCAGCGGAAGCAGCCGTCCCTTGGTTTTTGATGGCAACCGAGAAGGTTACGGTATTGCCTCCGGCCGGATTTCCCGGGGTCCAGCTTACCGGGGAAGCGAGCAAATCAGAGCTTGATACAGGTGCAACAGTAAGAGAAGACGGATGGGTGTAGCTGTTGTTGCCTTCATTCAGTTCAATAACAGTGTTGCTCTCGTCCACCTTAGCGCTCAGTGCATAGGTGGCCGCATCTTGGGCACCGATGTTAAGTGAGACATTGGCTGAGGCTCCTGCGGCAAGTGCCCCTACCGGAGTCGTCCCTACCTTGGTCGTACCCAGATAAAAGCTGACATTTGTCGCTGTGGATGCTGCGGTTCCGGCATTTTTAACGGCTGCGGTTAAGGTGATGGCATCCGTTTCAACCAGAGCAGAAGGACTCCAGGACATTGCCGTCACCGTCAGATCAGGATTCGCTGCCGGTGTGCCGGTAATTTGAAATTCTGCAACCTGGCCGGCATTTGAACCGGAGTTGGTGGTGATCTTCAGTTGAAGCTCACTGGCCGTTGCCGTAACCGGAATGGTCACTAAATTGCCGCTGGCCGGATTAAAGGTATACAGGGTAGCCGGAACGAGACTTGTAAAGGTGGAGGTTGCCTGATTGTGACCCAATACCTCAATCGTTTGGGTACGGGTTGCCCAGGCCGCCGCCGGATTCAGCTTCACGACAACAGAAGTAATGCTTGCATTGGCACCAAGATTGACCGTCAGCGTATTCGGATAGCTGGCAGCCCCGCCTTCCCAGTAAGTGGTGACATCGCCGTCATTCGCATGGCCAGGAACAAACGTAAATATGGATGAGGAAGCATTGATGGTTTTGCCGATGGCCAGATTCGATCCTGGACCTGTGCTTGGGGTAGCTGTAGGTGAAGCCGTTGGTGTTGGCGTAACCGTTGGTGTGGCTGTAGGCGTTGGTGAGGGTGTTGCTGTTGGGGTAGCTGTCGGTGTTGCTGTTGGTGTGGTTGTTGGTGTCGCCGTAGGTGTGGCCGCCGGAGTAAGAACCAGATGATCCAGATTAACATTCCCGCTATCTCCGGAATCGTATTTATAGGAAATTGTGTTGTTGCCGGCAGCCAAAGTTAATATTTCATCTTGTGTGGACCAAGTGTCCCAGTTCTCCAGATTGGGAAACGAGGTCTGCTTAACCTTTGTTCCGTTCACGTAGACACTTAATGTTCTGGTGCTGCCTGAAGCATTGGCATACCTCAGCGAAACATTGTAGCTGCCTGCAGTGGCAGCAGTAACCGTAAAGGCTGTGGTTGCACCTTGTACGAGATATCCGTCCACAAATGCCGAGCCTGTATAGCCGGCATGGTCGGTGTTCGTCTTGGCCCCACCGGATAATGCGGCGGCTTCCGCTTCATAAGTGCCGGTTGGCGTTGGGGTCGTCCCATAGACCTCGATCTCTGATACCTGTGCTGCCTGCCAACCCGTATTTGCGGTAAAGTTTAATTTGATGTATCTGGCGTTTGCTGCGGTAAAATTAATGGTTACCGTGTTGGAGCCGCTTGACGGATTAAACGTATAACTCGCCGATGCCGCAAGGTTGCTGTACGCAGAATCATTCGTGCTGCCTTGAACAGCTAACGTCTGCGTTCTTGCTTCCCAGGCAGCAGGCAGCCTCAGCACCACCTGGTTCACATTGCTGCTTGTGCCCAGATCTATCTTTAGCCATTGCGGAAAAGCATTACTTGCACTTTCCCAATACGTCCCTTGATTGCCGTCATTGGCATTCGCCGCCACATAAACGTCGCCGACCGAGCTTGCGGTAATTGTTTTGCCCTGAGCCAGATTGGCCGCCGCAGAGCTTACAGCCGGAAACAGCGCCAATTGGCCTACAAACAACGCAACAATCAAACCATAGATGAGAAATGTTTTCCTGGCAGATGCCTTGTTTCCTGTTAACATACACAACCACCTTCCATAATGTTATGGAGCCTCTTAAAGAAAGCGCATTCACAAACAACTTGTTTCTCCCTTCACCTCCTCGATTCAAAGGCTGCCCTTCTGCCCGCACAAATCCAATTTCAATTAGCCAGCTGCAGCGTCTCCCAATGCTGCACATCCACAACAAAAAGCACGATCTACTCCTTGCGCAAACATGCAGAACTACTAGCCGCAATCGCAAGATACACTGACCGAACTCGGAGACTGACTATTAACCAACTAATTATGGTAATAATATAAGATATAACTAGATTTTAACCAATGGCCGTTTCTATGCGTAGTATGTGCAATATTACGTTCACATTAATTGTTATTCTTTTCTACCCGGCCAAAATAAATCTTTCTCGGAAGATTCAGATGATCAGAATCTATAACAAGTTCATCTAATTCTGGAACCGAACTTTTGGTAAGAATCAGCCCGTCAATTGTGGAATTAATAATCTCCAGCGCCGAACAGTCTAACAAGGCCAATGCAGCTGGTGACAGCCCGCAGACTTTGCCAAAATGTGTGGATAGCACACTTGTAATCATTTCTCGTTCTTTAAGAGATAGCTGATTAAGTTTACCTGTGATCTCCTGAGTAAATCCATTCATTTTCAATCATCCCCTGTTATATAGTAAAGATCCTAGTTTATGCCCAAAACACACCTACTCTAAATTACCCTGATACTGGAATAAACTCTCCATTTATATATAGCAGCATATAAAAAAAGCGACCCCGCCGTCATCCGGCAGGGTCAAGGTCTATTGTATGGGGGTCATGTGATGAATATACCGCCTGAAGCTTAAAACCAAATGAAATGAAGGTAAAGATTTGCTGAAGAGCGTATTTCCAGTCAAGCTACACATTAAACCTTGCCACCAACCCCTGCAGCCCTTGCGCCAATGTGCTCAGCGCACCTGCCGAGGAAGCGATTTGTTCTACCGATGCCATCTGCTCCTGTGAAGCTGCCGACACCTGCTGTGTATTCGCAGCCGTGGTTTCCGATATTTGTGTGACGGTGCGGATCGACTCCACAATCTCTTCGGTAGCCGCCGTGATCTCCTCGACCGCTCCCGATACCTCCTGTACCTGTCCGGCCAGGGAATCGATCGAAATGCGGATCTCTCCGAAGGAATGTCCTGCTTCTTCAATGATTTCCGTACCGTCCTGCACCTCGGCAATGCTGCTCTTCATCACCAGGACCGCATCATCGGCATCGGACTGAATCCCTGCCGCCATCTCGGCAATAAGATTGGCCGATTCTCCGGATTGCTCGGCCAGCTTGCGTACCTGATCGGCAACAACGGCGAATCCTCTGCCCTGTTCCCCGGCACGCGCCGCTTCAATTGTTGCGTTGAGCGCCAGCATATTGGTCTGCGAGGCGATGCCTTGGATGACCCCAACAATGCTGCCGATCTCCCGGGACCGTTTGGCAAAACCAAGCACCTGCTCGGACAGCGACCCAATCGACTGGTTAATCGAAGCCATCTGGCGGGCGGCCGCCTGCAGCGACTTGTCGCCTGACATGGCGAATTCATTAGAACGCAGTGAAGCATCGGAAATATCCTGCACACTAGCGGCGATCTGCTGGATGCCGGCCGACATTTCAACAATCGTCGACATGTTGGTCTGCAGATCATTCATTTGTCTCTCCGAACCGGAAGCAACCGTACCCATAATGCCGGCGATCCGTTCCGTGGCCTCGGCCGTCAGCCCGCTGTCGTAGGTAAGCTTGACGGAAGAAGCCGCCAGACCATCCGCTGACTGGCTCACCTGTCCGATGATCAGACCGAGATTATCCGTCATTTTATTGAAAGCAAGAGCCAGATCACCGATCTCGTCCTTGGTCCGGACTGTCAGCTTGCGGGTCAGGTCGGCATCTCCTTCGGCAATCTCCTGCAGTTGTTTATTTACATCACGGATCGGTTTAATAATCTTGCTGGACAGCAGCAGTGCGATGAAGATAGCCAGCAGAACCGACAAGCCCGTCACGCCAAAGCTGATGCCCATGGCCGAGCTGCGGTGCTCCGCGGACTGACTTTGCGCATGCTGAATCTCCTCATTCAGCGTATTCTCGAAGACCAGCTGCGAATCAATAATCGTATCCAGCGAGAGATTCGTGAACTCCTTTTGCGCATTCGGGAAATTCCCTTCCTTGGCCAAAGCGAAAGCACCTTCCAACACCGTCAAATAATTGCTCCATTCACTTTCGAGATTCGTAATCCCGGCAAGCTCCGCTTCATTGAGGACCGCATTCTTAAGCACGGTTATCGCCTCGGTAATCTCCGGAATCATTGCCTCATAAACGGTCAGATAGGTGGTTCTTTCCTCGTCTGTATTACTCATCACATATCTGGCGCCGAGCCCGTCCGCTGTGCGGATCTTGTCCGTCAGCTGCTGAACGAGCGACAGCTTGCTGTAATTGCGGTTAATCTGCTCGGTGAGCATGGTAACCTTGCCTTGAAACAAGGTATTTCCGGCGATTGCGGCGATGAACACGAGAATGACCACTGCGAAGCCAAGTAGTATTTTTGCGCGAATTTTTGTAAACATAGGTGTTTCCTCCATATCCGTATGTATTCTTTGCTGAAGCAACCACACTAATCTGTTATGTAACCAGCAGCTCGGGGCTGCCTCTTCCTATGTACTGCTAAACATTTCCTCTGCCCTTATCCTATCTCCCCAGCCTTAAGCTGACCTGAGTTTGAACTGAATGTTCGCTTAAAGTGCGGAGAGGATTGAATTTTGCGATTCAGCCGCTTAGAGAGAAACGGATACCTCCGCGATAGGTAATAAATGTCCACCTATCCCAACTATCCGCTACCGTTTTACAGAAATGAATCTGCTATATTTTAAAAGGGAAAGCGTTCTCAGAAATACGCAGAAAGAAGGAAGAACCATGAGCGATGAAAGCCATACGAACATGAATCCCAGAAATAAATCGTTGGAGGAGGTACTGGACGACAAGAAATTTTTGGGCCACCCAAGAGGTGTAGGCGCTTTGGCAGCAGGGAACTTTTTTAATTCATTTGCTTGGGGAGCCTTGTACGCGATTTTAATTTTCTATCTCTACAGTCCATACATGAAAGGGTTAGGCTTCACACAGGGTCAGGCCGCATCTATGATTGCGGCAATGGGCGCCTGCAACTCCATATTTGGCATTTTGGGAAGCTGGTTGGCTGACCGGGTATTGGGCATGCGCAAAGCTTTGATTATTGGCAACATAGTGAAAGGGATGGCATTTGGTGTTTTGGCCATTCCGGCATTTTCTCTAACACAAGGAAGAATATTTGCATTCATCGCATTGTTTTTGATGTCGCTTCCAATTATGGGGGCAAGCAACGCTTCTTTGACCGGCCAGCTCTACCGCAAATCCGACAGCGGAAGACGGGACGCCGCCTTCACCATTCACACGATTGCCAACAATATTGCCGGTCTGGTTGCTCCACTTCTGGTCGGCCAAATCGGAATGAAAAATTTCCATCTGGGATTCTTGATCGCGTCTGCGGCTGCCTTCCTGTATGGTGCGGTGATTTTCTTTACACAACACAAATATTTTGGTCCCTTGGGCGAAAAGCCGATCAAACCTCTTGAGGAAGGGAAGTTCAAAACATTATTGACCCGTTTCCTGATCATTATGCTTATCTTTATAGGCACCATTGTGGTTTTAGTCATTAACGGTGTGATGTCCTTCCAGGGAGTATTAAACATCATCACTTCAGCCACTTTTATTATTCCGATTGCTTTCTTGACCAATCTCATGAGGAAAAAAGATTTAACCGCCCGGGACAAAAGACGGTTGAAGCCCTTCCTCAAATTATTCTCAGCCCAGATTGTGATGGCGCTTTGCGGAACCATGCTGACTTCCACTGTGGCGATTTTTATCGATCAGAAAATCAACCGTCATATTTTCGGAATTGAAATTGCTCCAGGATCAGTGGGAACCATTTATACCATTTTCGGCTTGGCCTTGTCCCCCGTCTTTGTCTGGCTGTGGACCAAAACACGCGCAACCCATATTCGCACCACTTATAAATACGGATTGGGTATATTGTTCTCTGCTTGCGGCTTCGGCTTGCTGACCATACCGATCATTATGTTTAAGGATCAGGCCCCCTACAACCTGCTTTGGATGGTGTTCTACTATCTGTTCCTTACGTTCTCCGACAATCTGGTTTGGCCCATCGGTTCATCGCTTGTAGCTAAGTTGTCACCCGATGCTTACGATACGCAGATGCAAACCGCTTGGGGTCAGGCGGGCACGATTGGCAACGGAATTGCTTTGATTCTGTTCACCTTCTATCAAACGGCTGACGAGCAGGTCAACTTGTTTCCTATTATGACGGGACTTCTGTTCATGACGGCTCTGCTCATCTTCCTCTTTTCCAAAAATATCGAAAAAGATATGGACTAATAAACCCCAGTGTTGACAATTTCAATTGTCAGCACTTTTTTGAAAGGAGTTTTTCCCATGCCTGTGATCTACCATGAAAGAACCAAGCAATTTCACTTGTACAATGATGATATCAGTTACATCTTTTGCGTAATGCTGAATCAGCAGCTTGGCCATTTGTATTACGGCAAAAGGATTCAGGACCAGGAGGATTTCTCCCACCTGCTGGAATGGGGGTTTCGCGATATGTCTCCCTGCGTTTTTGAAGGAAACCCCAAGTTTTCCCTGGAGCAGGTCAAACAGGAAGTTTCGGTTTATGGTGCAGGCGATTTAAGAAACTGCGGGCTTCATGTGGTCCAGCAGGATGGCAGCAGCACCACTCATTTTGAGTATTTGAGTCATCAGATCCTCCCGGGCAAGCCATCACTTGAAGGCCTGCCCGCAACGTATGTCGAAGAGGACAATGAGGCTGAAACCGTGCGTATTTGTTTAATTGACAAGACTCTCTCCTGTCAGGTAGAACTGCAATATACTCTTTTCAACCAGTTGCCTGTATTAACCCGATCTATGAAAATAATTCATTCAGGCACAGAGAAAATCCGCCTTGAAACTGCTATGAGCTTCAATCTAGAGCTTCCGGATAAGGAGTATGAAATGTTGACCTTGACCGGTGCTTGGGGGAGGGAGCGGCATATTCAGAATGTTCCTCTGCACCAGGGTATTCAAAGTATTTACAGTCTGCGGGGGCACAGCAGCCACAACTATAACCCCTTCATCGGGTTGAAGCGAAAGGATACTACGGAGTTTCTCGGCGAAGCAATCGGATTCAGTTTAGTGTACAGCGGCAATTTTCTGGCTCAGGCGGAAGTGGATACGTATGATGTGACACGTATAATGATGGGCATACATCCACATGGCTTCAGTTGGGTTTTGGAACCTGGAGATAGCTTTCAAACGCCGGAGTCCGTGTTGGTGTATTCTGATAAAGGCCTGAACAGGATGAGCCAAGCGTTCCACGAGCTGTATCAAACACGGTTGGTCCGAGGCTTCTGGAGAGACAGGGAGCGCCCCATCCTAATCAATAACTGGGAAGCCACCTACATGAATTTTGATGAGGACAAAATACTTGGGCTTGCCCGCACGGCCACTGAGCTTGGAATCGAATTGTTTGTTCTGGATGATGGCTGGTTCGGCGAACGCAATACAGACACGACCTCTCTCGGGGACTGGTTTCCCAACAAGGCCAAGCTGCCCAATGGCATCTCCGGCCTTGCCTCTAAGATTACCGCAATGGGGCTGAAATTCGGCCTTTGGTTTGAACCGGAAATGATCAGCAAAGCGAGCAAACTTTATGAGAAGCACCCGGACTGGTTATTATCCGTCCCCTACCGTCCGGTGAGTCCGGGTCGAAATCAATATGTCCTGGACTTGACGAAGGCCGAGGTCATTGATTACTTGGATGAGACCCTCAGCAATCTGTTAGCCGGCTCTGATATCTCCTATGTGAAATGGGATATGAACCGCTCTATGTCAGAAGTGTTTTCCCAAGGAAGGGAGTCTGATTTTCAAGGAAGGGTTTACCATCAATACATCCTGGGGATATATGAATTGTACGAACGGTTAACCATTAAATTTCCTGAGGTCTTATTCGAGTCATGCGCCAGCGGAGGCGGACGATTTGATCCGGGGATGCTGTATTATTCGCCGCAGGGATGGATTTCCGATAATACAGACGCCGTCGAACGGTTAAAAATACAATACGGCACCTCGATGGTATACCCGCTCAGCAGCATGGGGTCCCATGTTTCCGCAGTGCCCAATCACCAGACATCCCGCAGCGTTTCGCTGAATACCCGAGGCAGTGTCGCCTATTTTGGCACTTTTGGCTATGAGCTCGATATCAGCCAGTTGTCCGATGAAGAAAAAACAACCGTTCAGGAACAAATCATCTTTATGAAGAAGTACCGTAGTCTCATGGCGCGGGGGACGTTTTATCGGCTAGCCAGTCCCTTCCAGGGCAATGAAACAGCATGGATGGTTCGATCCGAGGACAGAAGCCAGGCGATCGTCGGCTATTACCGCATTCTTACGAAGGTAAATGACGGCTATCGGCGATTGAAGCTTGCCGGACTGGACCCTCATAAAAAATATCGCATCGCCCATTTGGGAGAACACGGCTATTTCGGGGATGAATTGATGGAGATCGGCATTGTTTTAAATGACCATACATCTGGTGATTACCATTCCAAGGTGCCAAGAGGCGATTTTCTGTCTCGCATTTTTATTTTGGAGGCAGACTAGCAGCCAGCCGCTTCTGCAATAAGGAGGTCCGGTAAACCTTATCATTGGTTTACCGGACCTCCTATATATTTTCCATATACATGTCCGAAGTATTAGACTGACTCCCATATAAAACCAGCGGCAGTCTTGTTCTGGAAAATAAAATCCTGAACTCCCGCTGGTTTATTAAGCTATCGTATCCCGTTAGTTAAATCGTCTAACTATTTCCCTCTTGCAGCATCTTTAATATAGCTCTTCGCTTCGGGCAGGGTTAATTGTATAGATTTAATAGATACATCTAATTCTTCTTTAGTTGTCTCATTGTATAGTTGCTTTTCACCAAGTGAATTAATCCCCCCAATCAGTTCGTCTCCTAAAGAAGGGATTCCACTCCGAACCTCAATTATGGAGAAATCATTGTCTTCGGTCTCTACAGCAAAAAATCCTAAACGCCTATACTCTACATAAACTCGCCCCTTCATTAATCATTCTCCCTTCAGCCTCATACAGTTGCCATCACTCACTTAACTTAACTGCTTGAACTATCGTTTCCCGTTAGCGTAAAGTGACATGGCTTTGTTTATAATACTCGATAATTGAAGCATGTGGAATTTCGCCTATCTCTCCTACCAAGGTACGAAAAGCCATGCCGTGTCCAGTAATTATCACCTTTTGAAATTCGAGATATTTGTTAATTACCTTCTCCATGCGGTTCTTCAGTAGTTCTTTAGACTCCCAAAGCTTGGTTACCCCAGGAGGATAGACTCCATGATTAGCATCATAATCATCCCCCAGTTCTTTAAGCCTCTCCAATGAATCATATTCAAATGTTAAGTCAGGTTGCCATTCCCTTAAATCGAATTCAACCATTATTTCTAAACCAAGTTCCTTTGATAAAATAGCGGCCGTTTGAAGTGCTCTTGGGTAAGGAGAAGAGACAACAATTTCAGCTTCTTTTAAACGTTCATCCTTTGCTGTCAAATATACTTGGTTAACCCCTTTATTCGTAAGAGGAACCATGTCCCGGCCATGTCCCTTTAATTTGTAATGTTCATTTATGTCCCATAGAGGTTCACCGTGGCGAATGAGATAAAATTGCGTCATTAAAAATCCTCCACATATCCACTTTTTGTATTAATCTATTCGCCCCTTGTACTACGCAATCCTGCCCCTTAACGTAATGAAAGCAACCCGTTTTTACCGGCTGCTTTCATTAGTTTATTGAACAAAGGGTCTCCTTTAGCCAAATCATGGTTCATTTTAAGCTAACATTTCCCCGTTTGTGGAACGATCCACACACCTATCGGATCTGAATGTTTTATGAATGCCTACGCTTTGCCTGGAGCTCCTGCAATGCGTGAATATGGTGTTAAGCGATGCTCTCGACTTCCCAAGAAGATATAAGCACATTAAAAATCTGTAGTGCTAATTATTTTGTTATTAATTACGCTTCTTACAATACTAATTGGTGTTAAAGACCTCTCTGCTACCTCTTCCAATGTCATACCAGTCTCATAATATCTCTTGATTACCACATTCATCGGTTCGCCTAATTCAATAATATATTTATCTGGGTCATATACTCTAACTACTCTTTGTCCCCAAGGTTGTTCAAATATGTCATGAACGAATTCAATCTGATGATCTTTAAGTTTTTTGTAGATCTCATCTATGTATTCTACTTCAAAATACAGTTCAATTTGCTGCTTCCCGCTACCTATTAATTCGATTTCAGCCTTGTTATCTCTAAATATGTTTTGATGTGCTACGTCCTTCCTCCATATTGAAAAGCCACCAAGGTATCCGATGTTGACACCATAGTCTATCTCTACTTGTTGGTCTAAAATCTCTTCATAAAACATCCGTGAAACTGCTATATCTTTAACAAATAAAACTGATGAGATGAATTTAATCAATTTTTTCCTCCCATGTTTTAATATATGCTTTCGAAAGATTCGCCTAACAGCTAATCTGCGAACTTCGCATATTCTACATAGTTGAAGTATTCGCGAAATCATTAAACTAACTGTCGTTATGACCTTCGTAGGAACATCAGACACACCGTCATACCACTTATGGATCGCTGTATTCGAAATAACACTAATTAATGAGGTAGCCAGTGTCAGCAGAAAATAAGGTCCTTGACTGTCGTTGTTTTCATTGAACTAACGTTTCCCGTTAGTGCAATAATCTATCAAAAAGCCCATATGAATACGCTTCTACGAAACCCATCCAGCAGACCAAGGCTACGTATGGAGCCGCTGCTTAAATATTATGTTATCTGTAGTTGATATCTTCTTGAAAAAACTTACTATTTACGACTCATCAATGATTTGTATTAATTCATTACTTCCTAAGCCTGAAAAATTCTGAAAGGTAGTTTTTATAAGATTCAATTCGCTCTTGAAATTTTTCATTATTTTTTGCTTAGGCACACGTGAATCGATTTTTTGTTGAATTTTATTAGGAACATATACAGCAAGATCGGCTAATGAACTATAAAGTAAGGCGGTTTTTGAGTGAAAATGTGGATGCTTACATATAGAAATATATTTGTCCGTAAATCTTTCATATAGTTGATCAATCCCAGAATATAATTTTCTAAAAGTAATATCGGCAATACTATCCAAACTACCGTCTAAAGAATATTCTTGTTCGAACGATATATGATAAATATTATTTTGAGTATTTGGAATAGCCATTACTCTTTCTAAGATATTCCAAAATAAATTAAAATATATCTCTTCATTACTTATCTCCACTTCATTCAGTTCAAGCAATAATTTTTCTTTATTTTTCCCAATGAACAGCGCAGATTTAGGTATCTGATTTACAATGTTAACGTATTTAGCAATAAACTCATCTCTTCTATTTTTCAGCTGTTTAGAACCATAAATATCCGTGAAATGGATTTTCTCAATTCCGAATTGTGATGTTAGATCTTCAAGTTCTCTTTCTATTTGCTCTAAAAAGTTTATCTCCAAAAATGGAATCATAACTAAACAAACCCCATAATGCCCCTTAAATTCTGATTCATCTGATAAAATTGTACATAAATCTCCGCCAGGATTTATAACTGGCTGTATATAATCATTAGAATAGTGGCCCGTTACTTTATGTAATTGATTCGACAGAATCGTCGAATTATCGGGCTTCTCGTCATCATTTTTAAATCTATAATACTTAAATTTATCCATTAAAATACCTCTTCTTTAATAGTCACAGATAACGTTTTATTTACGAAGTTTCGTAAACACCCCATACTTTAGAGTATTCATCAAATTATTAAGCTATCCTGCCATTCGTATTATGCCCTCAACAGTCTAGTACTTTTTTCCTCAGTTTATCAAGAGCTAAATATAAGAATACAGATAAAATAAAGAGTTCTACATACTGTACATGACTAATATGTGGAACTCTTTAACTAACGTTTCCCTTTAGCTTAATGGAGCCACCGATTAATCGATTTCTTATATTCGCTACTTGCTTTAATTGCAAATACAAAATACATTACAATAGTAACAGGAATTAACGCCACGAGAAATCCTCTAAATAAAGCAAAGGGTGTCTCGAATAGAAAAGCTCTGGTAAAATCTCCGCCACTTCTTTCCCACAATCCTGGTGTATAATATAGTCCTTTGGGATTCAAAATAGCTAGGGGTTCTATTAAGTCTGTTGCAATTAATATAGCGAATATTGGTAGTAAAAACGAAAGCTGTGTAATTGACATGTCCGATAAGCGTTTGTATCGTCCAGCTTTAGAAGCAACATCGGAAAAAATATCATCGCTACCGCTGATGTCAACCTTTTTGAAATACTGATAGCCCGATTTTTTAATTCCAGCGAGATGTTCCCATCCGCTGTCTTCAAAGAGTGTAAGATAATTTTTATATTCCTCCATTTTATTAAATTTGCGATAATCAATTTTAATGATAGAGTTTTCCGGTTCTATAGTTTTAAACTCGTACATATTAGAATAAAATGATTTTTTTATTATTTGATAACCTTGCTTAGCCATCTCATTCAACCACTTTTCTTCTTTTTCAAAATTCGTAAAGAACATCCATTTTTTCATTTCAACACCTCCATTAATTTTTTAAAACTTTCTTCATAGTATCAATCAGACGATTCATTCTTGCAGTATCTAGTTGTAATATTTCAATTCCTTCTTCTGTGATGACATACACCTTGCGGCGACTATCTTCACTCTTAACAGGCTTAATAAATTTGAGTTTAAGAAGGTTTTCAATTGCGCCATATAACGTTCCAGCAGCTAATCTCACAGCCCCTTCACTTAACTCTTCAACCTTTTGCATAATCAAATATCCGTGTGCTGGTTCAATTAAAGCCAATAAAATATAATATACTGTTTCAGTTAGCGGTAGATTTTTATTCCTATTCAATTTTGTAGTCCCTCCTACTTTAATTAGTCATTTAAAAAAACTCACTTGTACAGTCTGACTGTATATCGTCATTATATATAGTCAGACTGTATAAGTCAATATAAAAATACCTTTTTTTTGTAAACCAGCAGAAACATAAGCATGATATTATCAATAAAACTAATTCTTCGGTTCCACATGACAGTAAATGATAAAATAACAGTAATGAGCGAAATATTAAAT
>NZ_JBOFBG010000031.1:0-85230 GCF_051594305.1 Paenibacillus sp. IHBB 3054 | reverse complement strand
ATATGGAGCCAAACCATGGCTATGCAGAACCACATTTCACCGCCGGACCCCTACCTCGTTCCTCCCAATAAAAAAAGGTATCCGTGAAGCTACGTAACATAGCCTCATGGACACCTCTGATAAGAATCTCGCCTCTTATATTAGACCGGATTTTTGCAGCAGCCGCTTCACCGTGACTGCAACCTCTGATCTTGATATAGGCGCTTCAGGTACGAGTCGGTGATCGCTTCGTCCCAACACAATTCCCGCCTGCAAAATGTCGGTAATGCTTGTCGCTGCCCAGGCTGATACATGACTTGTATCCACGAAAGAACTCAGCAGCTCTTCCCCGTTATTAGTCTGAAGATTTGACTTCAGTCCTGTAATTTTTATCGCTTTGGCCAAAATAACCATCGCTTGCTCCCGAGTAATCTTTTCCAACGGACGGAAGGTACCGTCCTCGAAGCCGTTAATCAGATTATACGAATGCGCTGTACTAATAAAGCTGCTATACCAATCGGTCGACTTCACATCCGAGAATGGAATCGTACTATTGTCCGTCTTCAATCCCAGACCGCGAACGATAATCGCTGCAAATTCTGCACGAGTAATATCTTGGTTGGGATCAAAATCTCCATTCCCAATCCCGTTAATGATCATCCGGGATCCCATATCGTTGACGGCCTCTTTCGCCCAGTGGTGCTCAACGTCCTTGTAGGAAATAGGGTGCCAGATAACAGAATACGTACTGTTCGTTAAGCTGTTGATCTTCGCGTAATACGTCCCGCCATTGAGAATGACTTGTGTAGGCACATGGCGAACCGTTCCATCCGGGTCAATGACAACGGCTGTAGTCACTCGGTTAGGATCCACCCCTTCAGGAATGGCTATGGTCCGTTCCACATAAGCATTGAACTTGGCGACATCCACCGTCTCTCCGCCATATGTGGCCGTGACGGTAAAATCAATTGGAGGAGCAACCAGTTCAAATGCCCCTTTCTCCGACTCTGACTGCACAAGCTTAGCCATCTCTGCGGCAGGTGCGGCAATCTTGACCTGCACCTTAATATCCTGCAGAGAAACCTCGCTGCCAATCAGTTGAGATACAGCATCGATGTTGATTTGAATGGCCGGTAGAGTGTAAGAAGCGTTTTTCGTCTGGATGACGAGCTTCGCCTGCTGGTTCTCCATGTTTTTGATCATTTGGCCATTCAGCTCACCGATCACAATGTTGGCTTCCGCATTGACCGGAACGATTACGGTCGCGCCACTGCCTTCCGCCGCCAGTTTATCCTCCAGTTTTTTCTGGTCGATCGTCACGGTAATCACTTTCAAATCGCCGATCTGACTTGTCACTGCGATGCCCGCCCGCTCAGCAACACCGTTAACCAACACGTCAACACCCGTATTTGGGGCAGAAGTGGCAGTAGGTACAGAAGGTGCTGTTTCAGTTGGTGCAGACGTTGATGGAGCTGGCTCTACAACGGTCACTTTAGCGGTGGAGCTCGTTACCGATGCTGTTTTCTCGCCTGTCTTGCTGTTATCTGTATTGGTCACCACAACGTAGTAGTAGGTTGTGCCTACAGCACTCGTTGGCGCGGTGAACGCCGCGCTCGTTTCGCCCGTCAGCGGCGTGCCGCCTGTCGTGCTGTCCGCCGCATTGCTGTACCATTGGTAGCTCAACGTACCGCCCGCTATCGCCGTTACGCTTAGATCGGCTATGCCGCCTACGCTCACTGTCCGGTCTTCTAATTGGGCCGAAATCGCCGGAGCTTCGGCGTTCGTCAGAGAGTTGACAGCCACTTTAGCCACGTTGCTCGTTGCCGACGCCGTTCTCTCGCCAGTCTTGCTGTTGTCTGTATTAGTCACTACGACGTAGTAATAGGTTGTGCCTTCAACATTCGTTGGCGCGGAGAATGTCGCGTGCGTCTCGTCAGTAAGCGACGTGCCGCCTGTCGTGCTGTTCCCCGTATTGCTGTACCATTGATAGCTCAGTGTGCCGCTGGCCGTTGCCGTAACATCCAGATAAACGGCCTCACCCACACTTACCGTCCGGTCATCCAGTTGGGCTGAAATCACCGGGGTTTCGGCGTTGGTCAGGGAGTTGACGCTAACCTTGGCTACAGCACTTGTAGTCAAAGCCGTCTTCACACCTGTCTTGCTATTATCCGTGTTCTTCACCACGACATAGTAATAGCTTGTGCCGACCATGTTCGTCGGTGCAGAGAACGTCGCGTGCGTTTCGCCAGTCAACGGCGTGCCGTCTGCCGTGCTGCTCTCCGTATTGCTGTACCATTGGTAGCTCAGCGTGCCGCCAGCCGTCGCCGTAACGCTTAGGTCGGCTGTGCCGCCCACGCTCACCGTCCGGTTTTCCGGCTGCCCGGAAATCGCCGGGGCTTCTGCGTTCGTCAGGGAGTTGACGATCACCTTGGCTACAGAACTCGTAGTCAAAGCCGTCTTCTGGCCTGTCTTGCTGTTGTCTGTGTTGGTCACTACAACGTAGTAGTACACAGTGCCGACCATGTTCGTCGGCGCAGAGAACGTCGCATGCGTTTCGCCCGCCAGCGGCGTGCCATCTGCCGTGCTGTTCTCTGTATTGCTGTACCATTGGTAGCTCAGCGTGCCACCAGCTGTTGCCGCAACGCTTAGATCGGCTGTGCCGCCCACGCTCACCGTCCGGTCTTCCGGCTGTCCGGAGATTGCCGGGGCTTCCGCGTTGGTCAGGGAGTTGACGGTCACCTTCGCTACGGAACTCGTAGTCAAAGCCGTCTTCACACCTGTCTTGCTGTTATCCGTGTTCTTCACCACGGCATAGTAATAGGTTGTGCCTACAACATTCGTCGGCGCAGAGAACGACGCGTGCGTTTCGCCCGCCAACGGCGTGCCATCTGCCGTGCTGTTCTCGGTATTGCTGTACCATTGGTAGCTCAGCGTACCACCAGCTGTTGCCGCAACGCTTAGCTCAGCTGTACCACCCAAGCTCACCGTCCGGTCTTCCGGCTGCCCGGAAATCGCCGGGGTTTCGGCGTTCGTTAGCGCATTGACGGCAAATAGCTCTTCCGCCTTAGCGGTAGGGAAGCGAATGGGTTCCGCATGATCCGCTTTGTATATTTCAAAGCCTCCGAAACATACAATCCGGGAAGCAGCAGTTGCCGCTTTTGCGGGGGCTGCCCCTGTCCTTCTTTTTAATACTCTATCTATAGTACGATGCAGCAAGTCCGGCACCACCGGCTTTAATAAGTAATCCAGCGCATTCCCCCCGAAAGCCTCCAAGGCATATTCACGATAAGCGGTAACAAACACGACCTCGATGTCTTCCTGCAACTCCAGCAAACGGGCGGCCAGCTCCAACCCATTCATCTCCGGCATCTCGATATCCAGAAAAACCAGTTCAGGCTTGAGTCCCTTTATATCCTTAAGCATCTCCGAAGGGTCCATGTATGCGCCGACCACCTGCACATCGTTTCTTCCCCCGATCACTTTGTTCAGCACGTTCAACGCAGGCTTCTCATCATCCAATAAGACAATCCTTAGCATCGAACATCACTTGTTTCCTTATGAAATGGAACTCCCGTCTCTTGAGGCCTTCGTTTAAAGTTGGGCACTTGTCCATTCCCCCTCCCTGCTCTCTCCATATTCAGACCCTCTCATAAAAAACGAGCAGTCTAGTCGCATTATGCTACTATTACCCGAATAATTTTCGGGCAATCTTCTAAACCCTTCAACCGGATACGCCTCGAAAAACCTATACAACAAGTTTCGACAATTATCGTCAAAAATCCTCTCCCGCCTCGCACAGGATTTAATGTTGAAAATTTCGCACAAAAAACGCCTTCGCAGCTCTAACTGTGAAGGCGTTTCTTATGCGATCGAAGCAGGTTCTCAATTTACATCCCTTGCAGCCTGTTCGTAGAATCCTCATAATGCCCTGCCAGCCTTAACTTGAAAGTGGTTCTAACGCTTGGCGACAAGGCCTCCACCTGTAAAATGGCCGTGAGCAGCTCTTTATTCCGTATATCCTTATACATAACATCATTGACCATTTCAATGGAGATTTGAGAGGGATGAGTTTTGGAGCAAACGAATTGGCTCTCAATGCTAACCCACCCTTCCTGCAGAACACGCATGAGAAAACCGGTTCTCCCCAGATTTTGAAAAAGGAGCGGCAGTTGAGGGTTGCCAAACTTTTTAGCCAGCTTATGACATGGGGGGCGGGGCTGGGTAACCTCAAGCAACGCCTCCCCCCACATAAAAATATCACCGATATGTACTTCCGATTCCCTCATACCCTGTACTGTAAGATTTTCTCCAAAGGAACCAAAGGGAAGCTCCCTGCATAGCTCCTGTTCCCAGTCATCGTAATATTCTTCAGGATAAGCACAAATCGCTTTGTCTGGTCCACCATGTCTGATTTTGTTCGCCTGTTCATCTCCTTGCAGACCTAGAGCGGATAAGAACACTCGGTCTTTTGTTGGCTTCTTCGTGATCGCAGACAATGCGCGTTTCCCTTCACATTCAATCCATCCGGCTTTTCCGATGTTCACAGAACAGATTTGCATTCTGATTCCACTCTCCTTAAACCGCTGTATCCGTCTGCAGCTCCTTTTGCATTAAGGCGACTTTCTGATTCTGCTCATTACGGATTAGTTGATAGATGGCCACTCCACAGAGAACCAGCAGACCAGCGACAAGCGAAAACATCAGGCCCCCGCCAAAATGCTCAAAGATTAGTCCGAAGCAAATGGGGCCGAGGATTTTGGGGATTTGCATATATAAGCCAAAGATAGAGTTATATCTTCCTCTCATGCCTGCAGGGGCAGCAATGGAAACATATTTTTGCAAATGGATGATGCCTATAATTTCGCCTACGGTAAAAATCAGCTCCGTGACCACTAATACGAGGAAAGATGCAGCAAATCCATAACCCAGACTTACGATGGCAAACAGCACATAACTTATTAATATCATGGACTGCGGTGATTTGTTTTCCGTCTTCTTTGGCAGCCAAACCATGAGCAGAATCACAACAATAGAATTAATCGTCATAAGTCCGGCAAAGATGGAGGATGCATTAGAAAAGTTTGTTTTCAAATGCAGCGGAAGAGTGGTTTCCACCTGCGAGTACAGTAATCCCACAGGAAGCGCGAACAAGGTCAACAGGTACAACAATCTATGTTCCCGGTATGGAAGTCTGGTCGAATGGGCCGCAGGCTTATCGGGCTGCAGGATGTCTTCCGGTCGTGTTTCCGGCACCTTCCACCAAATGAGCAAAGCGAACAAAACAAAAGAAGCCGAACAAATCACAAAGATAATACTCTGATTCAATAGATACACGGCCAAGCCCAGCAAAGGCCCCAGCGCACCGCCAACATTGACTGCACCATGAATAAGGGCAAAGGCTTCCGCACGTTTCTCCTCGGGAACAATGTCAGAAATCTGGGCATTGGCTGCAGGCAGAAACATCGGCATCCCCATACCCCCAAGTACAGAAATCAGAATCAGCATCCACAGGGTATCGGCAAATATAAAACCAAGCATGGACAAAGCCTGAATAGCCAATGATACAAGCATAACCGGCTTGCGCCCGTAACGGTCAGCCAGCCCCCCGCCCCAGAAGCTGAGCATAATTCCCGCCAGCGGTTGAAGACCTACAACCAGCAGAGGCATCAGCACAGTTCCACCAAGCTTATCCGAAATATAAAAAATGAGAAAAGGCCGGATCATAAATGTAGTTAATGCACATAATCCGGTTCCAAACACTCGAATCCATAGTATGGGGTCATGTCGTCTAAAATAAGAAAACGTAAGCCGCATGAAAGAATCAACCTCTCTTCATTCTATTCAACAATGCCCATATGTCCGTTACTCTCAAGCGACAACTCCCAGGTGCGCAATTCATAATTCTCTTTGCCCGAAAGGACATAAGGATCACGCTCTGCTATCTGCACCGCTTCTTCTCTGGACGCAGCGCGGATAATGACCATACCGCCGGCATAATCCGTAAACGGCCCGCACAATACCAGCTTCCCCTCCCGGTCAAGCTCCCGTAAATGGTTCACATGGGCGCGAATGAGTTCAAGACTCATTTTTTCATTCGTTGCATGGCTGAGCAAAATAACATAACGAATATCTTCATCTCTGGTAACATAGCTCATTTGTACATTCCCCTTTTTTATTAGACTGTGATCCGATCTGCAGACTCTGGTGCGGAATGCAGCCAGCAGTGCGTATCATCAGCTAAATAGTCGTGATACAGGCCATAAGCAACCCCGCGGCAGCCCCCGCATTTTTCCCGAATTCCGCATTGTCCGCAGTTTCCGCCCAGGTTGCTCCGGTCACGCAATTGCTGGATAACAGGAGAGCTGTCCCAAATCTCTTTTAAGGGGCGCTCATGGACATTGCCTAAATGTACCGGAAGCATAACACAGGGAGTGACCCAACCATCTGCAGAAATATACCCTTGCGCCATACCGGCTTGGCAGCCTCGGAAGCCCTCCTGGCAGGCTAAAGTGGGATCAACCAAAGCCATTTGCGCCAAGTGGCTGCTGAACTTCATACGACCTTTAAGCTGCTCCCTCTTGTTCACCCACAGCATCGCCAAAGATCTCCATTGCTCGGGAAGCAAGTCCATGCTTTGACTTCCCCGGCCTACAGGCACGAACTGGGACAGATTGAATAGATGGACTCCTTTGGATAAGGCAAATTCAATGACCTGCTCGGTATGATGCACATTTTCCTTGTGGGGAGTAAAGCAGATATGTGTCTGGAGTCCTGACTCCAGAGAAGCATCAATGGCACGTTCCACACGATTAAACAGCCCCTTCAGCCCTCTCACTTCATCATGCGTCTGACCTATACCATCGAGGCTGATCTGGATGCGCTGAAGTCCTAATCCTCTTAATTCCTTCGCTCTTTTCAGATTCAGACCCCAGCCGTTGGTTCCCAGACCCACCTGCATATGATGATGAACGGCATGTTCGATGATCTGTTCGATATCCGCCCGAAGCAGCGGCTCCCCGCCAGATAAGGCCAAATCAATACAACCCATATCCGCCAGCTCGTCAATTAACTGCAAAGCCCGCGCCTGATCCAGTTCTCCCGGAAGACAGGTTCCAGAGCTTGACGAGCAATGTATGCAGTGGGCATTACACAAATTAGTAACCGACCAGACCATATGTACAGGATAGCGGAACCATTCCTCCACCATGTTTAGACCAGCTCCGTTTCTTGTGATTATCCGTATATTTCAAAGCACTCCTGGTTGTTAAAGTACTGCGCGATTATATTTTGAAGGTCACCTATACTAATCTGATCAATGAATGTCAGGAGTTCGCCCAGAGGGACCATACGTCTATGACGCATCCAGGCCTGGGCAATTGAGACCGAACGGCTGTGGGATACGGAAGCATCCAGGGCCATTTGTGTTTTTACTTTTTGCTTGGCACGGTTGTATTCACGTGGTGTGATCCTTCCAGCCTCCATCTGGCGCAGCTCGGCCAGCATCTTTTCTCGGATCCCCTCCAGCTGAGCTGCCCTTGCCAAACCATAGATTTTGAACAGTCCTTTGCCGCCCAATACGGAGTATACACAGGTGATCTGCTGGGCGAATCCAGGGGCAACGATCACATTATAAAGCCTTGAGCCGATGTAATTATCGTCGCCCAGCAAGGTGCATAGCAAATGGACTGCGTAATGTTCTTTATCTTCAAGCGGCGGGAGACTCCAGGCCCATACTGAGTAACATAGATCTGCACGCTTTTGCGAAAGGTTGACCACCGCAGGTTGTGCCATTAGAGGCTGTTCAAGCTCGACCGGAAGCATAGGCTCCTCCCAATCCTGTAAAGCTTGCAGGCAGGACTCCAGTCCGCTGCATTTCTCAAGGCTGCCGGAAATCACCAGCAGAATATTGGAGGGAATGTAATGACGCCGGTGAAATTGTCTAAGCTCCAGAGCGCTCAGTTTTAGAATATCTTCATCGAGACCAATCAACAGTTTGCCGAGACGTCCCGGATACACGTATTGATGGAGCGCATGAGTAAGTCTGCTCCGCGGTTCCTCTAATTGTCTTGATAATTCTTTGCGGATAATATTCTGTTCCAGACCAAAATCTTCTTCCCGCAATAAAGGCTGACGAAGCATATCCATTAATGGAAAAAAGATTCCGGGCAATTCTTCAGGGGTGGAACGGCTGTAGAAGCAAGTATATTCCCAGGTGGTAAAAGCATTCATAGTCCCTGTCATTTGAGTGAACTCGGGACTCATAGTTCCCTTCGGATAGAGCAGCGACCCTCGAAAAAGCAGATGCTCCAGCGCATGTGCTATACCTGTCTGTTTCGGGGACTCATGTCTTGCCCCGCTCAGTACAAAAAATCCGGCCGTCACACTTGCCATTGAAGGCATATCCTCCGTGATTACGTTCAGACCATTTGGATACTTCCACTGCGAGTAGGCCATAACGTCCTCCTAATGATTCAATACTAGCGCTGAAGCGGATACCGGACCCAACGTCACCAGACCCATTTCTGCAGTCGGGGCGGCGTTCTGTAATGCGGACTGAATCGCCTCCGGAGTAACCGAACTTATGGCTTCTTTCATGGCCGTTAACGTCCCGGGGTATCCCGGATACCATGAGGCGGTCAACAGCGTGTTCATTCTGGAAGCTGTACTCTCTGACCTTAGGACCATCTGGTTTAAAAGCTGGTTTTGGGCGGCCTTGACCTCCTCCCTGCTCATTCCGTTATTCCTGATTTGCTCCATTTCTTGAACGATGGCAGATGCCGCCCAGGATACGGAATTCGGTCCGGTGGCCAGATAAAAGGTCATGAGTCCCGTATCCCTGAAGGACATCAAGCTGCTCCGCACTTGATAGGCCAACCCTTTTCTCTGCCGGATACTTTCAAAAAGTCTGGAACCGTCTCCTCCACCCAGCGCCTGTGACAACACAGCAAATGCGAAAAAATCAGGATGTCTGCAGGATACACAGGGCAACGCTGCTGCCAGATGAACGAGTCTGCCTTCCTGTTCTATGGAATACGCACAGGATTGCCAATAAGGGGATTCTTCCCGAGGAATGATCAGTGAATCCTGTACAGCGCCGGCTTCACCGATTTCATCCAGCAGCTTCCCCAGTCTTTCCTTTGAAATACCTCCAACCACAGCAACCACACAATTATTTGGAACATAAAGACGTTCATAGACGCTCTTCACCTTGGGGAAATCCAGCTTCGCTATATCTTCAACCCGGCCTACAGCTGACCGTCCGATCGTTTTACCCCCGGACATTTTCTCACGCAATACATCCATTACGTACGCATTCGGTTCCTTCCGGCGTTTACTTGAAAGAACTGCTGCATACTCCTTGCTGGCCGCAAAGGTCTCAGGGCACAAATCAAACTCCAGGATATCATGCAAAAACAGTTTGAAGACCGGCTCAAATTGATCACAAAGCACTGTAGTCCAGTGGCGTGTCCATTCTATATTGGATGAGGTTTTCAAATTAGCTCCGAAATCCGCCAAAATATCATTGAGATCTTCTTCCTTCTGTTCTCTTCGCCATATCCAATGTTCGAGAATCCGCGAACTGCCTATTTCATCTTCCGCTTCCAGCCTTGCACCTGCACCCGAGAGCAGGCCCAGCGATACCGTGTTAATACCGGCTAACGGAAGATGAATGATTTCCAATCCACTGCTTAACCTCCGGCAGGTTGTTCTGCTCTGATCCATTGGCTGCCTCCTTGTAAAAAGAACCTCCGGCAGCGCCCGAGGCTCCTTGCTTGCTAAATTACTCTCCAGGCAATAACAGATAATTCCCCTAAATCTACAATATCCAGTTCTTGAATGGCTGCCAGCAAATCAGCGTCTTCCATTTCCGCCATATTGTCACGGGCGATGTCCCATAGCAGTTCTCTGGTTGCTTCCATTTCCTCACCTCCTCTCTATAGGGCTGGTCAGGCTGCCTGGAGCAAGCCTCGTTTCAATAGCTTCTGAAGTAATCCGTTCACTTCCCCGCGTCCCTGGTCACACTGGAAGGCTGGAATAGATTCCTCAACAAGCCCCGTAATCTCGGCAACCCGGGCGGGCTGCTCACACAGCTTCAATATGGTATAGGCCAGACGTGACAACACATGGAGCTCGTCCGTAGCCGGGTTGTACACCACGTACTTGCTATTTTCCTCTTTGCGGGTAACAATATTGGATGCGAGTGTTAGTACCGTATCCGAAGTTAAATTTGGCATCTTATCCTCTCCTTCTACACTTGAACTGCTTCAGGAACCACCCAGCAATAAGGATCGCCCATTGAAGCATCGTTATGATAGGCTAATGCCGCAGAGCGGCATCCTCCGCAGATGAACTTATGCTCACAAGTGCCACAATTTCCTTCGTTTCTTGTCGTCCTGTCCCGAATATTCGCTAGGACCGGCGAGTAGCTCCAGATGTCCTGGAAGCTCTGCTCACGCAAATTGCCTGCTGTGAGCGGTAAAGTCACGCAAGGGGTGACATCACCGTTAACCGTGATACGGGCGGTAACATAACCTGCACCACAGCCTATATATTGTGCTGCCTGCTCTGGCGGCAGCATCAGTGCAACACGGCAGTCATGCCAGTATATCTTCAGCTTTCCGGCGTACTCCTGCTGCATGGAGATCCACTCCACAATCACATCGCGAAGCTCATTTGGCGTAAGCGCCAATGCCTGATCTCCCCGTCCTGTGGGAATGAACTCAGATAAATTCACTCCATTTGCACCGAGTCGAGCGGCCAATTCTACGACCTTTCGGCCATCCCTGAAATTAAGCCGGGTCGGCGTATACCCAACAGTTATATTAATCCCATGCTTCACTAATGTTTCTATAGCGCTAACAGCTTTGTCATACAGTCCTTTGACACCGCGCACCTGCTCATGCACTTCCGCCGTTGCTCCATCAATACTGACACAAATCCCGGACACTCCTGCCTCGATGATCCGGCGGCACATCTCATCATCAATCACGGCTCCATTGGTGCCGATCGAAACCATCATCCCCTTCGACGAAGCACGGGAGGCTATGTCCATCCAATCGGGCCTGAGCAGAGCTTCTCCCCCGGAGAGTCCCAGCAGGAGGACACCGGCCTCAGCTAATTGATCAACTACGGAAAGAGCCTCTGCTGCGTCTAGTTCGTCGGGGTGCCGACGGCCTGCGCCTGAATAGCAATGCACACAACTGGCGTTGCACAAAAGTGTAATCTCCCAGACCAGGTAGAACGGAGCTTTGAACTGATCCTGTATTGCTGCAATATTACTCATATTTCCCTCCCTCACCGGGGACGTTTGCTCCCGGCTTTCAATATGTGCTACTAAATTAACATATATTAGAAGCGGAAGGATCGTACATTTGAGGTATTTTTATAATATAATTTGGATATTAAGCCGCAAAAAGGATCACCCCCTCAGTCAACTACCGGGAGATGATCCTTTTCTATTACTCACTAATTATTATTTAAGCAGCTCGGCAAAAAAGAGAGAAACTGCTTCCTTTTGGTTGTGTACTCCAAGCTTGCTCAAAAGATTACGGATATGGGTTCGTACCGTAGTATAAGAAATGTGTAGCTCTATAGCAATCTGCTGCGTTGTATGGCCTCTGGATAATAGGTCCAGCACTTTATTTTCTTGTGAAGTCAGCTTTTCCATCAGGGAAAAAATCGCGGCCTGTTCGAGGGTCACCCAGATTAACCGTTTATCGTAGCTGCTGGCCCGTATATTCTTCAGGAAAGGAACCCGGACCGAACCACGTTGAACAAATACCCTGCGTGATCCGTTGCAATTGTTCATATGTTTTGTAGCACTTAGAACCTGGCAGGTTTTACAGAGGCTGTTCCCGGTAGAATCACTGAAGAGATCAAGGGAACGGCAGGCCTTGCCGACCGCTTGTGTGGCCGAAATACCAAGCAGCGTACCAAGCTCCGCGCTCCATTGTAAGACTTTCCCCGTCTCATCGATGATAAAATAGCAGTCAGAAGTGCGCCTGATCCAACTCATATCCTCTACATTGGTTACGAAAGGCGCTTTGAGCTCTCCCATCTCTTTACCCCCATTTTCCAAACAGTGATTAGTGAAGTTTGTCTGGATGCAGGTTCCAAAAAGAAAAAATAATTGCATTATTTTCTATTTATTTGATTATAGCATTGCTTTCGAGACTGTCAATTCCTCATCACAAAGATACTAATAAGTACGTTCTATGCTATAAAAAACCTTCTATCTGCTAATTGCTCAACATCGCACTGGCAATCGTCATAAAGTCCTCTCGGCCGATCTCCAAATGACCGAAGCGGAGGGAATACCCCCACTTGGGATTCCCGCGCGTGAAGCTACGGCATATAGCTGATATTTCTGCAGAATGGCACAAACGATTCGGACATCTGATAGTTGTAGACGTTATCATCAGCCACTTCCCCAATAGCAGTGAACGCTTGGAGTGGTGCCCCGTTCATCATATCTGTACGCGGGGAGTAGTAGATCAGCCAATCGCCTGCCTGCATCTTGCGTAAAGGTGCTGAGTTGCCGTGGCAGAACTGCGCGAAGCCGCCCATCTCTCCATGCTTCACGTGGGATGCAGACACGACACCAATCCAGAAGCGGCTTTGTTGACTTATTTCGTCCATTTGCATACCTCAATCCCCTTCCTTGTTTACATCATCTATTGATCTATATAGATTGAATTTAAGATTTTCCCATTTTGGCGAGGAAGTAACTACGGTGAATATTTGGACTTCCGGCCGCTGTTGTCCCCAGATTTCTTGATTTAACCCACTATATGTGATGGAAATCCGGTGACAAAGGCGGTCGCTATCGCTCCTACAGTTCCAAATTTCCCCTTCGTTACTTTTGCCCTTTTGTGTAGTTATTAAATTCATTCTATATAACTATACAAAAACGCTACTGACAGCCTTATGTCAGTAGCGTTTTAACATGCTCTCCAGCTATTTAATGGCTATATAAATCTGCACTTCTGTGTTTGCTGGATCCGAATTCTTGGAATCATAAAGCTCAAAATCGCCCGTATAGGTTCTCACTTCCGGCGATTGCTTGAAATAGGTCCATATCTCCCGCCACGCCTCAGGCACCACTTCATACATAGGTCCCTTCTTTGCCGTGAAAACGATGTAATTACTTTCGGGTATTTCCACAACCGCATGATTATTGTCATCCTGGACGAATTCATTATCTGTTTCATGTCCAATTACAACGGTATAGGCTCCGTTCACGTCGCTTTCATAATCCGTATACAACGAGTATAGGAATTGAGGATTTCTGACCCCCGCCGTAGAAACAAGATTGCTCTGAAAGTAGGTGTCCCAAAGTTTTGGCAATCGTCCATCCGGTCCCGTTTCTTCAGCGTTTGTTGTACGTACAGCCACTCCAGTAATGATCAGCTTGGGCTTGTGGGTCGTATAAGTGTTCATGGTTGAATCCTCTCCTTTCTCCAAAGTATACATGGAGAAACTCGACATCTGACTGTCATGTTTATGAAGGGAGATCCTTGGTTAGTATTCATCACTGAATTTGCTCTACCTCATACAAGGACTTATCCGATGCCGGAAGGAATGGGGTCCACTCTCCCGTTGTGTAGAGCAGAAGCCGGTGCATAGCACGCGTGCATGCGGTATAGAATAACTTGCGCTCGCTCTCTAGATGATACGTCTGCGAAGATGCGTCGTAGATTAGAACGGCATCGAATTCAACGCCCTTGGCGAGATATACGGGGAGGATCAGGGTTCCCTTCTCAAAGTTGGGCGTACTCTTCGTCACAAGCTTCAACCCCTGGCATCCCTGAGCTGTAAGGAGATCATAGGCAGCTTTGCTTTCGGCCGCTGTCTTGGTGATGATCCCGATGGAGACCAAGCCTTCCCCCTGAAGAGCCGCAAGATGCTCAGCTATTCTTGCGGCCCGCTGCCCGCCGCTGCCCATCTGAGAGAGGAGCGGTTTCCTGCCCCTGCGTTCAAAGGCTACAATCTCCTTGGCGTTAGGCAATAAAGACTTCGTGAATTCCACAATCTCACGCGTTGACCGGTAACTGCGAACCAGACGGAATAAACTCGTTTCAGATTGGCCATACAATCCGATGAGCGGTGAATCTTCGCCGTACAGTTCTGTGGCCTGAGCAAAGATAGCCTGACCGAAATCGCCAAGCACCGTCATGCGGGCACGGGGAAACATTTTTTTGAGGAACTCATACTGAAACATCGAATAATCCTGACCCTCATCGACGAATACATGCCGGATCTCCGTGTTCACCCGGACGCCCTCGATGAGCTCTTTCAGGTACAGGTACGGTGTCGCATCTTCATAGAAGAGTTCGGACCGGCTTAGCCTCTCCTTGGTTTGTTGACAGATTTCCGGCCAGAGCAGGGAAATTCCAGCTTCATTCGTCATCTCCGCCAAAGCATTCTCTTCTTCAAAGAACTGGATGTACAGCCCAATCATGTCTATGAACAACATCCGCTTCACACTTCGCTTCAGCGGTTTAAATTGCTCCTTCACGACCATCCGGCGCAGCAGTGCTTCCTCACGCTCAGCATAATCGAAATCGCCCTCGTCCAGCCTCCGCTTGCCGCGCTGCATTTCGCGCGCTTCTTCATATTGTTCGGCAAAGTCAAACACACCTCTGTCTTTATGCAGTTCATTAAACGCTTCGGCGTACTGATCGTTGTCTAGATAATCAAGCTCCTCCTGCACCCAGAACGCCTCACGTTCCTTGTCTTCCAGCAGAGAAAGTTCACGCAGCAGCCACTCCTGCAGCAAAGCGATGCGGTTGGATAAGCGAATGGAAGGATCATAGCTGTAAAATCGCGATTCCATTTGCTTAGCTGTAATCAAATCGCGATCCCGGAAGCGAATGCTTGTGAATCGCATGCCCTTCCCCTCCAACCCCTGAGCATAATTCCGGAGCGCTTGAAGAAAGTCCACAGATGCTTTGTATTGGATTCCTTTCAGCCGGGCTTCATACCCGCGATCAGATTGTTCTTCCAGCACGTATTCAATCTGGTCGAAGGGATCCTCTAAACGAAACGTCCTGCCAAGCCAGTAATCGAGATATTCATGGAAGGTCGTCTGCTGCATGTTCTCTTCACCGAGTTCAGGAAGAACGGTAGATACATAACTGTTAAACATCGGATTAGGTGAGAACAGCACAATTTGGTCAGCCCTTAGCCGTTCGCGGTGTTTATACAGCAGGTACGCCACCCGCTGCAGGGCCGCCGAGGTTTTCCCGCTGCCAGCCGCCCCCTGCACGATCAGCATCCGGCTGTTGTCATCGCGGATAATGGCATTCTGTTCCTTCTGGATCGTCGCGACGATACTCTTCATCTGATTGTCCGCACCCTTGCCAAGCACCTGCTGCAGCAATTCATCGCCAATCGTTAAGCTCGTGTCGAATACGTTCTGCAATTGATCTCCGCGAATCTGATACTGCCGCTTCAGCTGCATCGTTCCAGCGATAGCCCCACCCGGCGTATCATATCCGGCCGCGCCCGGTGAATAATCGTAATACATACTAGCGATCGGAGTACGCCAGTCGTACACCAGAAAACTCATGCCATCTGAGTCAATGAAAGATGACACACCGATGTAGACTTGCTCGGCAGTGTTCAAGCCATCCTCATGAAAATCAATGCGTCCGAAGTAGGGAGAGGACAGCAGCCGTTTCATGTTTTTCCATTGCTGCGAGCGCAACCGCTGGCTTCGCTCCCGTTCGGATAATAAAGATTCTTGCTGCCTGATACTGTAGAAGGTCTCTTCAAAATCTTCGCTAGTACTTGTGTTTACAGTTACCTCTTCCCAAAACTGCTTGCGGATGTCCACCACTTGGTCATGCAGCCCGGCCACCTCCGGCTCCAGTTCGGTGATCCTCGCTTGCAGCTTTTCCATAACCTGCTTCAGCCGTTCCTGTTCTTGCTTCCAATCCTCCGCACTTATCATCTGTCTGCATACACTCCTTCATTCGAATTTGTAAAATGAAAGTTTGACAACCCGTATTACTGTATGGTAAGATTAAGTTGTAAATAAGATAGGATTATTAGGCGATTCGCAAAATAAATGATTAGTAATTCTCCAATCATATCATAATGCCTCTGTGTGCACAACTCCATTTATACATAATTAGCCCCGGCAGATTTGCCGGGGTTTTTAATTGCCAGGGTCCTTGAAATTCCCGCAACTTAACCTAACATGATTCCTATGGAGGCTCCTCAATCTGAGGGGCTGTTTTCTTTTTCAGGGAACAAATCCAATCATTGAATGCATAATCAGCTCACCTGCAGTAGATAATTTCTAAAACAAGGAGAGTGGTTAAATTGAAACGATCGGTAAAATCAGTCACGTCCCCCAAGAAATTTATAGTAGGTCACCACTTATTAAACGAACTATCTACGTATACCACTACTTATGGTGACCATGCTTATGTAATTTGTGACGAATTCATCCTGGATCGTGCAGCGAAAGAAGCGGGGCAATCCTTTGAAGAAGCTGGACAGCAGAGTGAGTTCGTGAAATTTAATCTACAAATTACTCAGGAAGAAATCGATAGGCATTGTGAAGCGGTTAAAAAATCAGGCGCTAATGTGATTGTGGGTATTGGCGGCGGGAAAACCTTAGATACCGCTAAAGCCACTGCTTATTATGTACATTTGCCTGTGGTTATCTTCCCAACCATCGCTTCAACCGATGCCCCCTGCACCGCACTTTCTGTCATCTACAAAACAGACGGCTCGTTTGACCGCTATCTGTTCCTGCCAACCAATCCAGATGTGGTCTTGGCAGATACAAATATTTTAGCAAGTGCTCCCACCCGTTTTTTTGTCGCTGGAATTGGAGATGCGCTAGCCACTTATTTTGAAGCGCGCGCCTGCTACCAAAAAAATGGTGATAATCTGGTCAATTTGAAACCCTCGCTTGCCGGATTAGGTATCGCCAAGATGTGCTATGACACTGTTCTGGAATATGGCCTTCAAGCGAAGATAGCCGTTGATCATAAAGTTTCCACTCCTGCCGTTGAAAAAACAATTGAAGCCACCATCTATTTAAGTGGTGTGGGGGCTGAGTCCGGCGGTTTAGCCGCTGCTCATGCCATTCATAACGGAATGACCGCGGTTCCCTCGCTGCATCATGCTCAGCATGGCGAAAAAGTAGTGTTTGGTTTATTAACACAGCTTGTTTTAGAAAGTGCACCCAAAGAAGAAGTGGAAACGGTCATCAACTTCATTAAAGAAGTGGGCTTACCCTTAACATTAAAAGATCTCGGTCTGGATCAGTTTAGAGAGGAAGAATGGCGGAAAGTGGCGGAAGATGCATGTGCCGAAGGAGACACGATGGGCAATATGCCACATCCCGTAACTCCTGATGACGTATACCAGGCCATCATTGCGGCAAATGCATTGGCAGAATATTACCATAATTAAAATCTCGAAACCTATTGAACCGCTAAGCAGCCAGTTACCGGGATGGAACCGACAGCTGGCTGTTTAAAGCCGCTGAAACAACTGCTCCCCTTTTGTCTGCATATATCTATACATTGCTAGGCATGCCGCTATCATAATCATGCCAACCGCTAACAAGAGGAGATTTGCATTTACCTGCGTCAGAAGAAGGGATAGTCCCAAGGGAACTAATAAACTGATGATCCCTATGAGCATAGATACAAGGACTGCTGCACTCTGTTTGATTACCGTAACTTCGCTTTTCCACTCCAGGTTAGGTAATTTCAAGTTAACAATAATGCCCATCAGCGCGGAATAACAAGCATAGATCAAAGGGATAACAAGCAATAATAAGCTTTCCATCCATCCCGTGCGCAACGATATCATAAGCATTACACTACTAATACTCAGGACCGGTAATGTGATGGTCAGATTCACGGCAACTTTGCTAAGCCATATCGCTTGTTTCGATACGGGTGAGCTTTTTAGTATCCATAAATTGTTGCCTTCAAGCGAAATGGAACTTGACGTTGTGCAGCTTAACACTACAAATAAGGATAGTAGGATGGGAGCCAGCGTACTCAGATAATGGGATAATTGTGGAATTTCAATCATTTCCCCCAGCTTCTCCGAACTGACAAACAATAAGGCAACCGACATCACCAGTAATAGAATCATGCCTATACTTGTGTTCAGCACATAAACAGAAGAGCCAAAATATCGGCGCAACTCCTTCTTATACAGTGCACGGAATGGAGATGAGGCTTCTAACGGCTTCATGGTATATTTGCTGCCTGCATGACTGGTCATTAGACCTGTATGAATCGCTTTATATCTTGTACTTAACACAGTGGCAAATATAATAAATGAAAGTACGGATAACGCAATAAATAATAATAATGAGCCTACCTGATACGAGCAGACCGCATCGACATAAATTTCTGCAAGAGGATACAGCTTAAATATCATATCGGCCAGCTCAGTCCCCATATCAGCAAGTGCCTGCTCGTTTCCATTCAGCGTAAATGAACCGACCATAAGTGCAATCATAATGGCAAAAGTTAATACAAGACTGATCATCCGGCTCGCTTTAAACCGGGAAGAGATCCAGCTAATGCATGAGCCAATAATCGTTGCCGCAATAATCGGCAGTAATGGGATAAATAAAAGTGTCATTAGAAAAAACAGATAAAATAACGTCCCCGGATTCACTTTTATAGCATATACCACACCTGCTGGCAGCATGACCATCAAAGAAAAGAACAAATTCAGCACATAGAGCTGAAGAACACGGCTTGCGACCACATGACTCGTCTTTATCGGCAGCGACATCACCAAATCGTAGTCCTTATAGCTGAATAATACACCGCTTGCCTTATAGACCGTGGTGAAGAACCCTACAATAGAAGTAACAGCCATCATAATCGCCAGTAATAGATCCATTCGCCCCATTTGTTCAAAAGTCACTGCCAACATGAAGCTGTATCCGAATGAAACTACTGCTATCATGAGCACTCCCACAAAAATACCAAAGGCGAGTAAAAGCGATTTTCGTTTTTCTTTAACATCTTTTGTATGTAAAGCTTTGTTCAACCCAAATGAAGAAAACAACTGCAGCTTCGTTAATCTCCAGATATTAATCATTGTCGATCAGCTCCATGAATAAGGCTTCCAGGCTATTTTCGCCCTTTACTTCTTCTGTCTTGCCCTGGGCTACCAATTGGCCTCCCTTTATGATCGCTATCTTATTGCAGAGCTTCTCTGCCACATCCAGCACATGCGTGGAGAAAAAGATGGCACTGCCATTGCTGCACAGCTCTACCATGATTGTCTTTAGCATGTGAGCGGCCTTTGGATCAAGGCCAACAAAGGGTTCGTCTAACACTAACAACTTTGGTTGATGAATGAGCGCAGAGATGATCGCAAGCTTCTGCTTCATCCCATGGGAATACGATGAGATCATATCCCCCAAATGGGCCGTAATTTGAAAAGCATCGCTGTATTTTTTAATAAGCAGCTCACGATCCGCTTTGGATACACTAAAGAGATCACCGATAAAATTCAAGTACTGGATGCCGGTAAGATGATCGTACAGATCCGGGTTATCCGGAATATACGCTATCCTCGCCTTGCAAGCGACCGGATCTTTTCTAATGGAGATACCGTCAATTTCAATATCCCCTTCTTCAAAATCAAGCACGCCCACTACTGCCCGAATGGTTGTTGTTTTACCTGCTCCGTTATGTCCGATAAAGCCGTAGATATCGCCTGGCTCCACCACCAAATTCAAGTCATTTACTGCCTTTTTACCACCCTTATAGCTTTTGGTAAAATGTTTGATTGTAAGCATTCCCTTCACCCTTTCAATGAGTTTTTTCCCATACGCTCTTCCCGTAGAATAACTATAGTACGAATAGCACCACCCGAACGTTCATTTGTCTGTATAGATATTAAAAAAAGCCCATCCCCCTTAGGATGGACTTCCTCATTATTAAAAAATCAAGCGCCAGCGTGGTTTCACACTTCTTCTACTTTCTGAATGCCGCGCAGCCATATTCCACGGATAGATAACGTATTGGAAATAGTTGTGGTCGGGTCGCCGTCGACCAAGACCAAGTCTGCCCTTGCCCCCTGAATGATACGCCCGCGGTCGTTCAGGCCGAACCGGCGGGCTGTTTTTGAAGTAGCGGACTGAAGAGCTTCTACGGGCGTGAATCCCGCTTCCACCAATAGCTGCATTTCATGGTGTACACTGGCCCCATGGGCAAGCCCGCCAAGCGATGGAACCGGCACGGAAACATCCGTACCCACCAGGATGTCTACACCTGCATGATGAAGATCCATCACATTCCGGTAGTTGTCTTCCATGCTGCCTTGCGGGTAGGTATGGAAGCTGGCATTCAGCGTATCCAACCATTCCGGACTAAGCCTGGAACTCACACGGTGATCCTTGGCCAATTCCGCTGCGGAGTTACCGATAATGGAAGAGTTCAAGACCAGACACGGTGTAACGAAAGCACCGGCCTCTGCGATCATTCTCACCAGATCCGAAGTATGGTCCGGGCGGTCGATGAATAAATGGGCCAGACCATCGACCCCGACTTCGATGGCTTGCCGGGAGGAGTCCGCAGTCAACACATGGGCAATCGCAATCTTGCCGTACCGGTGCGCTTCCCCTACGGCTGCACTTAGAATATCTTGGCTTAAGACAGGCAATCCGGGGGCGGCCAGTACCGTCCCTTCCTCAATCATAATCTTAATATAGTCGGCTCCCTCCCTGAGTTGTTCGCCCACAAATACCAGCGCCTCATCCCTGTTCGATACCGCAGCCGCTTCTCCGTGATCGTGATCATGGGCATGAGCAGCCAGCATAGCGTTGCGATCTTCCTCGCTCATTTTCTCCAATTCCTTCAGTACAAAATCCGGGATTTCCCCATCCCCAGGCATAAGTTCATCGGGATGCCCTCCAGGAGGTGTGACCCCCATTCCGGCAGAGCGCACGTCGGCAATATCCTCAATCCCCTGGAGCTGTGCCTCGCGGCCGTTTTTCGTAAACCCGCCCATCATTTCCAGTTCAGTCGTCACACCGAATTTCAGTGCATCGCGCAGGCCCTCTACGGAAGTGTGAACGTGGGCATCGATCAGACCCGGCAGTAAAGTCCCTCCTTTCGCATCAATGGTGATCGCATGTGCCGGTATTTCCCCGCCTACCGATAGGATCTGTTCACCTTCAATCAGGACCGTCGTGGCTCTGATCACGTTCTCGCCGTCAAATATGCGCGCATTGGTGATTGCTGTAATCATTGTGATACCTCCTATAATGGGATAGTGTTTTTATTGATTGAAATATAACAGTTAGACTTCTAACTGTCAATCGTAATATTATAGAATGAACTTAATAACTACACAAAAGGGCAAAAGTAACGGAGGGGAAATTTGGAACTGTAGGAGCGATAGCGACCGCCTTTGTCACCGGATTTCCACCGCATATAGCGGGTTAAACCAAGAAATCTGGGGGACAACAGCGGCCGGAAGTCCAAATATTCACCGTAGTTACGTCCTCGCCCAAATGGGTAAATCTTAAATTCAATCTATATATTCATTTAGATTTGACAATTAAGGGACCGAAAATTAAGATGTTCTTATAATTAGAATTCAAACTATAGCAAGGGAGTCAGGCACAGGATGACGAAGCAAGCTTTGCTTACCCCCTACTCCGATTTGATCCGGGAGATTGGATTGAAAATCAGAGGTATGGCCAATGTCAGATTATCGGAACTGGGACTGAATGCGCAGCAAGGGCAGATGATGGGCTATATTTTTGAGCATCAGGACAAAGGTGTGATCCAGAAGGATTTGGCCGAGCGTTTCAACCGTAAGGGAGCCACCATCACCAGCATGCTTCAGGGGTTGGAGAAAAAAGGGTATATCAAGCGGGTGATTCCGGAAGATAATGAACGGCAGAAAAAAATATATTTATTGAAAAAAGGGGCCGACCTCGTCGAAGAATTCCACGATATATTCATGGAAGTAGAACAATGCGTTACCCAGGGCCTTACCGAAGAAGAAAGCGCGGCCTTCTTGAAGTTGTTAATCAAAGTGAAAGAGACTTTATAGCAAGACACAGCCACTCCTGTGAGTGGTTTTTTTATTGAGCTGAACCCTCTCGCTATATGCGGACCTAACTTGTTACAAAAACCTTCTTCTATGCATCAAGGTAATTTGCGCTGCTATGTATTCAGAATTATATTGGATGCCATCCTTAATCCACCACATAATAATCCCCAGCAGTGATGATACCACAATATCGACTGAAACAACCTCCTTTGTGGAATCTATTCTTCTCGCGTTTCTTCGTGTTTCTATCGTATTTTTCAACAGGTTGGACAAGTGATTTTTGAAGCCTTTATGCTCAACGAATACAGCAAAGACCTTCCGGTATTCATAAAAATAATTTAAGAATGTAACCAACTGCTCCTGTTCGTTGCTGCTCTTCACTTGTAATAGCGGTTCAACTTTCATGGACAGGTCATCAAAGATTTCATGTACGATCTGGCGCAACAAATCGTTAATATCCTCGTAATGCAAATAAAACGTTGCACGATTCAGTTCTGCCCGGTTGGCGATTTTTTGGACGGTCAACTGCGAAATATCCGAATTTTCTTCTAATAATGAAAAAACGGCACTCTTCAGCATCTTTTTCGAGCGAATGGCTCGTGGATCTACTCTCTTTTGTGCAGACATTTCATCCCTCTATTATCGTTTATTTGTCACTTCATCTACTAATCCACCGGTTCTGTCGATTAGTCAACATTTTCAATAAAATTGTAAATAGGAATAATTCTTAATTACTGATATGATTCATTTTATTGACACTGTGTCGAAAAAGCAATGAAGAGGGGATTACACCGTGCAAGAAGACGTTAAGAAAATAAATAAAGGGATCTTACTAACCATCTTAATTCTGGGTTGTTTCTTATCCACACTCAATCAGACGTTATTAAATGTTGCCTTAAGTAATTTAATGGATGTATTTCATGTCACGGCAACGACCGTACAATGGATTTCAACAGGCTTTATGCTGGTCAACGGGATATTAATTCCGATTACAGCCTATTTAATGAAACGCTATACAACGCGGCAATTATTTCTAAGCGCCATGTTATTTTTATTAATGGGCTCGATCATTTGTGCAGCGGCACCAAGCTTTATTGTGCTCTTAATAGGACGTATGATCCAAGCCGCCGGTGCAGGCATTATTATGCCGCTCATGATGAGTGTTGTGCTCGCTATCTTCCCTATTGAGAAACGCGGCAGCGCTATGGGGCTGCTTGGACTGGCGATGATCTTCGCTCCTGCCATTGGACCGACTCTCTCGGGATTTATCGTCGAATATCATTCTTGGCGCTGGTTATTTATTGGCCTCATCCCACTTGTCGTCATTGTCATAGTGCTGGCATTCAAATATTTAGTGAATGTATCCGACACGTCTAAGTCGAAGCTCGATGTAGTAAGTGTTTTTTTATCAACAATCGGATTTGGCTTAATCTTATACGGCTTCAGCAGTGCAGGCAGTAAAGGCTGGGACGATGTATTGGTGATCCTGTCCTTAGGGATTGGGATCGTTGTAACGGCCATATTCTGTATTCGACAAATCAAGTCCGATGACCCGCTGTTAAACCTGTCTGTCTTCAAAAATAAAATCTTTACGTTAACTTCTCTAATTAACGTGCTAGTCACGATGATGATGTACGCAGATATGATTCTATTGCCTATTTATCTGCAGAATGGCCGTGGATTTACAGCATTTGATGCAGGGCTTCTATTATTGCCGGGTGCGCTTGTAAATGCTTTGATGTCACCCGTCACCGGTAAATTATACGACCGTTTCGGGGCGAAGCCATTGTTTATCATTGGTTTACTGTTTATTATTCCATCCATGTGGGCGGTAACAGATCTATCTGAATCGACAACGTATATGTATTTAATGATTCGTACGATTTGCCTGCGAATTGGATTAAGCTTCATTACCATGCCACTTAATACGGCGGGACTAAATGCGCTGCCCAAGCAACTCGGTACGCATGGTACAGCAGTGAATAATACCGTCCGCCAAATTGCAGGGGCGATTGGTACGGCTGTCGTGATTACGATTTATACAGTGCAGGCAACAAGCCATGCAGCTACAGTGCTCCAGCAGAATCCTTCTACTACTGCTGAGCTTCTTAAATCCCTTACATCGATTTTAGGGGCAAGTGACGCCTATTACTTCATGATGATTCTATCCATTGCCGCGCTTGTTATCACATTATTTATGCCCACGAAAAAGAAGATCATGATTGAAAAAAAGGCAAACGTAGTCAGCAAGGAAGAACCTCTGTTGTAACACGCATGAGCTAGCAATATCAGTATATGAAGAAGAGAAGCCACTCTTTATGCGGAGTGGCTTCGATTCTATTATGTGCGCAAGGATGACAGTTCTATTTACGGCCTGTCTCTTCGGTAAATATCGATGCTTTTATACCCTTCACCCAGAATCTTCTTCATTTCCGCCCGCCGTTTTTCTCTAGTCTCCTCTTGTACAGCGCTGTATACATAACGGGCCCAATCCTTTCGGTAGCCGGGCGTAAGGGATTGGTAAAAAGCCAGTGTCTCCGCACTATCCGTCAGATCTTGCTCCACAGCAGGGATCATAGAGGTGTAATCGTCCACACGTTGACTTGGCTTTGAAGATGCATCCTTGTTCTTCCGCGCCTCCTCTTTGAATCCGACAACGGTAAACACCTCATTTAAGCCCACCATACGCGCAAACTTCAGGTTGCTCGTGCCAATATAACCGTCCTCATCGGCTCCTACCCCTTCAAAAAGACTGTCTCTGTGAATGTAGGCCGGATAAACCTTATTCCCTTTTTTGGGATAAGCGGCGAACAAATAGCCGCCTTTATTTAAATAGTTGTGATCAATCACTTTATGGACAAGATCCTGTAGCGATTCCATATTAAGCACATAAGCAAATATCAGATCATAACTGCTGGCTGTTAATTCAGTATCATGCTCTGCTAATCCCGCTAAACTGTCGTCATTCTCTGGTCTGTACAATACAGCAACCTTTTTGAATTTGTGCATATTTAGCTTTTCTACAATTGTTTTAGCCATATACGGACCCCCGTTAAATGTTGTCTTTATTTAGGGTTGCATAACCGTTGCCTTTTTGCAAGCCGGGGGGCTTCTGCAGCCCCGTAGGAAATATCCTCCTTGCTGAATAAATCAAAACAGCCCCCAAGACCCCTGAAATGTGGAGTTGGAGGCTGCTTATGAGAAAATGTTCTTTACTTTAAAACTTGCACGTTAGCTGTTAACCAATATTACTTCGCGCTGCGGTCCACAAGTTTACGAGGATCCACTTTGTTGTCCATCAGAAGCGGAGTCTTTGCACCTTTAGCAATTTGATCCCAAGCTACTACTTTAAAGTTTTGGTTAAGCTCTTTGCCATTGTTGATGTTGGAATCATCCTGTGCGATGAAAATGCCATAAGGGAACTGTTCGCCCAGTCCGAACCCGAGCACATCAATACCATCAGTTACTGAGGTGCCATCGGTCAATGAGCCATCGGCGATTTTGAAGCTAGTAAGGTAAGCGTTATTGCCTTCACGGTCATATATCGCGTAGCTGTCACTGCCTTGGCTGGAGGCGATTAAGTAACCTTTGCCGTCGGCACCATAATAGAGAGTCAACCCTTCAATATCATCCTGCAATCGGCGTCCATCCGCAATATCGACAGTGGATAGAGGTTTTGTACCGCTGTCAGGCTCCGCATCATATTTGTATATCGCGTAATCCTCTTCCGCTATATACATCATGCCATACTCATCATCAGCTACCATTCCTTCTGATTGCGTAGCCAGCTTAAACTCGCGAACGAGCTTGCCTGAAACTTTGCCCTTCCCATTCTCAGTCAGCTCATATTGCTCAAATTCGCCTTCTTTACCCAGCACCAGAGCGTAATACTTATCCGATTTCAGGCTATGGTAAAGGCTGAATCCGTATACCTCTTCCATCTTCGCTTTAATGGGCTCTGCTACGATGTCAGTCAACTTCCCGGTTGCCCCATCCATGGAAAAAATATCGATCGTGTTCGTAGAACGGTTCGTCGCACCAACAATATCTACTTTTTTATCGCCAAGCTGAAAATCATAACGTATATCAATATTATTCATTTTTCCTACTTTATAATTTTGAAGCTCCTTGCCGTTCAAATCATAGACGAGGACGCCTCCGCCTTTGTTCGTGGCAATGATTTTGGAATTCGCCGGGTTCGTAGAATCGAGCCAAATGGCCGGGTCATCGGCTGCATCCTCGCCATCTTCAACGGCTGCCGTCTCTACCTGAGCGGTTACCGGATAAGGGGTGATGATATCCGCGGAATTGATAAACTTTGCATTTTCCGCCAGAATAGCTTGAAGCAGCTTGGAAGGAATGTACATCTTACCATCGACTAATTTGACCTCCGCTGGAAGCTCGCCTGCTTTACCCGCTAGACGATATTCCTTATCGCCTGCCGTGAACGTGCCTGCGAATCCGTTCTTCAGCTTGACCAGTGCCGACTTATCGTCACTATCCCAAGTGATAGTTGCTCCGATCCCATCCATGTGCTTGCGCAGAGGTTCATATCCTTTTAGGTCTGAGGCGGATGCTGCGTTAGTTGTTGCGGCAGGAAGTAGAGCGCCTGCAAGGAGCAGCGTAGATAGTACAGTTTCCCATGTTTTCATTGATGTTCAATATTCCCCTCTATTGTTAGTAATTGCTTAACTATAGAAGATGAGTGTAAAAGAAGTATTAACGGAAAACTACGCCTTTGTAAAATTTACAATGTAAATTCAAGATAGTATTTGAATGCACTCATTGTTCCAGACTGCCACTATTATTTCTCAGCAGGGAATTTGCTCATATCCATATACAGCACATTCCAGCGATGACCATCCAAATCAGCAAAACCTGCACCATACATCCAGCCCTGGTCATGGGGTTTGCCGTAAATGCTACCGCCAGCCTTTACCACCTTCGTTACCATTTCATCCACTTCTTCCTTGCGATCTGCACCAATTGTAAACAATACTTCAGTGCCTTTCGTTGTATCTGCAATATTATTTCCGGTAAATCTTTCGAACGTGGATTCTGTAAAAAGCATCACAATAACATTCTTGTCTCCGATGACTAGACTAGCTTTATCATCAGCATTTCCAGGTCCTTGATTCAAGGAAAATCCAATCTCCGTAAAAAAACCTTTTGATTTGTTGATATCTTTAACAGGTAGATTAATCCATATTTGCCCCGCCATAGTTATCCCTCCTGATAAATGAAATTATGTCCATTTTCATTTATAAGAATAACTGCCGGAGTTGCTTCTTGGAAGGTGATATTGAAGAATTTCAATTTTTTCGCCTAAAAAATAACTAAGGCCTGAGGTAATCCCCTTTTCTATTAAAAGAATGATCGGGTCAGGCATCCATGGGATGTGATTCTGTACTGATTATTTTGCTGCTTCTTTCCCGCTTTCTCCGATTCGTCGAATACAAAACAAATAATAGAATAAACCATAACGGCGTCAATAATAAGGCCGGACGTGTTTCTTCAGCAAAAAGCATAATAATGAGTATGATTGCAAACAACGCTAAGACTACATAATTAATAAATGGGGTGAACGGGGCTTTGAATTTTGACTTCGCCTGCAATTCCGGCTTTGTTTTCTTATACCGCAAATGGCAGATCAGAACGATACCCCAAACCCAGATGAAACAAATGGCACTGATGGTTGTCACGATTCCAAAAGCAGTCTCCGGAATCAGCTTACTCAAAAGAGCTCCCACAGATAACACAAGCGTGGAGATGAAGAGCGCATTGCTTGGGACATGATTTCTATTCAGCTTTGCAAAATTGGCTGGAGCCTGGTCATTCCTGCTCAAATTATATAGAATCCGGCTTGTTGAGAACATTCCGCTGTTACAGGCAGACGCGGCTGAAGTTAATACGACAAAGTTAATAATTCCAGCAGCAATCGGTATCCCCACCAAACTAAACGTTTTAACAAAAGGACTTTCTGCGGGATTTAGTTCTGTCCATGCGTTGATGGATAATAAGGCGATAATGGCACCCACGTAGAAAAATAGAATTCTCAACGGGATTTTATTAATCGCGGATGGGATGGTTTTTTCTGGATTGGACGTTTCCGCTGCCGATACTCCCACCAATTCCACACCGACAAAGGCAAACACAACCATTTGAAAGGAAAGTAAGAAACCTGAAATCCCGTTCGGGAATACTCCCCCATGCGCCCAAATATTACTGACAGTAACCGTTCCGGAAGCTGTTTTGAATCCTATCACCAGCAGGATTGCCCCGATAACAATCAACGCGAGAATAGTCACTACTTTGATTAAAGCAAACCAAAACTCCAATTCGCCAAAACTTTTTACAGTTAATAAATTGAGCCCTAATAAAATGATTAAACAAATGACGGCAGGGATCCATTGCGGAATATCAAACCAATATTGTACATATACGCCAACAGCTATAATATCCGCCATAGCCGTCATGATCCAACAAAACCAATAGGTCCATCCGGTTACAAATGCTGCCCGCGGTCCAAGATAATCTTCGGCGATGTCTGTAAAAGATTGATAACCCGCTTTCGACAACAGAAGTTCTCCCAAGGCCCTCATAACAAAAAACACGGCAATACCGACGATTAAATAAGCAAAGATGATGGATGGTCCTGCGAGTTGTATAGCTTTACCTGATCCTAAAAACAATCCGGTCCCGATGGTCCCCCCAATTGCAATGAGCTGAACATGCCGATTCTCTAGATCTCTCTTTAGTTCTTGTGGTGCCATGTGAAACTCCCCCTCTAAATCTAATAATTCTTTGTGAAATGATGAACAAGTAAAAATGACAATAAAAAAAGAGACTGGATACGCTCCAATCTCACGGTTAAAAGAATATTAAATAAAATACATTCATTATTCTGACGCTTATCAGAATAACAAATGAATTATCCAGTACTCTTCTGTCCTTTTGCCTGAGATTGTGAACCCTTCGGCGCCGGGGAATCCCCACGGTCTCTCCAGAAGCTGCTCCTGCTATAGTGTGATCCATAGCATTCATAGCTTAGAAATTATTTGATTATAGGATCATAACTTCATTTAAATATTTTTCAATACTAATCATAGTCAAAAGTTTTGTCAATAACATTAATTACCACCGTGCTTCGCCAAAATAATTATGATAGGGCTTGAACGTTGCCAGCACTTCGTCTACCTTACCCATTCGTTCCTCCAGGCTTCCCCGAAGTGTGATGTAGGGAATCCGCCGCGCCTTCAAATCTGCAATAATTTGCTTATGGAAAATATGCCGCTTCTGATTCCCGCTGCGGTCCCATGTATCCTCGTAAGGAATATCGTCGTCGCACAGGAAAAAAAGGTCGTACCGCTGTGCATTTTCCAGGGCGATCCGGGTTAAGCGTTCAGGAGCCCGGCCGTGGTAATCCAGGGCAAACATATAAGTCGTGATCGCATTGGTATCGACAAAAAGATATTTATCCGCTTGCAGTAAAGCCCGCTCTTCCCGCTCCATATGGCCGACAGCAATTTCATCGAACGCCTCTAAGCCAATTCTGCGGTCCACCTGATGCTCCGTCCAATAGTCGCGCCCGTATTCGCTCGCATAGGTTGTGCGATACCGCCGGGCCAACGCTTCGGTGATCGTGGATTTGCCGGTAGACATCGCTCCCACAAAAACCACTTTTGTTATTAAATCCCGATACACGCTATCGCTCACATATTGCCGGTACTTGTAAGGATCCGAACGGACCATGGTAGCTGAAATCTGTACCTGCCCGCGGGCTTCATCCACCCGCCGGTCTACTGCGCCCAAAGCGATGCTCATATGCTCTCCGTAAAACTCGCTGGAGTAGAAATGCGTCACTTGCTCGCCTTTCAGTAACCCCAGAATATATTGCTCCTCCCTTATCTCATGCTCCCGGTCGTTCGAATACCCGTCGGGACCGTCCCAGGCTTCAATCACCCGCACCGCCGGGTAGAGCTTGCGAATCCAGTTGGCCCGGATATGCAGCGGGATCGGGGTCACCGTCGTCTCATAGATCACTACAATCAGTTCATCGACCTCTTGCAGCGCCGTCTCGAACATGAACTGATGCCCTTTATGCAGCGGGGCAAACTTCCCGAGCGTTAAGCCAAGTCTCTTCATGCTGATACCTCCCTGGCTCCCTTGTTCCAATTGTAGTAGCCGTATACAGCGTTAACCAGATACGCGCTCCACATGACGATCATCAGCAGGCCTTCACCGCTCCCCTCGAGCATTCGAATCACCCACAGCAGCACTGTGAACATATTGAGGACAATATAGACCAGCCATTGTTCCTTGAATCTTCGAACCATTAAAAGAGTTGCGACAACGGATAACACCGTCGTAATGGCATCAATATAAGGCGAATTCTGCCCTGGTATGAACGATAAGCCCAGGCCCAGCAGCAGGCTGCCTAATACGCAGACCGCCCCCACAAGGAGCAGACGCTTGAGCTCCAGCTGACGCATGGACAGCTTGCCGTTAGTCCGGTTATTTTTCCACATGTAGAAGCCGACCACATTCATAGGAACAAAGAAAAGCAAATTTAGCATAACCTCTCCAAACAAACCGTTGACGTAAGCCAAGTATGCATAACCAACGGTATTGTACATCCCAAACACATAACTCATCAGTTGTCCCTTCGCCGCGAGCACCACGCACAGCACCCCGGTGATAAAGACCGTAAATCCGAATAAAGAATCCTTAGAAATCACCGTAAACCCAACAGCAATTGAAGTAAACAAAACCAGCCAGGTCAATTCAAACAGGTTCCAACCGCCCCATGATTTATTCACTTTCATCCCCTCTGCTTTCATCCAATTTGCGCACTATAAAGTCAGTTCACTCTTACTTTCATTTTGATAATAACATATTGTTAATATCATTGGAAGCAAAAATGTACACTTAATGATCGAATGATCCAAAAGGGAGGCTCATGCTGGTATTGCTGCTTAACAATATCGGCGGCGATTGCTTAGGAACGCAGTTGTGCCTTGTGGTCGCTAATGTAACTGATAAGTTAACTCGTTTAACCACGCGGTCATTGAGGAGATTTCAAACAACAAGATATAATGCAAGGGACTAGTCGAACTGATAAAAATTGGAGGGTATCCAAATGAATATTGAGATCGGAAAAAAAATCAAAACCCTACGTTTGCAAAAAGGAATGACTCAGGAAGAACTTGCAACAAAACTGAATATATCATCCCAAGCCATATCCAAGTGGGAAAACAACGTAACCATGCCTGATATTCAAATTCTTCCTGATTTATCTGTGATTTTAGGGGTTACAATTGATGAACTATTTGCATTAACTGATGACACACATGTAGAACGTATTGAAAATATGATTAGTACCGAACATTTTATTTCCAAGGATGATTTTAGCTATGCTGAACAATTTCTCAAAGAAAGGCTAACTAATGACGAAAAAAAGTCCCAATGTCTCACATTGCTGGCTCAGTTACACATTCATCGTTCAGAGGAGCACCGTGAATTAGCTTCCCATTATGCCAAGGAGGCACTGTTGTTAGATCCACATAAAAAAAGTAATCATAACGCTTTGCGGGATGCGGAGAATGGAGTCATTTTTGACTGGAACTTCTCTAATCGCCATAAACTCATAGAGTATTATAAGAATTTCGTGCCTAATCATCCAGACTATTGGAAAAGTTATGTATGGCTTATGAACTACTTAATTGCAGATGGCAGATGCACTGAAGCAAAAGAAACTCTAGAAAGCTTGAACGAAATCCGCCCAGGTTATTTATATCAATTATATGGAGGACTGATCTGCAAGGAAGAAGGCAATCTTTCTCAAGCATTAATTCTTTGGGAGCAAATGACTGAATTGCATCCTCATGAATGGCTTGCATGGTCCTCTAGAGGAGACTGCATGGCTAAGCTTTGCAGATACGACGAAGCCATAGAGTATTACTCCAAAGGTTACGAACTACAGCCAAGTCCAAAATATACAGATGCATTGGAAGCCATTTATCATATATATGAAATCCAAGGAAAATATGAAAAGGCCATTGAAAAGCTGCAAGAAATAATCGCACTGTTGGAAAGGGATTGGAAAACTACAGAAGGTAAAACCGTTGATTTTTATCGTGGAGAAATAGAAAATTTTAAGAAACTGTAAATAAAGTGGCATGAACGACTAACTGCATTCCCCATTGATTGGCTAAATCGGTGTCCCGTGATCACAGCTTCCAGCGGCAGGTCATCTTTAAGTTGCCCCGGTGCAGCTCCGCTGTCAGCGTACCGTTCATCTTGTCCATCAGACTTTTGGCGATGGAAAGACCAAGTCCCGATCCTTGGCCGGATCGGGTACGGTCGACCGTGTAGAAGCGATCAAATAGCAATCTCACATCGGTGTCGGATAACTCCTTCGCTTCGTTAATGATCGTAAACTCGGCAATCTCAGGCATTTTTTTGAAACGGATTTCCACATGACCGGTCGCATGCTTGACAGTATTGATAAGTAAATTCTCAACGACCCTCCGCACGGCTGATTCGTCGGCATATACGGATACCTCTCCCTCTGGCATCCGAATGTCCGGCGTAATGCCCCGTTCGTTGAACCGGTCGTAGAAACCGACCAGAATGTCTGACAGGAGGACAGTCATTCCGATCCGCTCGGTCTTAAGCTGATAATCGGAAGATTCGATTAGGGATAACTCGAAGAAATCGTTCAATAGTGCTTGCAGCCGTCTCGTGCGATTTTTAACAATGGTAAGGTATTCGTGCTTCTCCTCAGGCGTAATAGGCTCTGCTTCCAGCAGTTGAATATAGCCAAATATGGAGGTGAGCGGAGTACGGATATCATGGGAAATGTTCGCAATCGCCTGCCGCAGCTCATTCTCGGTTCGTCTTCTGCGGGCCTCCGCGTCGACTACGAGATCGGACTGGCGATTAATTTGACCTGCAAGCGTTTCGAGCCTTTGGTCAAATAGAGTCACGTCTATTTTTTTACCGGTTGTCCGTTCATTATAGCGGCGAAGTTGCTCCGTCATCCGCCCCAGCTCCCGCCTCATCAGCAGCAGATGGGCAAGCAGGAGAGCCGCCACCGTAACCGATATGAGCGTTAGGATAAGCAAGACTCTCCCGCCCCTCTCATTATTATTTAATTTCCTTTCTGCGGAACACGAGAATACCGAGTAGCCCGGATACGACAATCGTCAGCACTGGCACGAGCAGGAGCGCTGGCAGATCGCCGCTGGCAATACTGGGCTTGCCGATATCGTTCATCAGCTTGAAGATAGAATAATCATACACTGTAGTAAAGAAAGGGATGTACTCACCCAAGCCCCCCAAAATCGTATCAATCATTAGGAAGAAAATCATCGAGAAGCCGATCGTCTTGCCGCTTTCGGTGAACACGGCAGTCAATAGCGCCCCGATTGCCGCATAGCCTGCAGTGTAAAGCAGTGTTAGTCCGAGGGCCCGCGGTATGAAGGACGCGTCAAACCCCTCCGGCAAATGGCCGAAACCTGAAAGTAGTGAAACTTCGGTCGTGCTTACGATCGGGAATACCAGAGAGATAGCCATGGCTCCGACCGAGAATCCGATCAGTTTGGCGGCGAACAGCCGCCCTCTATCGTTGCCCGACGATGCGATCGTCTTCATGACACCCGTCGCATATTCATTGGCGATGAAGAATCCGGCCAGCGCTGCTACGCCGAATTTGATCACATAGCCATTGCTTGCAATAAATTGAATCAGAAACTCGGCTCCTGTGAACTGCGGCTCTCCACTCGACTTATGGTCAAAGTAGTAGAGCAGTGGATAGACCAGTGAAAGAATGGCGGATATTAGCAGCAGCACGCGGAACGACCTGTCCTTACGCAGCTTAAACAGCTCGGATCTAATCAGATTATACATGCCCGGCACCCCCGATCCGCTTCATGAAATAGCTCTCCAGGTCTTCGCCCATCGGCATAAACTGCTCAATTTCCAGACCTGCGGAGAATAGCGTCGAAGATACTTTACCTGGCTGTTCGATATTGCCAAACAGCTTAATCGCGCCATCGGGCATCACTTCGAAATCATTGGTGCGGAGCTCGTTCTGAATAACCGTTGCCACCTTGTCCGGATCATCCGCTTTAATAAACACGTACTGCTGACATTTATCATTTAATTCCTGGGCAGTGAGCTGCTCCAGCAACTTACCGTTATGAATGATGCCGTAATGGCTTGCCAGCAAATGCAGTTCGCTCAGAATGTGGCTGGAGATCAGAATCGTTATCCCTCGTTCGTGGTTAAGCTGCTTGAGCAGCTCGCGCATTTCGATGACGCTCATCGGATCGAGCCCATTGGTCGGCTCGTCCAGAATTAGAAATTCCGGATCGCTTAGCATGGCGATTGCCAGACCCAGCCGCTGCTTCATGCCCAGCGAGAAATTCTTCACTTTCTTCTTGCCCGTTCCCTGCAGTCTGACCAATTCCAGCATCCTTGTGACGCAGTCTTTGCCGGGGATGCCTCGGAGGAGCCGGTTCACCTCCAGATTCTCGGCGGCGGTCATGTGGGGGAACAACGAGGGGCTCTCAATAATCAGACCCATCCGCTTACGGGCCTGGGTCAACGCCCGCTCGTCGCTCGCGCCAAACAGCGCGATACTTCCGTCGGACGGAAAAGCTAGTCCGGTAACGATGCGCATCAGCGTCGATTTACCGGCTCCGTTCCGCCCAATAAAGCCATATATGGAGCCTTTGCGGATAGATAAATTCACTTTATCCAGCGCTACGCTGCCTTTGAACTTCTTAGACAATTGATTCGTCTGCAATACATATTCACTCATTGTAGTCTTGGCCTCCCTTATGTGATAGACCAAGTATAGAAACGAAAACTTAAGAGGAGCTAAAGCCAATCCTTAAGAATGTCTTAAGGCTTTAGCCGATAGCCCATGCCCCATACCGTCTCGATAAATTCGCTGCCGGGCGCAGCCTTCGCAAGCTTGCTCCGCAAATTGCTCATATGAACGTTGACCGTATTGTCGTCTCCGTAATATGGCTCATCCCATACGCTTTCGTATAGATTTGCTTTCGTGAATACCTTTTTCGGTGCCGATAGAAGCAATGTGAGAATCTCATACTCCCGGGCGGTCAGCGCAACCTCTATCCCCTCTGCCGTCACCGTTTTGGAATCGTGATCGAGCACAAGTCCCTTATGCTGCAGCACGCTCAGCACAGCCGGCGGAGCAATCTGCGCAAACCGGCGCAGATGGGAATCGATTCGCGCCGAGACTTCCTCGATATCGAAAGGTTTCGTAATGAAGTCGTCCGCACCCCCGCGCAGCGCTGACACTTTGGTCTGCTGCTCACCCTTGGCCGAAATGATAATGACTGGCACGCCTCCCCGCAAGCGGATCCATTTAAGCAGCTCCTCGCCCGTCATTCCCGGCAGCATCAAATCTAGCAGTACCATGCTCCATTCCCGTTGCTCCAGATAGAGTAGCGCCTCCGTTCCGGAAAAGGCAGGCTGTGGCACATAACCGCTTTTTCGAATAATGCTGCACAGCAGCCGGCTGATGTCATTGTCGTCCTCGGCCACGAGAATATTTATTGAATTATCCATCTTTTCTCCTTGTATTATCCTTAATCGGCTGTCATTTAGTTGTTCTATAGCCTATATGATAGACGATTTTTACCTCTATTTCCAGAATAGCCTTCCTGATGCGGCCCTTTCGGTGTTCGCTGGAATCCGGTGGTTTTTTATGCTTTTCAAATGTTCCACGTGGAAATTCGACTCCGCTGTGATGAACATGAAAAAGATCAACCGAGCCCGGTTTTTTCGACCACAATACAATCTACCCGCCTCATAAATCTATTGCTTCAAAAATTCATCCACACTGATTTGCTGTAATTCATAATCCGCACCGATGGCTTTTAATTGGTCCTCTATGTTAGCGGAACCCCGAGCAATGCCCTTGTACACGAGTAGAGGTACCGCCTCTAAATAAGTTTTCGCCAGCGCATAATCGCAGGAGAATACCTTTTTGATAAACACCAATGTTTTTATTTTGTCGGTGCCCGGGCCTGTAATGAACACTTTGTAGTAATCCAACCGTTCGTCTTCGCCCATCTCCCATTCCTCCTCAATACCCCTAGGAAGTAAGACGCTGTGAAGAAATTCGATAAGATTATCATAAGCAACGGAGAAATCCCAAGAACCCTCTCCATGCCCTGCAGTATAAATCACGGTATCTCCTCTGGAGAGATCCAAGCAATACGGGTCGCCTTCATCCGACGCAATAACGAGATAGTCGCGCGGCCAATCGGTAATGACCTCTTCCGTAACGGGATTATAATTGTAGCCTGATTGGCCTTCAACCAAGTCCTTGGCGCCGTAAATAAATAGATTGATATATTCATCCGTGCTCCAGGAGACTGATTCGGGAACATAGTGATTCAGAAAGTAGATGTACTCATCGGGCAGATTCCATTCCCCGGAGACGGTGCGTATTGCCTGCTCTTCCGCTTCGGTTAGCAGCTGCATCGGATACTTCGCGTAAAAATCGGGGTTTTGCTGCCTTGTCTTCTCTAAAGCTGATTGCATTTCCTCCAAAACGTTGTCTATTCCTTGATAAACGTTCTGCATTAAGATCACCACTTTTATTAAGAATGGATTGCTTCGATTGAATTAAAAACTGTAGAAAACCACTTCACCGTTTAGGAAGGGTTTGCAATAATTCTTAATCAAATCTGGCATTTGTTTACGTATCCACATATGCTTATCTTGGTTACTTACCAGAAAAGCGTAGTAGGCAAATATCACCAAAAATATGAAACCCTCTAGCTGTTCAGTGTCTATTTTTCTGGAAATGATAGTAGTGTAGCCGGCTAGTAGAGCGTTTCGCAATTCTCCTTCAGTCAAAAGGGCACCCATAGCGATATCCATCGCGTAATATCCAGAACCCGACAAGCCAAAGTCGATGAACGAAATCCCCTTTGGTGTGAGGATTAAGTTACTATAGTTGATGTCTGCATGGATGAATCCCCATGTCTCCATCGTTTTGCTCAATATTTTAATACGATCATTGATCAACGAAAATGTATTTTCAAGAATATAAAAATCCTTGGTAGCGATAATACCCATTTCTTCACCGGATCGCAATTTGGTCAGCATGGTATTTGTCCACTCTATTTCATATTCGGGCCTAATAAAACTTGAACCCTGTTGATAGCGCATTGAAAACTGATGCAAATAGGCAATACGCGTCCCAAAGGTACGAACTGTCCCCTCACTGTTCAAGTCTTGCTTGGACATGATTTCCCCAAAAATCCATTTTAAGACGGAACAGTGCACTTCTTCGTGTTCAATGACAACAGTTGTTACCAGTTCACCGTTTAAATTCGGAACAGGGATTTGAACAGGTAATTCGGAATGAGAAGACCAAGCTAACAGATATTCCAACTCCGATTGAACAGCCTCACGCGTATTATGTACACCCTGCATGTTTTTTGTAATGGGTTTATGCATCCGCAACAAGTACGTGTCTCCAGAACACTTTTCTGTGACCTTGTATGTGATGTTCTCGTTATGACGGATCAATTCCACGAAAGGGTCAATAAAAGAATACTTCAGTAAGACTTCCTTAAAACACTTCGTATAATCCATAGAATATCCCCCTAGTTACCCTATTCTTCTTGGAAAATCGCCTTAATCCCCTCTAGTTCCCGGGGCTTAATTCCGTTCTCACTAAGTACAACCACGGAATCGGCCCTTTTCCAGACAAGAATTTCTCCATTCGTATCCCAACTAATAATATCCTCAGGGAAACCTTCCACCTTTTTTAGCCCCAGCAGTTTGACTAATTCACCATACTTGTTCTCATCCACAATCTCATAGTAGTCTCTATATGCGTCTAACTCATATTTATAAACGGTCTGCCATTTCCCTTTGTTGACCTGATTCAGCATGGCTGAACTCTCTATATGGGTCTCAAAATTGTTGCATTTCAAGTCGTATCCCTCATAATATCTGCCTTGCTCATCAATTGAAAATATCTCTTGATACAACGTATCTGCACAATTAAAGTGGCGTATGACGATATCATCCTCCGGTTCCATTACGATTAATCCGCTCTCATGTTTAAAATCGCCCCGGCAAGGCCTCTTATGAAGAATTCCATATACGATAGGCTCCAAATAGGCATAGAGTGTAAATCCGCCGAATCTTGTTTGGAAATCTATTAACGGATCTGTAGGCATGATTCTTGCCGCTTGAAAGGCATTGATTATCTCCTTCTCATCCTTAACAGAGTCTTTCCATTCGGAGTGTGCAAGATAATCACAAGCTCTTTTTGATAAAACCATATCGTCACCCTTTCCTTATTCGTAATTTAACAGCTGGAAGGTGAAAAAGGCGAGGCAGCTTGCTCCCACGCTTCTAGCTTCAATATATATACAACTATACCGTATCTCGCCACTTGAAGATAATTCAGCACCCCGGATACCTCAATACTTAAAGAAGGGGCCAAGTAAAATCAAGAAACGCAAAAAAGAGGCCGTTATCCCCTATGCCGGGTATACGCCTCTGAATGGTTAGGTCGCGGCCATACTTTTGTTTCATAATAATTCTTTTAGTACATTTTTAGCCAGCCGTATCTTCTCATCATTGGCATCACGAAGTAAAGCCACAATGTCTTGAATATCGCTCTCTGCTGATGTAACGATGAAATCTTCATCCAGATATGCAAACAACTGTATTAAATTCACTTCAAGGGATTCCGCAATCTTATTTAAATTCAGCAAAGATACGTTTTTCTCCCCACGTTCAATCTGCCCTATGTATGAAAAATGAAATCCGCCTTTCTCACCAAGAGCTTCCTGAGACAAGCCCCGCTCTTTCCGAAGAGCACGAATACGGGTTCCTACGAGCTTTAAGATTTCCTTATCCATTACGGTATTCACCTCTCCATGTCAATCCTGCACTATTTATAGATTACCTCTTAATCCTTCTGGTGTATCCCCCATTATCCTTACAGAATCCTTAGAATCTCCCCTTACACTGTGGAAGTGGAAAGGATGATATAATATGCGGGACATTATTTTAGAAACCCAGAATCTTTGCAAGAGCTTCAAACATCAACCAGCCGTCAACAAAGTATCGTTAGCAGTACCGAGTAACTCGATCTATGGGCTCTTGGGGCCGAATGGTGCAGGCAAATCGACAACGCTCAAAATGATCGCAGGCATGCTGCGCCCCGATTCCGGGAGTATTCGTATTCATGGGCATGAATGGACACGGAAGGATTTAAGCGAGATTGGCGTATTAATTGAGGCGCCACCGCTCTATGAGAATCTGACTGCTAGAGAGAATCTTAAGGTGCGTACGCTTGCCCTCGGACTGCCGCAGTCCCGAATTGAGGAGACCCTCGCCGTTGTGGATTTAACCGATACCGGAAAGAAACGTGCCGGACAGTTCTCCATGGGCATGAAGCAGCGGCTGGGAATCGCGATTGCGCTCTTGAACCAGCCGAAGCTGCTGATTCTGGACGAACCGACCAACGGGCTGGACCCCATCGGGATTCAGGAGCTGCGGGAGCTGATCCGTTCTTTTCCCGGGCAAGGAATCACCGTCATTCTGTCGAGTCATATTCTCTCCGAAGTCGAACAGGTAGTGGATCAGATCGGAATTATCGCCGGGGGTGTTCTGGGGTATCAGGGAGCCGTTCCCCACGGGCAAGAGCTCGAAGCCTTGTTCATGCAGGTCGCCGCAGCCAACCGAAGGGCTGGTGAATAACATGCTTTGTCATATTAGGGCTGAACGTTTAAAATGGCGGGGCACCTTTATCCCTAAGCTTGTCTGGCTAGCACCTGTGTTCACGATGCTCCTTTGCGCCATTTTAATGGGCGGACGCTTATTTCAAAGCGGGGCTTACAACTGGTGGTACACGATGCTCTTGCCCGGGGCGCTGACCCTTACCTGTTCACTGGCTCTACATAAGGACGCCAAGATGAAATACCGTGGACTACTGGCTCTGCCTGTTGATCTGAAGACCCTCTGGACCGGGAAAATAATTGCCTGCGCAGAATGGCTATTAGTCACTATCCTCCTGTTCCTGGTTGGCATTACTTTCGGCGGAATACTGTTCGGCCAATCCATTCCGCCGCTGAACAGCATGGCTGGCAGCTTCCTGATCTTCGTCACGTTTCTGTGGCAGATTCCATTGTGTCTGTTCCTGGCTGCACGACTCGGATTATTCGCCGCTGTTCTGCTTAATATGTTCGGTAATGTCATGGGTGTCGTTGCCTTCGATACCGGTGGACTGTGGGATTTTATGCCTTATACTATTACTGCCAGGCTCATGTGCCCGGTTCTGTCTATCCTGCCGAACGGTCTCCCCGTACCGGTGGACAGTCCGCTGAGAAGCACGGAAATGATTCTTCCGGATGCCCTGATCTCCCTGGCCTGGTTCGGATTGCTCTCCCTCCTTACTGCGCTATGGTTCCGTAAGCAGGAGGCGAAGTAACATGGCTTCACTACTGGGATTGCTGAGGGCGGATCTGCTCAAAAGCCGGCATACGCCGTTTCTGCTAATTCATCTGCTGGTTCCTCTTATCGGAGCTGGCGTATTCTTAGCGTACTATTCGTACTCCCCATGGAGTGCAACCGACAAAGCTCTGGCGTTTATGCAGTCTCTAGGATGCGCATTTCCTACCCTGATCGGGCTGGTCTGCTCCATGTCGGTGGAACAGGAAGCGGCTGCAGGACAGTTTCAAAGCATGCTTGCTATACCCGCAAACAAAATTACAACCTATATAAGCAAGCTGCTTCTCCTGCTGTTGTTTGGCTTTGGAGCACTCCTGTTTGCTTACAGCCTTTTTGGCCTGGGTTTCGGCGGGATTCTGCAGCAGGACAGATTGGGAATGCCCTTTTACATCACCGGGGCAGTTATTCTGTTTGGCAGCAATATGTTTCTCTACCTTCTTCATCTCACAGCCAGCCTGCGCTTCGGAAGAGGCGCTTCCATCGGGGTAGGGATTGTGGGGAGTCTGGTCGCCGCCTTAATGCTCACCGGGCTGGGTGATGCCATCTGGCCGTATATTCCCTTCGCATGGGGCGTCCGCTTCATCTCGCTGTGGACAATCCATGCCTCCGGTACCACAGTAACCCCCGCTGTATCGGGGCTGAGCGCCGGAATTACGGTCTGGCTGCTGGGAACAATACTGGCTGCTCTTCTGTGCGCTGCATGGTTCCAGCGGTGGGAGGGACGATCAACCGATAATTAGACATACAACTTACAATCGAGGGAACGAATATGGCAAAAATACTCGTGGTAGACGATGAACCCGCCATCCTGTCGCTGATCCGCAACGCGCTTATTACTGACAATCATCTGGTGACAACGATCTCTGATTCTACACAGGTGTGCCGGAATGACCTTGGCGCGTATGATCTTATTTTGCTGGATGTGATGATGCCGGGTGTGGACGGCTTTACACTTTGCCGGGAAATACGCGCGGCGGTGGATTGCCCGATCCTTTTTTTAACGGCCAAAACACTGGAAAGCGATCTGATGTACGGCCTCGGACTGGGGGCAGATGATTATATTGTGAAGCCCTTTGGCATAGGCGCGCTGCGGGCTCGGATTGGCGCCCACCTCAGGCGGGAAAGCAGAGAGCGGCGGAATGTTCTATATCTGGAGAATGTACACTTCAACCTCTCCGGTAAAGAACTGTTGGTCCAAGAGGACAAAGTGCCTCTGACCAAAAGCGAATATGAAATTTGCGAATTTCTGGCCCGCAGCCGCGGACAGGTCTTCTCCAAAGAACATATTTATGAAGCGGTCTTCGGATTTGACGGAGCAAGCGACCGCAGCGCCATTACGGAGCATATCAAGAACATCCGCGCCAAGCTGAGCAAATACGGGATCGACGCGATTGAGACCATCTGGGGGATTGGATATAAGTGGAATCTGTGAAAAGAATCAAAACAGTGCGCCTTCGCACCTTTTTCCTGCAATACCTCTTGTTCTTAAGCACAGGGACGATTCTGCTGCTGGTGCTTGTACTTGGCTTGTTCACACTGGCGTTTTCCTCCAATATTATACTGCCTGCTAACTATGCCGAGAAGGAGATTGCTGCGTTCAAGGAGCGTCTTGCCTCAAGCAGAACAGTGACGCCCGATAGCGTTCCGGGAATGGTAGATTATACGGTTTTCACCCAGGAAGGAGAACTTCTCGCCGGTAATCTGAGCCGGAGTGAAGCAGCACATGCCTGGGAGATTATACAGCAAGGCAATACTCAGGACTCTCATTTCTATACAACCGCCCTGCACGGACAGGAGATCTGGATATTCCGGTATAGCTTAACGCCGCAGTATGCATCTTCCTTACTGCGCAGCTATCTGCCGAATCCTCAGTTGCTGGGAGTGCTGCTCTTCATCTTGGGCATTTTGCTCCAAGCGGCCTTGCTTGCCGCCCGGTTCGGCAGAAAACTCACGGAGAAAATGGCAGGATTACAGGAAGCGACAGAGAACATCCAGCGTGAGAATCTTGAGTTTACCGTCAAGCCCAGCGGTATCAGCGAAATCGACGATGTGCTGTTCTCACTGGACCGGATGAAAGAAGCCCTGCACACTTCACTTAAGCGGCAGTGGGAGCTGGAGCGTTCCCGCAGAGAGCAGATTTCCGCGCTGGCCCACGATATCAAAACCCCGCTTACCGTCATTCGGGGAAATGCAGAGCTGCTGCAGGAGACGACACAGAATGCTGCCCAGCTGGAATATAACGGATACATTCTTCGCAGCGCCGAGGATATTGAAGCCTTCGTACAAGAAGTTATTGATCTGTCCAGCATGCAGGCCAGCTTTGTTCGTCAGAAATCGCTGGTAAGTACAGCGGAGATTCTTGGAGAATTAGAGCTGCAGATGAAGGCTATGTCCTCCGGCAAGGACCTGCATACGCATGTCCAGAAGGATACTCTTCCTGCATTTCTCTTTATAGATAAGGAGCTGTTTCAGCGGGGAATCGTCAATGTGATCGCCAATGCGGTCGAGCATACGCCTGCGCTGGGGAGCGTTGCTTTGCTGATCCGGGGGGATGACGCTGCTGTCCATTTCACAGTCACGGATACGGGGAACGGCTTCTCGCCAACCGATCTGAAAGAAGCCGCCACCCAGTTCTACAGAGGGGACCAGAGCCGAAGCTCCGGCAATCATCACGGGATGGGGCTGTACATTGCCGAGTCCGCCGCCCAGCAGCATGGAGGGAGCTTAACTATAGCAAATATGTCATCCTCCGGTGGAGGGAAGGTAACTATGAGCATTCCTGTTTCTACGGGAGGCAGGGATGGTTATGAGCAGGAGTAACGAACAATTGTGATACGGTTCAGTGTGGTGGCTGTAACGGCAATATTTTGTTTTTGGAATAATAATAAATTCACTGCACAGTGAAGTGAAAAACGCCCCATTGAGTCATGTTCACATCCACCCATACAGGAATGAAAGATTCTAAATCACCTTCCTTTTGAAGATAAGGTTTCTACTCCACCCGAAGATTTCAAAAATGTTTCTCTGGTCAAGCTCAAAAAGGCTTCGATTGCAGGCGAGATCCACTTCTCTTCATGCCAAAACATTTGGGTTGCAAACGATGTGGCGGTCAAATCCCACGGCAACGGAACCAGTTCTCCCCGATCCACTTCTCCTATCACGGCCATTTCAGGCAAGATGGCAATGCCCATTCCTATTTTCGCGCATTGTTTAATAGCCTCAGCACTGTTAAACTCCAATTCGGTAATTCCCCCCATGCCCTTCTGTGAAAGACTTCGATCAAAAAAAGTGCGATAGGAACATCCCTTATCCGTCAACAAAAAGGTCTCGCCATGAAAATCTTCAATGGCCAATGCAGTACGTGCAGCCAAAGGATGATCTGGTGATACCAATAGATAAAAGGGCTCATCCAGCATTTTTTCACCGCAAAATCCTGTCTCGTCCTTGTCCTCATCCAGCATAAAAATAATGTCAGCGTCCCCTTCACGCAAGCTCTGTTTGAGGTTCGAATTAGCCAGCGGTCGAAACATTAACCGAATCCCTGGATAGCACAAACGAAACTGGCGCAATACAGCCGGCAGCCGATACGTACATAACGTTTCATCGGCACTTATGACTACCGTACCCGTCAATTCGCCGGATTGCTTGACGGCATGCTGTGCTTCTTCAACCACACTCAATATGTTATCTGCATAACGCAGGAACTTTCTCCCTGCATCGGTCAATGTCACATTTTTACCCAATCTGTCCACCAACTTGACACCCAATTCTTCCTCTAAGGCCTTCATTTGCATCGTAACCGTTGAAGGGACATAGTTCTGCACTTCTGCAGCTCGGGTAAAGTTGAGTGTGGAAGCAAGCGTATAAAAGGTTTTTAATTGGCGCAATTCCATCACATTTCCGCTCCTTAATTCAAAAAAAATGAACGTTATATTCATGAACGTTTCTTTGACTTAACAATAGCAGCATCGTAGAGTGATGACAAGGAAGGCAGTCCCTACTTTAGCTATGAGAAGGAGTTTTTTATATGAGAGATTATGATATTTATGAACTAGGAGATGTTCTGCTGCAATCCGGCAACACTCTGCCTAATGCCATTCTCGCCTACAAAACATACGGCATGCTAAATGCAGCCAAAAATAATGTGATTGTATATCCCACCTGGTTTGCCGGCTTGCATACTGATAACGAATGGTTAATCGGACCTGGCAAGGCACTGGATCCAGAAAAATATTTTATTATCGTCCCTAATATGTTGGGCAATGGACTCTCCTCCTCGCCAAGCAATACGCCATCGCCCTATCAACAAGCAAATTTTCCACTGATCTCAATTTATGATAATGTGCGGCTGCAGCATCAACTGGTGAATCAAAAGTTCGGTATTACAGAAATCGCCCTCGTTGTAGGTTGGTCACTAGGCGCTGTGCAGACCTTTCAGTGGGGGGCAAGCTATCCCGATATGGTAAAACGAATCGCTCCATTCGGCGGAACTGCCATGACCCGGCCACATACAAAGGTTGTATTTGAAGGAATGATCGCTGCCCTTCAGGCTGATTCTGCTTGGAAAAATGGTTTTTACACGCAGAAACCGAAAACGGGATTGGCAGCCATGGGTCGAGTCTACGCAGCTTGGGGGTTCTCTCAGGCTTATTATCTAGAGCAGCTCTATCAGCAAGAGGGCTATCCCACACTGGAGGAATATCTCGTAGATTACTGGGATCAGGTATTTTTGACCTTTGACGCTAATGACCTGATCACCATGTTACGTACCGGCATTACAGGTGACATTAGCGCTAATTCGATGTATAACGGTGATTTTAACCTTGCATTAAGCAGGATAACTGCACGCGCCCTGGTTATGCCGGGAAGTACAGACCTTTTCTTCACTCCCCAGGATAGCAAAGTTGAAGCACAACAGATACCAAATGCATTCTTCCTCCCTATTGAATCCAAGTGGGGGCATTGCGCAGGCATTGGACAGCATGAACCAGATTCCGTATTTATAGATAAAAGTCTAAAGAGTTTCTTGCTTGAATGAAACTGAGGAGGAGCGGATTAAATTGAAAAATAAGTTGATTATATATGTCCTGGCACTTGCTGTTTTTCTAATCGGGACCATTGAATACATTATTACAGGAGTCATTGAAATGATCGCCGTGGACTTAAGGGTATCTACTTCCGAAGCAGGTTTACTGGTGACTGTATTTGCTCTGGCAGCGGCCATTGTTGCTCCGATTCTAATTGCATTAACAATCAATATGGATCGCAAGAAGCTGCTGATGGCTGCCCTCAGTGTGTTTATTACCAGCAACGGGCTTATGCTTGTAAACCTTTCTTACGAAGCATTACTATGGGTACGAATTATTCAAGGGGCTAGCGGAGGAATCGCTACGGTAGTAGCCATGGCAGTAGCGACACGACTCGTCGAAAAAGAAAGAAGGGGCAATGCCATCGGTATTATTTTGATGGGGCTCAGTAGTTCGTTAGTTCTGGGTGTTCCAGCTGGTACATTTTTTAGCGAGAGGTTTGGATGGAGAGTTTTGTTTATTTTGATCGGTATCATAAGCGTTCTTCCATTGTTTATCATCTATAAAAAGGTTCCTGCAATCAGAGAAGAAGAAGCTGTTACCCTCAGGATGCAGCTCTCTATTATAAAAGATTCAAAAATTGTAACTGCCTTGGCTATTACTTTATTTTATATTGGTGGTTACTCTACGCTCTTTACTTATATTACACCTTTCTTGCAAGCCGCATCCTCTCTTTCCATAACCGAAATTAGCGGTGTTTTATTCCTAGCGGGAATTTGCAGCTTCATCGGATCTAAGGTGGGTGGACAATTGGCAGATACAAAGGGATCGAAATTCACAATTTGTATGGGACTCCTGTTACAGGGAGCAATGCTCCTTTTATTCACTCTAGCTGGTGTCAATATCATTGTACTAATCTTAGTTTTAATGATCTTTATGTTAGCAACCTGGAGCATTTCCCCTGCTCAGCAGCTATTTTTGGTCACTCTGGTACCTCGAAATCCAGACATTGCCCTGAGCGTAAATACTTCCTTCATCCAATTTGGTTTTGCGCTAGGATCTGGATTAGGCGGCCTTGTCATCAGTCGTACCTCTGTTCTGAATTTGAATTGGGTAGGTCTGGCTGCTGTAAGCGTTGCACTACTTCTTGCCATCTTGCTATTCAACAAAAAGAGCAGTGGGATTGGAACGTCTACTGTTACTAAAGAAAAATATTAAATAGCTCCCTGTTTGGAACAGGAGTGTGGAGCGGCAGACATTGGCTGTGCAAAGGAATTTAGAGGCTTGTCAGCCAGGCTGCCAATTCTTCGCTCGGAGAATGGCTCCGCCGTTCGCTCCTCCCCGTTTACCGCTGACCTTCCTGCCGTTCTATCAAATAGAACAAATAATCGGTCGGGACCCCGGTGTACCCTTGCTGCCTCAGCATCGCGGTCACATTGCCCCTATGATACGTCCCATGGTTGACCACATGCTGCAGGATGTCGGAGAAATGCGTATCGAGACGACCGTACTTCGGATGCTCGATCGTCATCGCCTTGTCCGGGTCGGGCGTACGCCGCAGCAAATCGTGAAACTGTTCGGCGACGCCAGCGAACAGCCGCCGCATCTCGTCCACGGTTTTGCCCTGCGCTTCCTCCGTCCACCCCGGGATTTTCGGGAAAATATCCTCGTTCGGAGCTTCCGCGAGCACCGACATATAGAGCTTTTCGTACAAGTACATGTGCCCAAACGTTGTCGACACGGACGGGAACACACTCGTCACTTCCGCATGGAAGACATCCTTCGGAAGCTGCTCCAGATGGGTGAATAGCTGGTCATTCGCCCAAACATGATATTCGTACAATTGCTGCGGGTGTTGAAGCATGTATGAATCCACCTTTCCTTTATTCATCGTCGTTTGGCCGCCAATGCCGCAGCCTTATCTCTATCGTATACCGGGTTCGCTGACAACCGTTGTCAGCGAAGTCAATCGGGATCGTCTTCGTAATGTTTTGCGATTCCGTAGGCCATTTCCTGAATCCGACGCTTCAGCTCCAGCGGCTCCCGTATACAAATGGCCGGACCAAACGTCAGCAGATACATCGGAAGGTACTTGTTCATCGTCGGAACGTCGAGCAGAAACCGCGCCTCGCGGTCAGTCCTTTCCGTCAAATAGTGGCGTAGATGCCAGTGGCGGCAAACCGCGTTCAACGTGTCGGGCTCTCCCTCGATACGGATGACCGTCAGCGGTCCGTCCGCCTCCCGTTCCCGCTTAGACTGGTCGTGGAAATAGGCAGACGCGGAGAAATGCTCCGGCTTTTCGAACCGCGCTTCGGTTGGCTCCAGCCACGCGATACGATCTACGCGGAACGTCCGCATTGCCAGCGACCGATGGCAAAACGCGACAACGTACCATTCGTTCCGGTCGTAAGCCAACCCGTATGGATCGACTTTACGTTCGTCGGCCTGTCCCGCGTTCTCCTTACGATAGGCTATGCAGACCGTTCGCCCATCCTTCGCCGCCTGCTCCAGATCCCGCAACAAAAGAACGCCGGAAGGTGGACGCACCGGAGAAATCACATCCAAGCCACTCGTCTGACGGGACAGATCGTCGCGCTGCTCTTCGTGCAGCCCATTCTTCACTTTCTCCAATGCGCTTTCCAATTCTTCCGTATACGGATAGCCGGCACCTTGCGCAAATTTAAACGCATCCACAAGCGCCTTTAACTCTACGGAATTGAAGAACAATGGAGTCTCCCTGAAGCTTTGCAGAATGTGAATGCCGCCGTCATGGCCCGATTCCGCAACGACTGGCACACCGCTGGCGCATAATGCGTCGATATACCGGTACACGGTGCGGATGCTGATCTCCAAACTGTCCGCGATCTGAGCGGCGGTGAGTTTCCTACCGGAGCGTAGCATCCAAAGCATGGATAGCATATTATCCCATTTTGCCAACGGGAGCACCTTCTTTCCTCGCGAAAATGTGTTCGGAAGTGACTCTTTACTACGGATAGATAACTTCCGTCTGTTCATCAAAATATCCAGCTTCGGATAAGACGATCTCACTCAGATCATATTTTACAAATATCCGTAAGGACCTGGCAATATGATCCCCATAATTCTCACCAAAGTAAATACTGTAATAATCCCTTTGATCTACCTCATTACTTTTATTATCTGGTCTTTTTTCGACTACAACAAAATAAATAGGATCGCTCAATTGTTCTTCGTCTTCATTTGTATCAGGCCAATCCTTTAGTTTTACTGTAGTTTCGTTTAAATCGCTGTATTTAAGAACAAAGGAAAGGATCTCATCATCTGAATAATTGTTCACGCTGGTGGAACTGGAACCCTTAGGAAGCTCTGTGGGTGAAGCTGTACTCGTGGAAGTAGCTACTGATGGGGTGGTGGTTGTTTGCTTGGACGAATTACTGCTAATGCATCCGACAATGAAAAGAAAAGCGATAATGAAAAAAAATCGGATAAACTTCATCAATCTGGGAGTCCCTCCAATGAATTTGCTCTAGATCCCCTTACTCATCAAAAGAGGTAAAAAATACATCCTTGAGGATCGTCTTGGCTTTTTTGAGGCTGCGTGTATCAAGTTGTTTAAGCATGTCTACGATTTGACTCATTTCCTCGTCTTCCATTGACCCAAGATGTTCCCGGGGTTCTAAACGCTCTTCTTCAACAACGGATTCTGAATTAACCCAAGACGCTTCCAAAGTATCCTCAAACCCTTTGATAAGAAACAACAATTCATCTGCGTTATATCTCTGTAGAAAACGATTTATCCCTTTATTCATCTGCTTATGCAGAGCTAGATGCAAATCGAATATTTCTTTTCCCAGGGGTGTTGTGAGAAAGAGCACTTCTTTTTTATTATCCGGAAGAAACTCCGTGCGAATGATTTGCTGTTGAACTAATTTTCTAGTGATTTTGGACACGCTGCCTTTAGGAATTCCGAATTGCTTGGAAATGGAAGTGCCGTTCACCGGCTCAAGCTGTCCAATAGCATCTATTACATGAAGCATCATGACTGTGGACTCTTTGAGGAAATCAAGAATAATAGGATTGCTGCAGTGCTGGATCATCCATTCCTTCTCTTCGTCATCCTCCGCTTGAAACCGCTTTTGTAATTTGGGAATAGTCTCTATCAGTTTTTTTATCAGAATATCCTTATTGGGTAAATTATCGAAAGAATGGGTCACTGTACAATCTCCTCGTAAGTTCATCTTATACTCATTTTAACAAGACAGAGAACATAAATAAAGTTTCCCGAAAATAATATTGACAAAAAGGAAACTTAAATTGTACTATTGTCTCCATGATAACTATTTGATTTCTCAGAAACAATAATCCCAGAAGGAGAGAGATATATGAAATTTTTAATTGTTTTTGATCATCCATACGGAGCATCCGCATCCGAGAATATCCCACATCAGCGAAGCTATTCCGCAGCCCTACTAGCCTCCTTTATGCGAGGTCTTACCACCAAAGACCATGAGATTGACCTTATCGATCTGCATAAGGACGGATTTAATCCGGTCATGTCAATTGAAGACCTCGCTTCCTGGCGGCAAAAGACGAGCAACGATCCTCTAGTGATCAATTACCAGCAACGTCTTATTGCAGCGGATCATATCATTTTCATTTTCCCCATATGGTGGGAGGCCATGCCCGCTCTTACCAAAGGATTCCTCGATAAGGTATTCGCAAAAGGCATCGTATACGAAGAAATCAAGCCTGGGCGGCCATTTAAATGTCTTCTCCCGAATATTAAGGGGGTGTCCCTGTTGACTGTGATGAACACTCCCGACTTCTTTTATCGCTGGATTTTTGGCAATCCCATCACTAAAATCCTGTTTAGAGGCACCTTCCGCAAAATGGGAATACGGAAAAATCTCCATTGGTATAATTATACCGGCATGTCAAATCGCAGCTTAGATGAGCGGGTGAAATATCTTGATAAGACGGAACAACGCTTCGCACAGCTATAATTCACTCCTCGTTTCAATACGAAGGGGGTGTCCCAGAAGCCATCAAATGGCTTGGTACACCCCCTTTAAATTCTCGATTACTTCCAGATCTCTTCGGCAATTTCTTTAATAAGAGCAAGCTTGCGCCATTGCTGCTCCTCTGTCAGGTGGTTGCCCTCTTCCGTGGAAGCAAAGCCGCATTGCGGGCTCAGGCAAATCCGGTTCAGATCGGCATATTGCTTCGCTTCCTTGATCCGCCTCTAGCTACGGGAAACTTAAATCTACTCTGGCTGAGTATCCTCGTTACTTTCCAAATTTACTGCGACACCATTGTTCTCCAGCTCTTGGATAACCTGCTCCGCTTGCTCATTCAGCGGGTTGTTTGCCAAAGATACTTCTTGTAACTGGGGCAACGTTTCGAGCACTTCAATATCCTGGATGAGGTTATCGTCTAGATAGAGATGTTCCAATGTTGGATGATTTTTTAACGGCGTCAAATCTTGAATTTTATTTCCGCTCAGTAAGAGCCATTTTAACTTCAATTTCTTAATGGGACTTAGGTCTTCCACCTGATTGTTGCTAGCAAGAAGATCGGTCAGCTTATTTAGATTTTTTAACGGCACTAGACTTTTTATCTTGTTACCGTCAACAACCAGCTTCTCAAGAGAACTTAACCCGGAAATCGGTGAAAGGTCAGTAATCTGATTCTCCTCAACTGCTAAGAACGTTAACTTTTTCAACTTGCTTAGCGGTTTAATATTCTTTATCTTTTGGCCGGGCAGAAATAAGCTCTCCATGTTAACCGCATATTCAAGACCTTGTAAACTGGTGATTTTAGCCTTAGATTCGCTAGGATACAAAGATTCCAGCTTCTTCAAATCAACTGCCTTCAGCTCTTTCTTAGCCGGCAGCTCTAATTCCGCGCGAACGGCTTTCGCCAAAGCCGGGTCCGTAATGACGGATGCAGCCCGAATGGATGTAGCCGGTAAGAATACGAGAACCAAACAAATCACGATGATATTTTTCATTAGCTTAGTAGGCATATACACTCTCCTTTTCAAGCACATTGAATAAGTGCCAGTCCTTACCTTTATCGGATTTCACTTCAAAAATGTTCAGCTTAACCTGTTGAATTCAATCAGAATAATTAAAATTAACACCGAAAAAATGCCCTATAACTATATTATATAGTCAAAGGGCATTCGCGCTAAATTTTGAAGAAATATGAAAGCATATCTTGTCATTAAATCTCTCGTCCGACAATCGTGTCCGTTCTATACATTTTTCCTGCTTCAATAGGACTTTCTTTTGCTGTCATATGGTGTGGAATTACCCGGTAAACTTGAACCGGTCCGCCGAATACAGCCGACCTATACTTGTCCACATGCTGCTTGGACAAAGGGCGGTTATAATAGCCGGGTACGTATTTATTGATCAATCCCTGAAGTACATGAGTGGCTTCGTCCAAATCTGTGATCGGCTCTGCTTGTCCAAATATCATTACGCTCATATAAGCCGTATCTGTTTTAGCAGGTACCGGATCCGTAATGGTTCCGTATTCCTCACATACCGTAAAACACACCTCTGGATTTTCACTCATGACCTGATTACGTCTTCCATCGCCAGCCCCGTGAACATAGAGCTTCCCCTCAGTCCATACATAATTAAGCGGTACAACATAAGGGAGGTTCCCATCAACCAACCCAAGATATCCAATTCTCGCTTGCTGCAGGAAGCTTTCTATTTTCTCCTGATCCTTGCATTCCCTGATCTTATAACGAACTGAATCCATTTCGAAATCTCTCCTTTCACTCATGAGATATTCATCTCACTCCAAAGTTTGAACTCCGATACTCTTCTAGAGTGCGGCAACGACTCAGATTGCAAATACCAGCGTTATTACGGTAGTATATCAGTGAATGGAGTGCCTTTAAACATCCAAACATTAAGGTTATGAGCAATCCATAATTAATATTTTAGGGTTGGAGCTACTATTTGGAGGTATACACGATGATGAAAGTAATTCGAAATGATAAGAGACCGATCTGGCAGCAATTGCTTGATCAAGCCATTCATAATATCACAAGTGGAATCTGGGCTCCAGGAGAATTGCTGATTCCTTCCCGCGAACTCGCTCACCAGATAGGCGTCTCTCGCTCTACTATACAGATCGTCTATGAGGAATTGCTAAGCCGAGGCTATACGGTTACATCCCGACGAGGAGGAACGCGTGTTAGTAAATGGAATCAAATCACTGAGTCAACGAAGGAAATCATAGCAAATGGCCCTCTGCCTCCCTCACTTCCCTTGTTGAACTCGGCGGTCGATCAATTACAGGACTGGTTCAGAGGAAAAGAACATGGAGAAGCGGATATTGATTTTAGTCCCCACGAACCTTATTTGGATGGACATTTTCAAAAGAACTGGCGGCAATCGTTTCTCCACGCATCCGCTGCAATGGACTTATCAAGCTGGGCTTACGGCAACCCCTATGGCCTCACACCATTACGTGAGCAAATTCAGCGTTATTTATCACTTGAACGAGGTATCCATATCCAAACAAATCAGATTCTGTTGACCTCAGGAGCTCAGCATAGCATTGACTTAATCGCACAATCGCTTTTATCTGATGGGGACACTGTTTCTGTAGAAGATCCCGGTTTCCCAGCTTCCTGGATGGCGATGAAATATCGGCGTATGAATGTGGTGCCCGTCCCCGTTGATGCGCATGGTCTTGTGGTTGACCGTATTCATCCACAATCCAAACTGATCTTTGCGACTCCTTCGCACCAGTGCGCGGTCGGGGTTGTTATGTCGGAGCCGCGCAGGCAACAATTGCTACATAAGGCCGTGCAAGAACAATTTTGGATCATTGAGGACGATTATGACAGTGAATTTCGATATCGTGGGGACCCGCTTCCAACGCTCTTTAGTCAGGCATCTAATAATACCTTGTACCTCATGAGTTTTTCTAAAATGATTGCTCCAGGCATTCGTATTTCGGCTATCGTTGGATCTGTCGAGGCAATTGCTCAACTAGCCAGGGTACAGGAGCTGACTTACCGTCATCTTCCGATTATGGATCAGCTAACACTAACCCACTTCATCAAGAATGGACATTTTATGCGCCATATGAGAAGAGTCAGAAATGTGTACCGACGAAGACACGAAGCCATGACAAAGGCTATTATGGCTAGCGGTTTAGGGGAGCGCTTCACACTAAGTGGAGTAGAAACGGGATTGCATATGTTACTTGAAGCTGAAGAATCATACGACGAAGAAACCGTGACAAAGTTAGCCCTTCAACAGGGAATACGTGTATACCCTCTTGGACCTTATTGTTTGGAAAGCAAAAGGAAGGGATGGGTGTTGGGGTTTGCAAAAGTAGATGAAGCATCGATTGAGCAAGGGATTCATCGTCTTGCAGAGCTGATCTTATAGGGTCATATTCACAAGAAGTTTTGGGGTTAACTGCCGTGCTCTTTTTCTGTTAAAGCGACCATCTCCCTCTTATCCGGATGAATTCTTTTGATCAAACCTTGTTCATCCTTATTGATATAAGCTTGCTCCAAGCTCTACTCTCCCCTTATCATCAGTACAAATTTTTATGCTACCGGAGTTATTGTATGTGAAAATTGACATATCTAAATAATTAGATATAATGGGGCTATGGAAACCATGATGATCTTTAAAGCTTTGTCCAATGATACCCGCGTGAAAATTTTGGAATGGTTAAAAAATCCGGATGAAAATTTTGGACCGCAATTGTATTTACCAACGGATGCTGACTTTAAAGGAGGGATTTGTGTAGGAAGCATTCAGGAAAAAACGGGATTGGCACAATCCGTGATTTCCAGCTATTTAATGGTCATGAAGAAAGCTGAACTTCTAGAATCAAGGCGATTTGGACAGTGGACCTATTATCGGAGAAATGAAGAAACCATTCGTAAATTTGCCGACTATATCAAGAATGAAATGTAGGTAGCCAGAAGAAAGGGTTACCTGCTCATTTTTCGATTATATATCTATATTAATAGATATATAGAAATAAGGAAAAACATCATGTTACAAGGAGCCAACAAACCGTGAAAAGAATCAGTCCACTATTTTTTATAACGTTGGGCATATTTGGAATTATAAACACCGAACTTGGTGTAGTCGGAATTTTGCCAATGGTCATGGAGAAATATGACGTTACCGCAGGACTAGCTGGAATGCTTGTTAGTTCGTTTGCACTTATTATTGCCCTTTTTGGCCCATGGATGACGCTATTGCTGTCAAGATTGAATCGTAAAACTGCATTGACTGGCATTCTAATTATTTTTGCCGCCTCCAATTTGATGTCAGTTTTTGCTCCGAATTTTTATATGCTTATGGCTCTCCGAATGATTCCAGCTTTCTTTCATCCGGTTTATTTCTCCATTGCCTTTGTACTAGCCACTGAATTATCAGTAAAGGAGGAAGCCGCGAAGGCGAGTGCAAAGGTATTTCTTGGGGTAAGCATGGGCATGGTGCTCGGGATCCCGCTTTCTTCCTATATTGCCAATCAATTTTCACTTGGTACCTCATTTTTATTTTCTGCCCTTGTGAATGTCATTGCGTGTGTTGGAATAGGAGTAATGGTTCCAGCCATGTCGGCAAAGGAGAAAATCTCTTTTGGAACACAGCTTGCGATATTACGAAAACCCGCTTTATGGTTAAATAGCGGCGCTGCTTGCTTCATATTTGCTGCTATGTTTTCTGTATATAGTTATTTTGCAGAATATTTAGGACAGAGGTCTGATATGAGCGGGAAACTTATTAGCGTGATGCTTGTGTTTTTCGGAATTAGCGGTGTGGCAGGAAATTGGTATGCTGGAAAGCTATTAAGCCATCGTATGTCGAAAACAGTGCTGCTCTATCCTGTCGCTTTAGGGATATGTTATTTACTTCTTTATTATGTGGAAACACCCCTTATTCTCATTAGTGGGATTATCATTGTGTGGGGAGCTGTTCATACGAGTGGACTTATTGTGAGTCAAATTTGGCTGACATCGGAAGCTTCAGAAGCACCCGAATTTGCCAACAGTTTATATGTGTCTTTTTCAAACTTAGGCGTCACGATGGGTGCGGCAATAGGAGGTTGGTTTATATCACGATTAGGAGTAGGAGAAGTCGTTTGGAGCGGTTTACTTTTTGTAGTATTGTCTCTTTTGTGTATCGTCGTAAAAATAATTTGTTTTGACTTACATGCTAAACCCAATGTGAAATCTATGGTTACGGATGAAGATTGACGGAACTCGTTTCTGTAGTCACACCTAAAGGGGATGTCAATTGCTGGAGGTGAGTTTTTAAGGCCATCCTTCGCTGAATGGCCTTATGTCTATCCAGCTATGATATAAAGCCTCTTCCTAAAGTAAGGTGCTTAGCATCTTTTAAGTTAACATTCTTGAAAAATTACCTTCACTATTGTTTTTTCATTAGGCTTTGAAGAAAAAGCTAACTCTGCATGATGCTTCTTAGCAATCTGCGCACATAATGCGAGTCCCAATCCATTTCCCCCTTCTTTTCTGCTTCTTGCCTTATCTACTCTATAAAATGCTTCTGTCACCTGAAGAAGCTGCTCCTCTGTCATTCCCTTTCCGTTATCTTCTACTTCAATAACTTTTTTCTCTTTTTCAAAATAAGCTCTCATCGTAATTTTACCTTTTGTGCTACATGCCTTTATTGCATTGTCTACTAAGTTCACAACCATACTTTCTATTAAATCTTCATTTCCTTTTATTTCTTTCAACTCATTGTAATATACTAATTCTATTCCTTTTTCTTTGAGCTTAATATTTTCGGTTTGATGAATTTTTTTAAACAACTTTTCTATATCAATGGATACCATTTCTATTTCTTTTTCTTCTCGTATGATTACCAATTCCAATAAACTTTCCGAAATATTTTTTAACCTTTTACTCTCTGATAAAATATAACTGGTTGCAGCATACTTAGCTTCCTCACTTAAATGCGTCTTCTGCATATATTCAGCATATCCATAGATTGCAGTTAATGGAGTTCTTAATTCATGCGCCAAATCATCTATCAATCTCTGCTTTTCTCTCGCATGGTTCTCAAGCTCTTCCATCTGATATTGAATTTTATCCGCCATCGTATTAAAACTTTGTACAACCTCTGCGATTTCTTCGCCACCCCTAATCTCTAGCTTTTCTTTGTACTCACCATTGGCAATCTTATTTGAGATACATGAAATTCTTTCTAGTGGTTTAAAAAGATATTCTAATAAAATAAACAAGCATATACTTAAAACTCCTGAAAATATTATACTTGCAGTAAATAAGGAGTTATTCAGCTTTTCCCACTCATTTACTATATCTGTTATGTCTGCATAATAGACTAATGCATATTGGCTATATGGCTCTGGTAAGTACCCGCATATTTGTATGTATTTCCTTCCATCTAGTGTTACAACAGTTATCTCCGTTATATCTTTTTCTATATTTATTTCTTTATCACTTAATGTTGCTTCTATAGGTAAACTGGAATATCTTCTCTCTTTATCTTTATAAATCTGTAAATAAATTTTTTGAACTTCATATTGCTTATTATACATATCATAAGAACGAGCAATAGCAGCATCTGTTTCATAACCTCTATTTTTCATAGCCACTATGTCTTTAGTCATACTATTTACTATAAAATTATGCTCTCTTAGATAGCTCCTCTTAATGCCTGAAAGGTTATGTCTTGTATTAACAATACTAAATACCATAATCCCAACATTAATAAACAATAGAAATAATACCAAAGTCCAGATGTAGGTTTTATTTTTCATACTACACCTCTAACCGATAACCTAGTTTATACACTGTTACAATTCTTTTCTCCAACCCCAACTTTTTTCTCAGCTTCTGAATATGGACATCTACCGTTCTTGTCTCTCCCATGTATTCAAATCCCCATACTAGCTCTAAAAGCTTCTCTCTTGATAAAGCAATATTTCTATTTTTTATGAGTACCTCTAATAGCTCAAATTCCTTAGGTGTATATTCAACTACTTTATCCTTCAAAAAAAGCCTTCTACTATGAAGTTCGACCCTAACATTATCTATTACAAATGTATCTTCATCCTTCTTGGTTCGTCTTAATATAGCTTCTACTCTTGCAAAAAGCTCTAACATTTCAAAGGGTTTTGTCAGATAATCATCTGCTCCCATGACAAGCCCCTTTACCCGATCCTCTACGCTTCTTTTAGCCGTTAAAAGAATAGTAGGAATACCCTTTACTTGTTCCAATACCTCAAACCCATCCATTTTAGGCAACATAATGTCCAGTACAACTAAATCAAAACTTTTATTCTTTATCATTTCTACGGCTGTCTCACCATCCATAGCGAAATAGCAGGTATGCCCTACCAAACTTAAGTTTCTCCTTATTAATTCATTAATTGCCTCTTCATCTTCTACTACCAGAATATCTGCCATGCTTTCACCCCATCATATTAAGCAACTAATATCCTTTACACTTGAAATCTGTACATAGATGTACTATTCTATGTGGAAATGTATAAATATTTCACTTATTATCTCACATTAAAACTTCAACATTACTGATATTTCTTTTTTTTACAACTCTGAAACAACTTTATAATAGTACCAATGTATTTTCTTGTTATTTTTATTTTGTATTAAAAAACAATAACAAGGAGGACAATAAAATGTCTCGAAAATCATCAGATCCAAGAAATGTCGTAAAAAACGGTTTTAAAAGTATTAAAATCATTACCTTTATAGGTGTCTCTTTCCTGCTGCTCACACAAGTCGCAGTAGCTGGTGAACTAAAAACTGTAGACAAGGTTCCTACTGCTTACAATGTCTCTAAACTTTCCTACTTAGTGGATAGACAAATTCCTGCTGGCTATGTAAAGGCTAATTATAAGGCTATCTATGCTCCTTACACCCCAAGTACAACACCTAGTCCTAAAGATTTATCTTTACAAGAAGCTGCTGAAATAGCTGCCCAGGAGATATTTAAATTTTCAGACGAAAAACTTGATAATAAAACACTTGAAATGTCCTATCGCCCTCAAAGTGGTCAATCTAGTTCTTACTGGATGGCTCAGGTAGACATTACACCCTTCTATAGTTTTTCAGTTGAAGTGGATGGAGGTACAGGTGAACTAATTCGCAGCAAATGCACTGGTGGTCCTACTATAGACAATGAGTTTGTTATTGATTCACCTTCAGCCGATAAACTCATATCTGAACGACTCGATGCTGGTACTAAACAATTTACTCTTGATGGCTCATATGCAAAAGTCGAAAATCTTATCACCAAAAAAGGCTATATTACTGAACCTATTAAATCCATAACATATCAGTGGATATCTGCTGATGCATTCGCAGTAATTTCACATACCTTTGATGTCACAACTGCTTCTAATAAACTCTATCGTGTTGCACTCTCTCAAGATCTTACTCAACTGAGAGACTACTATAGTGTTTTAAGAACGGAAAATAAATAATTTTGCAACTATGAATTCATGAATATTTTTCTTGATATGGAGCCCCTTTAGTTATGGATGTTACGCCAGAAAAGCTGTATACCTTAAAAGGTATACAGCTTTTCCATTTTATAGCACTTATTTATGATACAGTTCACCTTAACGAGTCTATCGGCGAAAAATGCAAAAGGAGCTGCCGCGGCATGCTCCTTCGTTGATGTTCTTATGGATTTTTATTCGCATAATCTGCACGACAGGCTGACGATTCGGTGCCGAGGCACTTCGAAAAGTCGGTCTTTTTATTGATTTATCTTGTAGAGTTAACTGGCACGTTATAATACTCCCCTAATCTCATCCCGTCAAGAGATAATGTGTGAATGAGCGGCGTAGTGGGGATTCCCCCCTTACTTCCGAAATATGAATGAATTTCCGAGTATGGAGAGCGATATCGCTTTTTCCAATTCATCCGGTTTCACGTAAAATTTTCTTCAGGTTGTTGGGGAAAAGGAGGATCTGCATGCACAAAGTGATCAAAATTAAATTTACGCTTTTTTACGGTGAAGCGCCTGAAGCAAATTGTGACGGGTATATGGAGTTGAATCGGGATGGCAATATGATCGCGCTCTACAATAGGTATGGTGAGGAAATAGACATGTATGGCGGACATGAGTTTGTCAGGGTGCGGACGCTTGGCAAATTCGATAACGAAGACCGCGATAATTTTTACTCCTTGTTAGAAAGTGATGGTGTGGGATAATCTGCACGGCAGGCTGGCGGTTCGGTGTCAAGGCACTACGAAATGAATATTCGGGAGGTAGAAAATGGACAACCAGGTTCAAGAGGCAAGTGGAATGAAGAGAGGGCCGATGTTAACCGCACTACTCATCGGTGCATTTGTTTCGTTTCTTAACGAAAATTTGCTTGCCAATGCGCTTCCTGGCTTGATGCGGGAATTCAATGTTGCTGCCGCGACCATACAGTGGTTATCGACAGGCTATATGCTCGTTATCGGTGTACTGGTGCCAGTGACCGCATTACTGCAGCAATGGTTCACGACTCGCCAGATGTTTATGTCTGCGATGGCATTATTTTTGGCCGGTACCTGCTTGTGTGCAGTATCCCCGGGATTCGGAATCTTGCTGACGGGCAGGGTTATTCAGGCTTGCGGGACAGGACTATTGATCCCGTTGATGATGAATACGATTCTCTCCCTCTATCCTCCAGAGCGCAGGGGTGCCGCCATGGGTCTCATGGGGCTGGTCATCATGGTTGCCCCTGTCATCGGGCCGACTTTGTCTGGTTTGATTATCGATACCTTACACTGGCGCTGGCTGTTCTACATGGTGATTCCTGTCGCACTGTTTTCGATTATTTATGCATTCATCTACTTGAAGAATGTGACAGAACTGACCAAGCCAAGTGTCGATCTTGTGTCCATTGTGATGTCAACCGCCGGTTTCGGCTGCGTCACCTACGGCTTCAGCCAAACAAGTGTCTCTCTTGGGCCTGAAGATTACGGATTGATTGCAATAGGCAGCCTTTTCTTGCTCTTGCTAGTATGGCGACAGCTCAAGATCAAAGAGCCGTTGATCGATCTTTCAGTATTCCGGCATCATACTTTTTCTCTCGTTGCGGTAATGATTGTTATTCTGATGGTGGTTCTATTCTCCACAACAACATTGCTGCCGTTCTATATGCAGGATGTGATGAAGTTGACAGCATTCGCGACAGGCTTGCTTCTAATGCCAGGTAGCATTTTGAACGGGATCCTGATGCCGGTGTCGGGGAAATTATTCGATAAATTCGGACCGAGACGCGTAATTGTGCCCGGCCTGCTCCTGATCGCCATATCGTTGTGGCTGTTTGCCGGCATCGACAGTGATACAACACAAGGTTCCGTTCTGTTCAATCATGTCCTCTTATTCGTAGGCATGTCGTTCGTCGTCATGCCGGCTCAGACGGCAGGATTGAATCAACTCCCACGTCACCTGGTCCCTCATGGCACAGCCATATACAATACGCTCCAACAGATTGCAGGTGGAATTGGCATCGCATTGTTCATCGGCATCATGTCGTCTGGAGCCACTCGTTATCTTCACCATTCGCTCGATCCCACTGCAATGAATGAGAAGACACAAAGCATGGTTTCCGGTCTACAAACGGTTTTTTGGATTGAATTTATTCTTGCAATACTTATTTTGGTGCTGGGTTGGTTTATCAAAAAGACACCTGAGCATAATTGATCCATTACTAGGCACAGATTGGATCATAAGTTTAAAACCGCGCAAGAAGCAAGGGGCTGTCTCATAAGTGTAAAAGAAAACTTCCGGGGCGACTTTTCACGCCTAGAGGTGGTTAATGTCAAAAATTTTCCGCCGTCATTTATGTACGGCTCACCGTGTAGGCTGAAGGGGCAAGTTTTAAGGCCATCTTGGAGGGATGGCCCCTTCTTTGAAAAACTAACTAACCTATGCCGTTAGTTCAATCTCGGTATTCCAAATTCTCTCATTCCACTTTAACTTTATGTAGCTTTTGATTGCTCATGTTGTTTCAGCATATCATCCGTCCAATGCATGAGCCTCTTACGCTGCTCGTACAGTTCGGAGTATCGCTGCCGCCTTTTTTGCCGATGCGCACCGGCGAGCCGCTAAATCAGGCGGTTCACCGCATTATTCGGCACGGCAAAGACGACTATCGTCCCTTGACCCGGGTCACTCTGAATGTGTAGCCCCTTCCCATATAATTGTTTCAACCGTTGATTAATATTGAACAAACCGACTCCCTGCCTTTGGTTCGAACGTTTGTCGAATATATGTTGCCGCGTTTTTGTATCCATCCCCACGCCGTTATCGGCAACGGTTACTTCTGTACGATCCTCATATTCGGCGATATGAATATGAATCATTCCGCCCGACGAACGACTCATTATGCCGTGCCGCACTGCGTTTTCGACAAGCGGTTGAATGGAAAGCGGGGGAAGTCTTAGCTCCATGTTGGCTTCGACTTCCCAAACTGTATTCAGCCTGCCTTCGAAACGCTCATTCTCGATATATAAATAAGAACGTACGAGAGCAAGCTCCTGTCCAAGCGGAACAAGCAACTCGGAATTTTGAAAGTTGAAGCTGGCCCGTAGATAATTGCCGAACTCGTCGAGCAGCAGGCGCATTCTGTTCAGATTGACGTCGCTAAGCGCAGCTATCGCATTGAGGGTGTTGAATAAAAAGTGCGGTTGTATTTGCGCCTGCAGCCATGCCGCTTCCATACGCAGGCGTTCGCGCACGGAACGGTTCAGATCCGTTAATGCCCGCACCCGAACCTTTAACTCCATCGCATCCGCAGGCTTCACAATGTAATCGTTAGCCCCAGCCAAAAAGCCGGCGGCGATATCCTCAGGCTTGTTGCGCGCGGTCAGCAGCAGAATGGGCAGTTCCGAGCTCGAATAGCGCTCACGAATAGCTCTCGTTAACTCATACCCCGACATGTGAGGCATCATGACGTCAGCAATAACAAGATCCCATACTCTTGTGTTCAGATGAGACAAGGCATCATTGCCGCTCGTAACCGCAATGATATCGAAAGATTCCCCAGCCAGAATGTTAACCAGTATTTTCAAGTTGAGCGGATCATCGTCCACAGCCAATACCGCAGGACGCACCGATCTCTCCACAACGGCAGAATCGTCATCCGTACCGTAACCGATGTTCGAGTCGGCAGCGGCGGCCGTTTCTGCATAGACAGGCGGCAGACCTACTGCAAAATCCGCTTCCCGTTGAACGGGCGAATCAGACAGCGCCAAAGCAAAGGTGAATGCCGAACCTTGGCCAGAGGCAGATGTCACTTCCAACGTTTCGCCGTGCAGCTCCACTAACTGCTTGCAAATGCCGAGGCCCAGTCCGATGCCGCCCCCGGGCGCCGCCGTCATGCCGGAGTCGCCTTGCTCGTAAGGGTTAAAGATTCTTTGCAGCGTTTCCTCGTCCATGCCGACGCCCGTATCCGCAACGCTAATGTGCGCCTTCCCGTCTTGTGCGACCACCCGGATGGCGACAGTTCCTTCGTTGGTAAATTTGATGGCATTGTGAACCAGATTAAACAAAATTTGAATGAGTCGGTTCTCGTCGGCCATCACAGGAGGAAACTCATTCGGAATCTCATTGACCAGCCGGACCGGTTTACTATCAGTCATGAAGCGAAGCATGTCGAGTACGCCGGAAGCGACTGCCTGCACCTGAACGCTTTGCACATGCAGGCGGACGTTACCCTCCTTGAGACGAGTCAAATCAAGCAGGTCGTTTAACATAAACGACATGCGCCGACCAACCGTCATCACCAACTCCAAATTTTGGACGCTCTTGCTGCTCAACGAATGTTTTTCGCTGTCAAGGACGGTTTGCGCCATATTCAGCATCCCGTGCAGCGGATTTCGCAATTCATGGGATGTATTCGCCAGAAAATCGTCCTTCTGCTTGTCTGCCATTCTTAACTGCTCGTTTAATTTGGCGTTTTCTTGGGAATTCCGGAAGTACTGCTTAAACCAGTAAGCGGAAAAACTGATGATGGCCACCAGCACGTCAAACGGAAAGTAAATATTTATTACTTCCAAGCGGGCATTAATCAGTCCCCATGCGGAGCTGGATAATATGCTCATGGTGGCAAGCAGCAGGAAGGTGGCACCGGGCTGATTTCTGGCTATCAGTTTGCCAATCAGATAGGTAACCCAAACCATTGGGAACCAATAAAGCAGTCTGAATAATTTAAACTCGATTATATAGTAAATGAGCGGAGGCGGCATGACCAACACAAATCCTGAATATAAAGCCAGAGTAATGGCGTACGTACGGAACAAAACCGTGTTTGTTCGGATCTTGGCAAATATTCCGGCAATCAGCAGGAAGAAAAAGGGAAGCAAAGAGTACGAGAGTATCTTGATTTTCAGTGCCCATGCATAGTTGATGAAAGGCATGCATACCAGCAGCAGGCTGTCGTTATCAGACACAATCGTAAGCCCGGCGGTCAAAAGCAGCATGAAAAAGGCAAGCAACCCTTTTTGCCGACTGAACAAGTATAACATCACGGCATACAAGCCAAGAAACATCAGTACCACGAAGGTCACAATCTGAAAGCCAATGGAGATCCATCGTTCGGTATTGATGGCCGTATCCGACCCGAAGCGGATGGCTCTGACAATGCCGCCATTAAGCGGATTATCAAAATTGGCCACGCGTACGAGCAACTCGATCTCATTCACTCCGTTTGCCTTATAAAGCGGGGTATAAGAAATCCGGCGGGCTTTATACGTATTCGCGTGCTCCGTCGGTTGGCCGACTCCTGCTATCTGACCGTTGAATTCAACAACTGAAGAGGCCTGAATTTCCTGAATCCAGAATTCGAATGACTGTTGCGGTAAAGGATCGACCAGAATGCGCAGCCGGTACGTCCCGTATCCGAACGACGACTTTGACCCTGCCGGCAAAGCACTTCGCCAATCTCCCGGAACCTGAATATAACGCTTGTCCAGGGATTTCCAATCCTTGTTTTTCTGCGTGACGAATGCTTCCGGATAAAAATCCCACTCGCCATTCAGCGTAATGGAGCGGGTGTTGGCGAAGTCCCAGCCACGCAGATCGAGCACGCCTTGAACCGCACGAGGATGTTCAGGCGTAAGAAAAATCCCGGACCAAAGCCACCGGACGCCGAGAAGTATGGAGAGAAACAGAATGAACGTCACAGTATATTTCAGGGTGGTTTTGTTTTTTATCCAAATCATACAGGGCTCACTCCCAACGTTTCGCCGTTCAGTTCTGCCAAGTGCTTGAAAATGCTAAGGCCCAGTCCGGTAGCTTTCATATTTCGACAAGAAAAGCGGGAATCCCTTGTTCCATAAATCGGGTGATTAGGAACACTAACCAGTGTTGTGAGGCGCACCAAAAAAAGAGGAGGCAAGTTAGCCCCCTCTTAATCATTAATACTAGTCGATCAACTTCGTAGCTTTCAGCAATCTTTCAACCATAGCCGCTGTTTCCGCGCGCGTCATCGCCGCTTTCGGGTTCAACTGCTGTTTGCCGATCCCTTGCAGGATGCCAGCCTTAATCAGTTGGGCTGCGGACTCCCGGGCATACCCGGAGATTTGATCCATATCGCTGTAAGGAGCCAGAATCTGATTGATTTCCAATGCGCTCAGCGCCTCTTGCGGCTGAACGACATGAAGGGAGCGGGCGATCATGGCGATGCCTTGCTCTCTTGTAATCCGTTCGCTGCCGTGGAAACCACCGTCTTCAAAGCCTTTGATAATGCCAAATTCGCTGGCAATCTTTACGGCATCGTGGTACCAGCTCGACGGTGCTACGTCGCTATACGGTGTGCCGGATACACCTTGGCGCATTAAGCCAAGTCCGCTTGCCACAATCGTGGCAAATTCTGAACGGTCGATACTGCGATTCGGGGAGAAGGTATTGTTACCTGTACCTTCAAGCTGCAGTCTGGCTGCAATATTATTTACACTCTCCTGTGCCCAGTGGCTCTTCACATCATCGAAATTTTGCGGATTCCAGATGACCGAGTAGCTGCCCTGGCTACGCAGGTCGTTGATCATTGCAAAGTAACGGTTGTTGATTTTCGTTACGACTGTCGGCACATGGAACAAGGTACCGTCCGGATTAACAATGACACCGGTCGTAATTTTGTTCGGATCAATGCCTTCAGGCAATGCGATATAGCGAGGCGCGTAGCCCGCCAGTTGATCCGGCTTAACGGATTGGTTTTGGTACATGAAGTTAAGCGATAAATCGACCGGATTGACGAGCAGATCGTAGCCACCTTTGGTCGCCTGATCTTTTGCTGCGGCTTTCAATGCGTCAGACGATCTCTTGATATCAATATCAACTGCAATTTCGCCAAGCGGTGCGCCGTTCCATTGCTTGGTGATCGAACCCAGATCCAATTGTGTGCTTGGAATCGGATAAATAGCAAGCAGGTTCTCAATATTCAGCGTGGAGCCGGTATCGGACAACTGCTTCAGGGTTGCTGCGGTCAAACCTACAACCTTAATTTCACCGTCACCAGGCACAAGTACATTCAATTGCTGTCCGTTGCCTTTGGAGAGATGAGCTGATAGTTTATCTGGATCAATCACAACGGCCGTTACGTTGTTTGCCGTTGTGCCAGTAGCGAAGCCGCTGTCCTCATTGTTCACGGTTGTTTTCACGCCCGATGCCGGAGCAGGAGCAGATGTAGGTGCAGGTGTAGGTGTAGGACTTCCGTTCGTGCCTGAGTCATCACGAGGGTCGCGCGTCACCGTTACAATGTACGTTTGCGTCGTGCCGTCCTGTGCCGTCACGACCACTTTGATCGTGTTGATGCCTACGCTCAGCGGCAGCGAATCGGAAGCGGCGCCACTTGTCAACGTAATCGGGCCTTTTACCAACGTGCCTTCGCTATTGTACACGCTCGCCGTCACCGTAGCATAAACAGAATCTACTACTGTCGCCGTCACTGTCGTGTCGCTCACGCCGTTCGACACGCTTGTTGTATAGTTTGTCGTGCCTACTGCAAACACCGGGCTTAACGTACCGCTCGACAGCGTCAACCCGTTCAAGTCCGCGTTGTCAGTCGCTGTACGAATCGATGTTCCTGTGCTGGCAGCAGAAGCCTGCTGCGTCGCTGTCGCTTTCACACGGGTTACAATCGTATAGTCGGTATCCGGCGTCAGTCCGCTGAACGTCGAGCTATCCTGCCACGTCACGCCGCCATCTATGCTGTATTCCTGACCGGTGACGGCTTGCAACACAATGCTCGTTGCTGTTTTGCTTACTTCTACCGGTGCTGCCGGAGCCGCCGCACCGTCTGCTGCCGTTACCGCCCCCGTTGCCGCGCTCGTCAAGCTCCCTGTCGCATGCCTACCGTCAGCGGTGACCGCCACGGTGATGGCTGCGCCGAAGTCGTCAGCGGTTAACGTGTAGCTTGAGCCCTTCGCATTCGTGATGGCGACTCCGTCTCGGTACCATTGGTAAGTCGGCACGTTATCCGTTGTGCCAGGCGTATAAGTGACTCCCGATAGGTCCGCAGTCAACGTTTGACCAACTTTGGCAACACCGCTGATCCCCACGCTGCCTCCCATCTCCGGAAGCACGATATCTTTTGTGGCAGTGATACTGTTGCTAATGAAACCGGAATTATACTCGACAATCACTCCCGGATCAAAATATGCGCTGCTACCACCATGTGTATTATTTACGGCTAAGTAACCTACTTTATCATTTGTTGTGTCTAGCAGAAGTGTAAGATGGTCATACACTCCATTAGGCACAAAATCTTTCGATGCATCAAGACCTGTTGACAGACCGTTTGATACATATTTTGTATCGCCATAAATAGAAGTATTCCAATTAGGTGCTGTAGTTTTAGTAGCGCCTATAAAGGTTAGAAAGTTCCAATCCCCCCCAAAGGGAGTTATAAATTCTTTAAACATACTAGCAATTGCAAAAGTTTCTTGAGGATTATTTGATTTTGGCTCTACAAGATGTCCATGATTGTTCGTCGCTATAGTCACTGCATCTTTAAAAGTCATGGTACCCTGTCTTTGCACATATACAAAATGGCGTCCATTGTAGGTACGCACAGATGTTTTCCCATCGGTCAATGGTGCCCCTGGCGCTACATTTACTGTGACTTTTTGGGTTTGCCCCGCAGCTTGTGTAAATGTCATATTTCGAATAACAGTCAGAATTTCTTCATAAGTATTACTATTTGAAAAATTGAACACTCTATTTGCAGATGTAGATTTGTCAGTAACAAAGTTACTAATTTTTATGCCATTAATCAACTCTGTAATACCACTTGGAAGAGTTCCAACAGCAGTTGAGCCATTATTTACCGCCACAGTAAAGTAACCGCCCGCTCCATTCACGACCCCTGTACTTCCAAATGTAGCATTTGATAGCTGATAGGTTGTTCCGGTTACTCTAACAGGATTACCAAGATCAAGTGTTGGTGTTACAGCAGCTCTTACTTCTAACGGATAAAAAGGCATCATCGTCAATACCATAACGATTGCCATTAGAAAAGATAACATTCTTCGATTTTTTAATTTCATTTTTTATTCATACCTGCTAACGAAAGCATATAGAATTTCTATATTTGCAGATTTCTTTCTGTTTGCAGGCTTCTCCCTTCTTCTTGTAAAATTTGTCTATTACTTCTAACTCAAGCGCTTCTGCTCTCGCTGGAGTAAAACGATCGTTCTTATTCTATTCCGCTTTCGTACTCGTCCCCCCCTGTCCCCTAGAAAATCAAAGCCCCTTGACCCCATATCTCGATATAATCCACTTTCCTTCGACTGTTGTGATCATAACAAAAGGAACTTTACAAAATCTCTACAACTGCTTTACATGCTATTTTCGCTCACGTGGATATGAAGTACTTGAATTGGATACAGCTGCTCGGCCAAGCTCTAATCATCCATTCCCAAAATTCCGATAGTATTGGTGTGACAAGTCGAATCATGTCAAAAACAATGCCTACATTTTATGGAGCGTGAAAATACATGAAGATCATGCTGGTGGATGACGAAACGCTGGTATTAAACCAGATCCGGCGAATGCTATCGGGGTATCCCGGTATTTCGGTGGTCGGCTCGTTTGGGAATGCGCGAGAGGCTATTATGCGAATGCCGGAACTTCAGCCGGACGTCGTATTTTTCGATATTCACTTGCCGGAACTATCGGGAATCAAAGCGGTAGAGTTAGCACAGGAGGCTTGTCCGGGAGCGGATATTGTATTTATAACGGCATATAGCGAGTATGCTGTCCAAGCCTTTGAGCTGAATGCGGTCGATTATTTGCTTAAGCCGTTGCATCAAGCACGTTTGGATCAAACAATAAAGCGGTTGATGCAAAGAAGAATGCATAAAGAAGAAACGCACTCAACAGCGCCTTCTCGCATTCTGTGTTTTCGGTCTCTCCGTTTTCAGCGCAGCGGCGGGTCTCCGGAAATTCCGAAATGGCGGACGGCAAAAACACAGGCTCTGTTTGCTTACCTGCTGCACCAACGCGGGAATATCGTCCTCAAGGAGACGCTTTTGGAGCTGCTGTGGCCGGAGCTTGATGTGAAACAGGCGGCGAATCAATTGTACACATCGATTTATCACATTAGAAAGTGCTTGAAGCAAATGGGCATCGATGCTCCCATTCAAAATATTAATATTCAAGAAGGCTACATACTCGACACAAGCCGCATTCGGATTGATGTGGATGAATGGGAAAACGGCTTGCGGCAGGTGAGCGGCGTAAATTTGACCGATAATCACTCCGAGCTGCGGCGGTTGCTTTCGCTTTATGAAGGGGACTATTTACCAGAAATCGGTTATGGGTGGGTGGAGGACGAACGCGAAAGACTACGGAAGCTATGGTATCAGAATGCCCGTTCGTTAGCCCGATTTTATGAGAAAGCCATGATGCAGGAGGAAGCGCTGGCGATGTACGAATGGATTCAGGATGTGGACCCGTATAACGAAGAAGACGGACTTGCGCTGATGAAGCTGTATACGGCAAGCGGAAGGCACAAAGAAGCGGAGAAGCACTACCATAAGCTGGATCATCTGTTTTCAAACGAGCTGCGGATCGGCTTGACCGATAAGCTGGTAGACTGGTTCGAACAAGCGAGAAAGAAATTGCCCCCCTTGGCGCAATGAGGAAACAGAAATTGGATAATCTCACTTATGATACGGTTCACCTTAACGAGTCTATCGGCGAAAAATGCTTAAGGAGCTGCCGCGGCATGCTCCTTCGTTGATGTTCTTATGTTTTTTATTTTCATAATCTGCACGAGGCGTATGGCCCTTTCTTCCGCCCAGAGAATAATAAAGTGATGATCCAAGATCCTCAAAGGTTTATCGCCCTAGTCAATTTCATCCTACGCATACAGCCAAACCCCCGCCACCGTCATCAACCCGGGCAGCGCCGCCTCGTCTACCTCCACGTTGTCGTACCATCCGCCCACGGCCAGGTTAAGCAGCAGATAGAAGGGCTGATCGAACGGCATACCCGGGTCCAGCTGGCGCTGCGCGAAGCAATACCCGTCTACCAGCCAGCGAATTGAACCCGCATCCCATTCCAGCGTATAATCGCGGAACTCATTGATGGTTCCGTCTTCAAGCTCGTGGGTGAATTCCTCAACCACTTTGCTGTCAAGGTCCTTTCCGTAGTGCAGCGTGCCGGCGATCTGCCGGGGCAGGCGGCCCTTGGCCTCCAGAATGTCGAGCTCTCCCGAGGCTGGCCAAGGTCCGTATGCCAGATCCTGCGGCAGCAGCCAGATGGCAGGCCATAGACCCTGCCCTACCGGCAGCTTGGCGCGTATGACAAGCTTACCGTAGCAGAAAGAGAAGTGATTCCTTGTATCTAAACGGGCCGATGTATACGCAAAGCTCCGTCCATCCTTCTCTACTCTTTCAAGGCACGCGCGCAGGTTTAAGCCGTACTCATCGAAATAGAGATTGTTCGGGTGATCCGTATAGAACTGCTGCTCGCCGTTCCCCCAACCGGCATAGATGGGATTGTCGTTATCATCAAGCAGATCGTTGCCTATACGGATGTTCCAGAGACTCAAATCACCTCCGCCGTTCACAAAATCCTGCTCCCATATCAGCTTACTCATCCATGACACTCTCCTTTCCATTTAACCACAGCATAATGCATTTCAGCGCCCGGCCCGAATGAATCCAAAAAAATGGGATAGGGTCAAAAATCATGCCCTTTTTTTCCTGGGCCTTTTTTCTTACGATGAAGAGGAAGGGGGGGACACGAGACATGTTTCAATTCCAAACGAAACAAATGAAAGCGTTTTTTAGACAGTGGCAGATGCAAAGCATGGTCATTCCGGGAATCATCTGGATGTTGATCTTTTGTTATTTTCCGATGCTGTGGCTCATTATCGGCTTTATGGACTATAGTATCGCGAAGCCTATGCTAGAGTCGCCGTTCGTCGGACTGAAGCACTTTCAGGATTTTGTGACGGACGACCGGTTCTGGCGTTCGATCCGCAATACGCTGGGGATGAGCAGCATCAAGCTTGTGCTAGGGTTTCCGATTCCGATTTTGTTTGCTCTGCTGCTGGGCGAAATCCGCAGCCTGCGCTTCAAGCGCACTGTGCAGACCATTTCGTACCTGCCGCACTTTATCGCCTGGACGATCTTCGGCGGCATTGCGCTCAACTGGCTGGGCGAAGGCGGTGTGGTCAACCAGCTGATGATGACACTCGGACTACAGAACCGCGAAATTCTCTTTAACAGCGACCCGAAATATTTCTGGTGGATTACCTTTTTTACCGATACGCTGAAGGAAACAGGCTGGAGCGCCATCATCTACATCGCGGCTATATCCGGCATCGATCCTGGTCTGTACGAGGCCGCGGAGCTTGACGGAGCGGGCCGCTGGCAGCGCATGTGGCACATTACCGTGCAGAGCATCCGTCCGACCATCGCTATTCTGTTCATCCTCGCCGTCAGCGGCATTCTCGGCAGTAACTTTGAGCAGATCTTTATGTTAAAAAACAATATGAACATGAAGATGGCCGAGAGTCTCGATCTCTATATCTATAACATGGGACTTGTATCGGGACGCCATTCTTTCTCAACAGCCGTTTTATTTGCCCGTTCCATCGTGGCGCTGGGGCTGCTGTTTATGGCGAATCAGACATCCAAAAAATTGACTGGCGACGGCATTTTCTAGAAAGGGGGCCAACCGGTGAAAAGACGCTCAGGACTAAGGGGCATCGGAGTATTTGAAGTCTGCAACACCCTCCTGATGCTAGGGGTATGCTTTCTGACGCTGTACCCCATGTGGTTCGTGCTTATTAACTCGCTTAACGCGCCGGAGCAGGCGTTGCTGGGCACCGTCAACTGGTTCCCGGAGCAGTTCTCGCTGGCCAGCTACAGCGTCGTATTTAACGACAAGACAATGATGAACGGGTTCGTAATTACGACCCTGCGCACCGTAATCGGGTCGGCTGCACATGTCTTTTTTACCGCCATAATAGCTTACGGCATGAGCAAGACGACACTGATCGGCCGCAAGCTATATATGAAAATCGCCCTGATTACCATGCTCTTTTCAGGCGGACTCATTCCAACGTTTATCCTGATGACGAAGCTGGGCCTGTACGACAACTTCTGGGTATTCGTCATTCCCGGCATGTACAGCTTTTTTAATATGGTCATCTTTATGAGCTTTTTCCGCACCATTCCAGACAGTCTCGAGGAATCGGCCAAGGTAGACGGGGCATCAGATTACGGCGTGCTGTTCCGGATTGTACTGCCTAACAGCATGGCTGTAATCGCTACCATCTCACTTTTCTCAGCAGTCTATCACTGGAACGATTATTATCAGGGCGTTATCTATATCCGCTCGCAGGAGATTCTGCCTTTGCAGACCATTTTGTACAAAATCATTGCCGAAAACTCCATGTCCTTCATGCAGCAGCAGGCAATGGCCCAGTTCGGGGCAAGGCTGCCCGGCAACTCCATAAAGTTCGCCTCCATGATGGTGGCTACCCTGCCGATTCTGGTGTTCTATCCCTTCATTCAGCGTTATCTGGTCAAAGGGGTGATGATCGGCGCTATTAAGGGGTGAACCGGATTCCCTAATCAGTAACCTACAAAAAACCGAAAGGATGATCTTCTTATGAAGCGTAAACCCGTTAAAAGAAGTCTGACTATCATGCTGACCTTGATGCTGTCGCTGGCTCTGGCCGCGTGCAGCGGGAATTCCGGCAATAATGAAAGCGCTCCGACCGCTCAGCCGGCAGACTCCACACAAGCGCCGCAGAACGAAGCAACGCTGAATCCCGATGAGCCCGCATGGAAACTGGACACGAGTCCAATCGATTTAACCTGGTTCGTCGGTGCCAACTGGTACGCCCACTCCTGGGGCGAAAGCTTGACCTCCAAGTACATTACAGAGAAAACAGGCGTCAATGTTAAGCTCGAAGTCCCTTCCGGCGAAGCAAACGAGCATATCACCTTAATGATGACCTCCGGCCAGCTGCCGGACCTTATCTCCATGGGATCATGGGAAACCGCTGTCAAAAAACTGTGGGAAGGCGACCATGTCTATGCCTTAAATGAACTGGCAGACCAGTATGACCCTTACTTCTACAAGGTGGCGGGTGACGGGACCCTGAAATGGTACCGGCAGGAAAACGGCAACACCTATGGCATTCCGAACGACTCTTACAGCCCGAACCTGATGCATGAAACGGGTATGACAGCGGCCAACCAGACGTTCCTTGTACGGAAGGATCTGTATGAAGAAATGGGCAGTCCAGACCTCAGCACCCCGGAGGGCTTTCTGAACGCGCTGCAACTGTTCAAGGATAAATATTCGAAATATAAGGGCCAGCCAATGAGCCCCTTATTCGCCCAAGGCAATGTGCCATACGGCATGACTGAATATCTGCATAATCTGTTGGCCATACCGCACGAGAAGGACGGAAAAGTATACGACCGCGTAACCGATCCCGAATATATTGCCTGGCTGAAAACATTCCGCACCGCTTACGAGCGCGGGCTGATCAACGTAGACTTCCTGGTGGATTCCGATACGCAGGTGGAGGAGAAAACGAATAACGCGCGCTATTTCATGATGATCCGCGAATGGTCCGGCATGACGGCCGTGAATCCGATGCTGGCTGCTAGCACCAATCCCGATTCGTATTATATCGCTGTGGATGGACCGCAGAACAGCAGCGGCGACAGCGCCAAGCTGTTCCCCGGCAATATGGACGGCTGGATGGTGACGATGATCAGCAAGTCGACCAAAAATCCGGAACGGGCCATCCGCTTCCTGACCTATCTCTCCAGCGAAGAAGGGCAGCACGATCTGTTCCTCGGCAAAGAAGGCGAAACATGGGAGACGGTGGACGGCAAGCCCCAGCTCAAGGCTGACATGCTGAACCTGATTGAGAGCGACATTGAGACGCTGGAGAAGCAGTATGGCGTGCTCGATACGTACTGGATGATGCGCAACCCGGTTATCGTTAACCAGTGGAGACCGGAGAAAGCACCTGTGATCAAGCAGATGGAGGACTTCGCCAACGCTCAGGCCGATATTGACAGCGGCATTTACAAGGGGCTGGACCCGCTAGGCGATTCCGAGGTTGCAGTAGCTTGGTCACGGATTTCACAGAACTGGGAGGAAGTGCTGCCGGAGCTGATTACAGCCAAGGATGAGGCTGCGTTTGACAAAATCTTCGCAAGCTTCCTTGAGCGCCGTGACAGTTACGGCTTCCAGCAGGTAATGGAGTTCCGCCAGGCCGAGCTGGATGTGCGGAAAGCGAAAATGGCCGATTAACAGTACTGCCGGCTGCCTGAGGGCAGCCGGTCTTGCCTGCTTACGCAGAAGTTTCAGCAAGTTCGCTCATTCTCCTGTTTACCTGCCTGAAGGTTTGTAATACATGGTATATTACAAATGTAGGGAGGTATGGGAATGAAGGCTGTATGGATGAAAATAAGGAAGCTTTACCGCAATTCCCGTATATCGCAAAAATTATTTCTGGCTTTCAGCCTGATGATTGCCATTCCTGCCATTGTGGTATCCTTCCTGTTTATCCGTGCGCAGGAAACCCAGCTCTACAAGGACGCCATGGCCACCGGCAGCAGCCACGTCTCGCGCCTGGAGGAACAGCTGCGCAGCCGCATGGATATGCTTGAGAACGCTTCCTCAACAGCTCTGACGCAGAAAGCATTTGTGGACTTCATTCATTCCGATATGCGGGCCGACGGTCTGCGGCTCGTCAAGTTCAGGCAGAATCAATACGAGCAAATGCATAATATTATTCAAAGCTACGACATGGTTAGCGAGCTAAGCTTCTATGTCGATAACCCGAACCTGTACGAGATCTGGCCGGAAATCTATCATTACGACCGCTTCTGGCCGCAGGACTACTGGAGGTCGCTGCGTGAAGAGAACGGAGCCGCTTACCGCTTGTTCTCCCTTCAGGACGGAGAGCATACGTTATCCTACTACAGATTGGTGCGCCTTCAGGGACAGCAGTACAAGCGGCCTACCATCATGGAAATCCGGACCCGGCACAGCGTCTTTTTCAGCAATCTTTTAGAGGAGGAGACAGGGGACAATTTCTTCTCTGTTGTCATGGATGGGACCGCTCCTTCACGCCATGTTTATAATACCTCGCATGCTTTTGCCCTGGACGCAGGCGAGCAGCTGGATGAGATCCTTACCCGCGTTCACGGGCAGCTCGACGTACTGCAGCATAACAATCCCGTCGAGGTCCGGGCGGGTGATCAGACCTATTATGCGCTATACCGTTACATCGCGCCGCTGGATGCCTATGTCATTGATATCGCTTCCCGCCATGATCTGATGAAGGGGCCGCGAAGCTGGTACCTGCTCGTCGTGGCCATTACATCCTGCGTGCTGCTGATGATGCTGCTGTTAGTTTCATATATGACCCGGCGCATTTTCCGCCGTCTGGAGATGGTACTGGCCTCCATGCGCAAGGTGCGCAGAGGCCAGCTTGATGCCAAGATCCATACAGGTCTTGGCGACAATGAACCCGGTGATGAAATCGACTATGTCGCCGTCAGCTACAACAACATGCTTGATGAAATTCAGCGCCTGATGACCCAGGTCGTTGATAAGCAGCTGATCGCCAAAAACGCACAGCTCCATTCGCTCCATTCGCAGATTAATTCCCACTTCCTGTACAACGCACTAGAGTCGATCCGGATGCATGCGGAAGTGGAGCGGCAGCCGGCCATCGCCGGTGCGTTGGTGTCACTCGGTTCACTGCTGCGTTACAGCATGCAGTGGCGGGGCGATACTGTCAGTCTCGGGGATGAGCTAGCCAATATTCAGAGCTATATCCGCTTCATTAACTTTATGGAAGGCAGCAGCTTCGAACTGCGGGCGGACCTTCCGCCTGAGGTGCTGCGCTACCCCATTCCGAAAATGTGCATGCAGCCCATTGTGGAGAACGCCGTGCATCATGCAGCGCCCCCGGGGAGCAGCGTCATTATCGAAATTAACGTAACCGTGGAGAACAACCTCATGCTTCTGATTGAAATCCGCGACAACGGAGCTGGCATCAGCACTCAGACGCTGAGCAATCTGCAAGAGGCGCTGGAGGATGAGTCGGATAACCCGATTGTCGCCAGCCAAAACGGCCTAGGATTAGAGAATGTGCACAAACGGCTGCAGCTGCACTACGGCAAGGGCAGCGGGCTTTCCATTGATAGCATACCGGGCGCCTATACATGCGTCACGATACGGTTGCCTTGGGAACAAGTCAATCTGGGGGGATGGTAAAAGTTGATCAATATGCTGATTGTGGACGATCAGAAGCATATCCGCGACGGCCTGCAGGCTATGGTGCGCCAATTCCCGCTCCAGCCGGACAACATTTACTGCGCGGGGAATGGCATAGAGGCGCTGCAGCTGCTTCGTCAGAACAGCATCCAGCTCGTCATTACCGATATCCGCATGCCCGATATGGACGGACTGACGCTGATGGCGCACGCACGGGAAGAGCACATCACAGCTGATTACCTGATCATTAGCGGATACGGCGATTTCGCTTACGCCCAGAAGGCGATCGAACTGGGAGCGAAGGGCTATTTGCTCAAGCCGGTGAACCGCGAGGATCTGCAAGCCTCGGTTGAGCATGTGTGGCAGGAAATCCGGACCCGGCAGGCGCTTTCGCGCAACATGGAGCAGCTATCCCGGCTCGCCCGGGAGACGGACCGCAAGGAACTCAGCCTATACATGCAGGGCTCGGTAAGCGATGAGGTGTGGGTGGGCGAGACGGAGCAGCAAAATGCAGAGCTATGGCGCAGCTACCGGCTCTGCCTGCTGCGCGAGGAGCGGCGGATTAACCAGCCGGGTGCCAGCAGCGCCCACAGCATGGAATCCATCGCCTACCGCGTGTATGGCAGTGAGGGCTTCATCTGCCTTCAGCACCGGCCGCACCTGATATTAGCCGTTGATGCCTCTGTTCCTACCGACAAGCTGCCCGCCGCTCTCAAGACCGCACAGATTGGCGCTACAGCCGTCATGACCGGGCCGCAGCAAGGGTTAAAGGCGCTTCCCTGCGCCTACGCCGTGGTCCAGGAGCTATACCGGCACAGCTATTTATTCCCCGAGCTGCGCTGTATGCTGCCGGAGAACATCGCGGGGCTTATGCAGCAGTGGCAGCTTCCCCACGAGGAGCTGTACGCTTTGTTCCGTTTCATCGGAGCTAACAACGACGGCAAAATCGCCGAGGGCATCTCGATGCTTTTTCACAAAGATGTGCTGCAGCGTTATCACATTCAGTACACCGATCGGTTATGCCGGGCTGTGGTGCAGATGCTGGAGGAGTACGAGTGGGTGATACGCCCTTACATGGGGGAAGATGCGCTAGATATTGAATCGCTGCGTAACCTGTATGACTATCCGGGCATCCGTGATTATATTCAGGCGCTGCAGCATCAGATGCTGCGTCTCAACCATTTCTATTACGAGTTTAAGTGCAGCTACCGTAACTCGCAGGACCTGAACGAAGCGATCCGCTTCATCCACGAAAATTACCACAAACCGCTTGATCTCGCCATGGTTTCCAACCATGTGTCGCTGAACTACGCTTATTTCTCCAACCTGTTCAAAAAGAATGTCGGTAAAGGGTTCGCCGAATACTTGCGTGATGTGCGGCTAGATAAAGCCCGGCGGCTGCTGGCCGAGACGGAATACAAAATCGTCGAAATCACGCCACTGGTTGGGTATGAAAGCTACAAAAGCTTCACCCGGGCCTTCCGCGAAGTCACAGGCATGCAGCCCACGGAATACAGACAGATGATCCGGCGGAAATAAGTGTGCCGATCCCCCTTTATGGGGGATTTTTGGGGTTTATCCTGCCTAAAGCCAAAATAATGGGCCTTCATATAAAATCCTGTACCTTTAACCCAATTGTTCCATTGGTTAGAATATAGATGTAATAATTTGTAAACGTTTTCTATTGTGCCAAACGATTCTAAAGGAGGGCAAGTATGAAACGAATGTACAAGGCTGAGATTAGGTTTACACGCAAAGTATGGAGCCTGTTCCTCGCGCTGGTGATGTTGTCGGGCATCGGCTTGTTACCAGCTTCCAGGGTTCAAGCGGCAGGCAACACTGTAACGTCCATGGCTTATTTCTCGGCGGCAGACGGGCCGGTCATCTCCAAATCCGGAGTGGGGCAAGCCAGCTTTGGGTTTGTTATGCCGGTCTTCAATGGAGGCGCCGCCAGCTGGAGCGACGTTTCCGGCGATGTGGGCGTTAAGGTGAAGAAAAGTGGCAATTGGGTAGACATCGACAGCGCAGGCGGTTATGTCTATAACCAGAACTGGGGACATTGGAGCGACGGAGGCGTGAATGGCTACTGGTTTACGCTAACCGCCACCACAGAAATTCAGCTATACTCTAAAGCCAATAGCGGAGTTACACTGGATTACACGCTTGTGTTCCAGAACGTTAACACTGCTACCATCACGTCGATGACTCCGACGCAAGGACCGGCACTTACGGCGGGCTTCACCGGCAGCGCAGGTTTTACGTATCCCATCTTCAACAACAATCCGGGCCTCATCTACGATGCGGTAGCTCACGATCTGAAGCTGTCCGTCAAGCCTGTTAGCGGCAGCCAGTGGATTAACATCGACAACAATGCGGCCAGCGGCTGGATCTATGACAGCAATTTCGGCCAATTTACTGAAGGAGGCGGCGGTTACTGGTTTAAGGTAACAGAATCGATCAACGTCAAGCTGGAGTCGAAGACCTCTTCCGCCAGCCTCATCTACACCATTACCTTCAATCAGCCTGTCCGCAACTCGTTCGTCCTCTCCGCTTACGACGGTACCACCTACACAGCGGACAAGAGCGGCGCCATCGGCTTCCCGTTACCTAAGATTGACGGAGGCGCACCGATTGGCAGCGAACTAGGCAACTTCGTGTATCAGATTAAAATAGGCGGGCAATGGGTCGATCTCAGCAGCTCCGGCCAGAGCGGATTCGTCTACTCGGGCAATGGATACAATAACATGTCCGCCGCCAACCAGTGGGGATACTGGGCAGACTACGTCTACGGCCTGTGGTTCCAGCCGATTCAGGAGAACATGGAAATCCGTATCGGCTACCCGTTAAACGGGCAGTCCGGCGGAAACGTCGGCAGCAACTATGTGTATTACAACTTTATTGGCAACCCCAATGCACCGCGTCCCGATGAAACCGACCATGAAGACATTGCCATCGGGACGCCAAGTGATCCGGCCATCGCCGGCATGAACCTCATCTGGCAGGATGAATTCAGCGGCACCGCACTCGATACAAGCAAATGGAATTATGAAACGGGCTATTACATCAGCGATGATATCAACAGCTGGGGCTGGGGCAATGCGGAGATGCAGCACTACACGAACAGTACACAGAACGTATTCGTGACTGGCGGACAGCTGAACATCCGGGCCTTGAACGATCACCGTTCGTTCCCGCAGGACCCGAACCGGTACGCGGAGTATTCCTCCGGTAAAATCAACACCAAGAATCATATGTCCCTTGAGTACGGCCGGGTGGACATCCGCGCCAAGCTGCCTACCGGCGACGGCATCTGGCCGGCGCTCTGGATGCTGCCGGAGAATTCCATGTACGGAGCCTGGGCTGCATCCGGCGAAATCGACATCATGGAAGCCAAAGGGCGGCTGCCCGGCACCACCAGCGGGGCTATCCACTTCGGCGGCCAATGGCCGGTGAACCGCTATATCGCCGGTGAGTATCACTTCCCGCAAGGGCAGACGTTCGCGAACGATTACCACGTCTATTCTATGGTGTGGGAAGATGACAACATCAAATGGTATGTAGACGGCAAATTCTTCTTCAAAGTAAGCCGTGAGCAATGGTATTCTGTCGCCGCGCCGAACAATCCCGACGCACCGTTCGATCAGCCGTTCTACCTCATCATGAACCTGGCAGTCGGCGGCCATTTCGACGGGGGCCGCATACCGGACCCATCCAGTATCCCGGCTACAATGCAGGTGGACTATGTGCGGGTGTACAAAGAAGGCACAGGCGGCGAAAATCCCGGCAACGTTCCAGTTAGCGGCGTCACCGTCACACCGTCCTCTTCCCAAGTAGAGGTAGGCAAGAGCATCCAGTTAACTGCGGGCGTAGCGCCTTCGAACGCTACCAACAAAGGGGTCAACTGGTCGGTCTCCAATCCCGGCATCGCCTCCGTCAACGCAACCGGCAGCGTAGCCGGCCTCGCGCTGGGCGTTGTCACCGTAACAGCCACAACCGCTGACGGCAGCAAAACGGCCGCCAGCACTATCACTGTCGTCACGCCGTCACCCGGCACCGTCGTCATCGGCGACAGCGTGCGCGGCCTGAAGAAGACCGCCAACAACCTGCAATTCTACGTTAACGGCGCGACCTTCGCCGACCTGCACTACAAAATTAATGGCGGCGGCCAGCTCAACGTCGCCATGACCTCTACAGGGAACGGCAACTTCACCTACCCGCTCCTCAACCTGCAGCAAGGGGATACAGTGGAATACTCCTTCACCTACAACCCGGGTGAAGGAGCGCTCGACACACCTTGGCAGACGTATGTGCATGGATTGACACAGGGAGTTCCGGAGTAGGGATTTAGGCGGGATGAGCTGATTAAGCGGAATGCAAACAACCAAGCGATGCCCCTGGGGCAGTGCTTGGTTGTTTTTACCTACTCATATATCTTTGAAGCGTATAAAATATCAGCAAATGTCTTCCAAGTTGGTTGTGATGGAATATTACTATAATCAGTAAGCCATGCTTCCATCGCTTCAAGATAGCTCTCTAAGGTTTGATTTTCCCAATCCCTATTATTCTGATTTAAATCATTTCTTAATTGACTTAAAAAGGAGATTAAATCCTCTTTTGATTTAACTTGGTTTACTAATTCGTGAATCTCCATTACATATTCCTCCAAGAAAATGCTTTTCTACTTTGTGTTTATTTGTGATATGGTTCTCCGCAACACTGTAACGGCGCACTTCCTTCAGCGGTTAACCTCGACCCGCGGATCTGCAGCCGATAATATGTGTACAGGGCTAGAACTTTTACATAATGGGTATTCTATTACTAGAAGGGAGCGTGAAGAGATGGCAACAGTATTTACTATAGCCATTCTGTCTTTTGTACGTGGCTTCATGCGGAAATCCTGCGGATCAGTACAAGCAAAAAAAATTCAACAAATACGTTTTTGTTTCGGCAATACTTATGTACCTATCTTGTGACTATATCCAAGCACAGACTTTTCAGTATAAGACAATATTCAATTTGTCATTTATCATCTCTTCTTTAGTGTCAATTCCGATCCATATTTTGCTTATAACATCACAGACTATATCGAGAAATAACGCTACACTTTGACAAGATACAAAAAATGAAAGGCCACCTGCATATTGCAAGTGGCCTTTCATTACCCGTTAACACCATGATTGAATGGAGTGATGTTTGCATTTGAAGGTGAAGAGGAAACCGGAATTAAAATACTAAGAAATGTCATCAGCATAAATGTAGCTACTAATGCTTTTTTCATGATGCACCTCCTGTAAAATATTTTTGTACTTACTCAGCTGCTCCGTTGTAGCAAGTGAACGAACGTTTTCAAACATAGCTATAGTTGTAAAAAATTCCCTGTATAAGTCCATTGTAACTGCTATTTGCATATAATCAAGCATATAATTTATTGCGATATCGTACCGCCGCTGGTTCAAACTATAGGCGGCAAGTTGATTCAGCAATTTTACGTAATACACCCGATTTCCAAGGTCTTCAAGCTCGGAAAAAGCATCTAAATGTTCAGGAATAGAGCTATAGTAATAATCGTCTATATCCCATTCATTCAGGTTTGCAGCCTCAAAAATTGTAATCAGTCCGGGCAGTGTTTCTTCATCATTTTCTTGTATAAAGTCAATATATTCTTTCAGTAATCCCCTCTTGCCAGACAACAAATCAACGGCATACCCGTTGGCCTTCGAAAACCCTTTAAAACGCTCGATTTCCTCTATGTCCTCATTTGTAGCATTCTCATACCATCCCAAATCTGCATATTTGGCTATGTATTCTCTAGCCCGATCAAAAAGACCTTGCTTCTGATAAACGATAGACTTCGCTAAATACCCGTAGCCAAAATAAAATATCAAAGGGCGCTTGATCATTTGGTTCAAAGGACTAACAATTTCGCCCCATTTTTTCTTATTTTCATACAAATGTTCAGCCAAGGATAAAATTTGATTAGCAATACGATCCGCTTCGTCCCAATTGTTCTGTCTATAGCTCAGTCGGAATAACTCGAACCCTTTATCCAGGGCATGTATATGCTCCGAAAGCAAATAAACATCATTGTCTATATTGTTCCCCACTACCAACGCCTCCGTAAAATAGATTTTTCACTAAAAAGGAGCCTCTTAGGTGTAATTATAGAAATATTATCTACATTATTACAAATATAACCAATACGTTCCCCATCAGTCAAATCCCTATAGCATTGAGGAGTTTAATCATTAAACTAAATATCAACAGAACTTTGTCCTTTTTGAAGATATTTACAGTATAACTCACGATACATATACGGACAATATTAAATTATTTTGAATCTTTTAGTGGCTACACTACATTTCGTCTATTGTCTACACTTCTTAGTAAGGGAGTAGATAACTTATATGAATCAAACTATTGCTGAACAAATTGGTGCTATTGTAAGGAAGTTACGAACTGAAAAGAGTTTAACCCAGCAGGAAATAGCAGATGAAATAGGCTCATCCTTCTCCTTTGTGGGCAGAGTTGAGCGCGGTGAAAGTAACATAACAATAGAGACTATCATAAAGATTTCGACCGCCCTGAATATTGAATTCTTTGAACTAATGAATTTAGGAGGCAAACAAGATAGCGAAGATATTATGGCAATTCATGCTTTGCTGTTAAAAAGAAGTGCTAAGGAACAAAAAAAAGCACTCAATATTTTGAAAGAGGTATTTGACGAAGTATAGAACTGTACAAAAGTCTAACTTGGTAGTGGGGTATCTCTATAATCCGTGTACAAAACGTGGGATGACGGCCCAATCCGGAAACAATTAATGTGTACAAAAACCAAGAATGGCCACGCCGATCATTGTGGCCATTCTTGAATTCGTGTACAATTCTATTTTTTCGCACTCGTGATGATGTATTTATTCTTTTGACTTGAACAATCGATACTCTGCAGCACCTTCTTGGTTGCATCCTTGATACCGCATTACATTTGATTGATATGACATACATTGTTCAAGATAACTTTTCCATTCTGTGATTAATTGCTGCACTTCATTTGAAGAAGGGGATTGATGAATACAGGATGCTATTTTTCTGAATACCCTTTCCATGTTTTGTTCAAATTTAGAATATAGGCTCGCTACCCTCGCTACTCTATTCTAATTGCCTCGATATAAAGCTCGATCTTCACTTCATTTCCGACGATTATACCACCCGTTTCCAGCGGCGAGTTAAATGACAAGCCAAACTCATTGCGTTCGATACTGGCTATTGAATGAAATCCTGCACGTTCCCGGCCACGAGGATCTTTGTTTAGTCCTTCAAAAACCGTGTGAAAAATGATGGGCTTTGTGACTCCATGCAGAGTTAAATTGCCCGTAAGTTCATATTGCCGTTCGCCAGCTAGGATGCAGCTAGTGCTTTGAAACGTAATGGTTGGATACTTAGCTACATGAAAGAAGTCGTCGCTCCTCAGGTGTTCGTCTCGCTGCGGTTGGCGGGTTGTGATGCTATTTGCGTCTATGGAAGCCTGAATACCCATAGTTGCCAAATCCTTTGGGTCAAAGCTTAAGCTTGCTTGAAAACGCTCAAATACTCCTTTAATTTTACTAATCATTAAATGCGTCACCAAAAACTCAACGGAGCTGTGGTCCGGATCTACTTCCCAATTGACATTGCTCATGAATAAATTCCACCTTTATGATAAGATTCTGAGTAGTTCGCACTATCTCCAAAGCACTGCGAAATTCGCATACTCCGACTATACAAAAACGCTACTGACAACGTAATGTCAGTAGCGTTTTAGCATTCATCAGCTTCCACGAGCATCCATGATCCTCCAACGGGTACAGCCCATAAGGAGCGACAGTACGATCGCTATGATAATCCTCTATGGAATCCGCAGTTCTTTTCTTGGATTACTCACTTCTGGGAGAAATGTACTGTTCAAGCATTGGTTTTAATACTTCAAGACAGTGATTGACTCCAATAACGATTGAATTAAACTCCCAATGTAAATCAATGTTTTCCTTCCAAAACTCATATCCTATATCTAACATGGCACAAAGCAGATCACCTGTATACCTCGCCCCTGATACAAACTCGTTCTCGGCTAATCGTTCAAGAGCAATAGGGACAAGATACGCTAAACAGAATTTCTGACCAATCATTAACCTTAAGTCTTCATTAGTGAAATCTTTTAGTGGTACTGTTCTAAGACGATGAACGTTTTTAACAAGGTTAGAATTGTATGTAGGTTCACCCCAATCCTCTCCATCTAATTCCTGCAAAGATTTTGTTATATCGAATTTAATTAAAGGATTTCCCATACACAATATCCTCGTTTCATTAGGATGAAATCCGTATGCTTACTTATATTACTTAAGTACAATTAATTCTGACACGCAGGTATCAACAAACTTTTTCCCAGGATAGGTCGATAGTATGGTTAATTTAATCTTGCTGACTTCTTGATCGATCTGACCGATCTGTTGCGAAAGAAGATATATGCTATTCTGATCTGCAACTTTCTTGGAATCGAAAGGCAAGTCAGCAAGATCAACATCTTCCGTTATCCATTCTGACTTATTATTAGTGCGCACAAGGTACGATAAGCGAATGGTTTTGATTCTTGCATTGTTCTCATAGCTCTCCTTGCTTTTCATATAACCGTTGATAATCCGCACACCATCAACATATGTACCTGGTTTCAACTCTAAAGTAAGGGTCTCCCCGATTCCAGTTCCTTTGGCGCCCTCAACCCATGCTGTATTCAGCTTCCCATCAAACATATTCGTAATTGTGTACTCTTTCCCTAACTCAGTAGAAGCAATTACGCTCTTGAACTGACTTATCGGTATTTTTGAGGCTGTAATATA